>MESD01000143.1:0-19950 GCA_001770815.1 Burkholderiales bacterium RIFCSPHIGHO2_12_FULL_69_20
CGCTGGCCCTGGTGGCGGCGATGCTGCAGCACCAGGGCGTGGCGCTGGCCACCGGGCTGGGCGCGGTGACCGCCCTGCTGATGCTGCTGCCGGCCTCCGAGGCGGTGGTGGCGGTGATCCACCGCTTGATCAGCGAATCGGTGCGCCCGCAGCACCTGCCACGCCTGGCGCTGGCCGGCGGCATCCCCAGCGAGCACCGGGTGATGGTGGTGGTGCCGGCGATGCTGACCAGCGCCGCCGGCATCACCCGCCTGGCCCACCGCCTGCACCTGCATGCGCTGGCCAACCCCGAGGCGCATGCGCAGTTCGCGCTGCTCACCGACTGGGCCGACGCCAGCGCCGCCCAGGCGCCCGACGACGACGCGCTGCTGGCCGCTGCGGTGCGCGCGGTCGAGCAACTCAACGCCGGCGCGCCCGCCGACACGCAGACCAACGCGGAGGCACCGCCGCGCTTCCTGCTGCTGCACCGGCGCCGCCAGTTCTGCGCCACCGAAAACCGCTGGCTGGGCTGGGAGCGCAAGCGCGGCAAGCTCGAGCAGCTGATCGCCGCCTTGGCGGGCGAACCCAGCCACGACTTCATCGACCTGGGCGCGCTGTCGCACATCGCGCCGGGCACGGCCTACCTGCTCACGCTCGACAGCGACACCCAGTTGCCACCGGGCAGCCTGCACGATCTGGTGGGCGTGGCCGCCCATCCGCACAACCAGCCGCAGCTCAGCGACGACGGCCGGCGCGTGCTGGCGGGCTACGGCATCCTGCAGCCGCACCTGGTGACGCCGCTGCCGATGCCGGCCGAGCTGACGCCCTACCACTGGCTGTTTGCCGGGCAATGCGGCATCGATCCCTACAGCGCCGCCAGCTCCGAGGTCTACCAGGACGTGTTCGGCGAAGGCTCGTTCACCGGCAAGGGCCTGCTGCAGGTGCAGGCCGTGCACGCGGTGCTGGGCGGTCGGCTGCCCGAAGGCCGGGTGCTCAGCCACGACCTGCTCGAAGGCGCGCTGGCGCGCTGCGCGGCGGTGACCGACATCTCGCTGATCGAGGACGCGCCCTTCCACGCCGACGTGGCGGCCTCGCGCCAGCACCGCTGGATGCGCGGCGACTGGCAGCTGCTGCCCTTCCTGCTGCAGCCGCGGCGCTACCCGCTGGCCGCGGTCAACCGCTGGAAGCTGCTGGACAACCTGCGCCGCTCGCTGGTGGCACCGGCCGCACTGGCCTTGCTGGTGCTGGTGCTGGCCGCCGATGGGCTGTCGCCGCTGAGCGCCGTGCTGCTGGTGCTGGCGGCCTTTGCCGCGGGCCCGCTGATGGGCGCGGTGGCCGGCTTTGCGCCCAGCCGCGACAGCGTGGCCAAGCGCCACTTCTACCGGGCCGCCGCGGCCGACGGCGCGCGTGCGCTGTGCGGCGCGCTGTGGCATGGCGTGCTGCTGCTGCAGCACGCCGCGCTGGCCAGTGATGCCATCGGGCGCACGCTGTGGCGATTGGCCATCAGCCGGCGCCACCTGCTGCAATGGACCACTGCCGATGCCGCGCAGGCCGCCGCGCAGACCACGCTGGCCGGCAGCCTGCACCAGCACCGCGCGGTGTCGCTGCTGGCCGCCGCGCTGCTGCTGGGCTTGCTGGCCGGTGGCAGCGTGGCGCCGGCCTGGGCGCTGGCGCTGTGCCTGCTGTGGGCGTCGGCCCCGCTGTGGATCTGGTGGGCCAGCCGGCCCGAACCGGCGCCCGCCGGCGCGCCGCTGTCGCCCGAAGACCAGGCCACGCTGCATGCGGTGGCGCGTGACACCTGGCGCTTCTTCGAGCGCTGCGTCACCGCCGACGACCTGCACCTGCCGCCCGACAACCTGCAGATCACGCCGCACGAGATGCTGGCGCGCCGCACCTCGCCCACCAACATCGGGCTGTACCTGCTGGCCACGGCCTGCGCGCGGCAGTTCGGCTGGATCGGCACGCTCGAGCTGGTGCTGCGCCTGGAGGCCACGCTCGCCACCCTGTTCACGCTGCAGCGCCACCGCGGCCATTTCCTGAACTGGTACGACACGGCCACCGGCGCACCGCTGCTGCCGATGTACGTGTCCACCGTGGACAGCGGCAACCTGAGCGGCCACCTGCTGGCGGTGGCGCAGGCCTGCCGCGAGCGTGCCGCCGACCCCGACGAACGCCACACCGCCGCGCGCCTGCGGGCGCTGGCCGATCAGTGCGAGCAGCTGGCCTGGGCGGCCGACTTCAGCTTCCTGTACCACCCCAAGCGCCACCTGCTGCACATCGGTTACCGCGTGGCCGAGCAGCAGCTGGACGCCGGCTTCTACGACCTGCTGGCGTCCGAATCGCGCCTGACCAGCCTGCTGGCGATCGCCAAGGGTGATGTGCCGGTGCGCCACTGGGCCGCGCTGGGCCGGCCGTTCTTTGCGGTGGGCGGCACGGCCGGCTTGCGCTCGTGGTCGGGCTCGATGTTCGAGTACCTGATGCCCACGCTGGTGCTGGCCGAGCCCTGGGGCAGCGTGCTGCACGGCGCCACCCGCGCGGCGCTGCGCGAACAGGTCCACTTTGCACGCACGCACGGCGTGCCCTGGGGCATCTCGGAATCGGCGCATGCCGGTTGCGACCACACCCTGGCCTACCAGTACGCGCCGCAGGGCGTGCCGCGCCTGGCGTTGCGCCGCACCCCGCCCGACGAGCTGGTGATCGCGCCCTACGCCACCGCGCTGGCCGCGCAGGTGGACGCCGCTGCGGCCTGCCGCAACTTCGACGCCCTGCAAGACCTGGGTGCGCGCGGCCACCACGGCTTCATCGAGGCGCTGGACTTCAGCCCGGCGCGCCAGACCGGCAGCCAGCGCTGCACGCCGGTCAACACCTTCATGGCCCACCACCAGGGCATGAGCATCGTGGCGCTGGCCAACGTGCTGCTGGGCGGCGTGGCACAGCGCTGGGGCATGGCCCATCCGCAGATCGAGGCGATGGCCTCGCTGCTGCACGAGCGCGCCCCGCGCGAGGTGCCGGTGCTGCCGGCGCCGCCGGCGATGGCGCCGCTGCCCTCGGGCCGGCGGCCACCGGCCCTGCAGCGCGAGGTGCTGCCCGGCACGCAGGCGGTCGAGCCCACGCACCTGCTCAGCAACGGCCGCTACCACGTGGCCCTGCGCGGCAACGGTGCCGGCCACAGCCGCCGCGGGGCCGTGGGCATCACCCGCTGGCGCGACGATGCGCTGCGCGACGAGCTGGGCAGCTTCTTCTACCTGCGCCGCAGCCCGGCGCAGCCGCTGGTGTCGCTGACCCAGCACCCGGCGCCCGATCCGGCGGCGCACTACCAAAGCGTGTTCCATGCCGACCGGCTGTGCCTGGACGCCAGCTGGCCCGACCTGCAGACCAGCATCACCACCTGGGTCAGCCCCGAGGACGACATCGAGTTCCGCCAGGTCGAACTGCGCAACCCGGGCAGCCACACGCTGGACATCGAGCTGATCTCGGCCTTCGAGGTGACGCTGACCGACGCCCGTGCCGACGAGGCGCATCCGGCCTTCAGCAAGCTGTTCGTGCGCGCCGAGTGGCGGCCCGCGGCGCAGGCGCTGGTGTTTCAGCGCACGCCCCGCCTGATGGGCGAGGGCGGGCTGCACATGGCGCACTTCGTCACCGAGCCCGACCGCCACGCCGTGGCCTTTCAAGGCCAGGTCGACCGCGCGCTGTGGCTGGGCCGCCAGCACACGCCGGCGCAGCCGCAGGCCACGCTGCAGGCGCTGCCGGCCACGCCGCAGGCACTGGCGCTGGACACCGGCCTCGATCCGGTGTGCGTGCTGGCGGTGCGCCTGCGCATCCCGCCCGGTGCCAAGGCCCAGCTGACCTTTGCCACCGCCGCCTGCGACGACGATGCCACGCTGCGCGCGGTGGTCGACAAGTACCGCCAGCCCAGCCATGTGCAACGCGCCTCACTGATGTCGGCCACGCTGGCCGGCATCCGGCTGCGTGCACTGCGCATCGGCGCCGACGAGCTGGCCGCCATCCAGCTGCTGACCACCGCGCTGCTGCTGGGCCTGACGCGGGTGCATCCCGAGTGCGGCGGCGACACCTGCGACCGCCGGCTGCTGTGGCGGCTGGGCCTGTCGGGCGAGCGGGCGCTGCTGCTGGTGCAGGCCGGCGCACCGCACGGCCTGGGGCTGCTGCGCACGCTGGCGCGCGCGCTGCGGTTGTGGGGCGCCAGCGGCCTGGCCTGCGATCTGGTGGTGGTCAACAACGAGCCGGCCAGCTACCAGATGGCGCTGCAGCGCGAGATCACCGCGCTGCGCGACGGCATCGCCGTCGACAACGCCCATCAACCCGCGGCCGAACGGGCGGTGCTGCATGTGCTGCGGGCCGACGAGCTGTCGGGCGCCGAGCTGGCCACGCTGCAGGCCGTGGCCCGGGTGTGCCTGCAGGCCGACGGCCGGCCGCTGGCGCACCATGTGCAGGCCTGGGCACTGCTGCACGACGAGGCGCTGCAGGCCCGGCAGGACGTGGCCACCGTGGCGTTGGCGCCGGCCAGCATCCACGACCAAAACCACCACCACACCGGGCCGGCAGCGGCCGCACACGGCAGCTTTGCGGCCGACGGCAGTTTCGGATTTGCCGTGCATGCCCAGGCGCGCACGCCGCGGCCCTGGGTCAACGTGCTGGCCAATCCCGACTTCGGCAGCATCGTCTCCGAGGCCGGCGGCGGCCACACCTGGGCCCGCAACAGCCGGCTCAACCAGATCACCGCCTGGCGCAACGACCCGGTGGCCGACCCCTCGGCCGAGACCTTCCTGCTGCAGGATCTGCGCAGCCTGGACGTGTGGAGCCTGGCCCCCGGCGCCTGGGGCGACGCCAGCCTGACCTACCAGGTGCGCCACGCGCCGGGCCGCACCACCATCAGCCACCAGCGCGGTGATCTGCAGGTGCAGGCCAGCTGGTGCGTGGACCCGGCCAGCGCGCTCAAGCAGCTGCGCCTGCACATCACCAACACCGGCCGGCGCACCCAGCGGCTGCGCCTCACCGGCCTGGTCGACTGGCTGATGGGCGCCGCGCTCGCCGACCGCCACACGGTGCACACGGCACGCCACCGCATGTTGTTGAACGACGCCGATGCACGCAGTCTGCTGGTGCTGACCGCCACCCAGCGCGAGCCCTCGGCCGGCTTCGGCGAGGGCACCGCCTTCCTGGCGCTGACCGGTGCGACCGACCACCTGCACGACTGGACCTGCGACCGCCGCGAAACGCTGGACGCCCGCGGCCAGCCGGTGCTGCCCGACCACTGGCTGCAGGCCCAGGGCAGCGGCCTGGACCCCTGCGCGGCGCTGTCCACACGGCTGGTGCTGGCGGCCGGCGAGGCCAGCGAGCATGCGTTCCTGCTGGGTTATGCAGACAGCCCGCTGGCAGCCGTGCAGCTGGCCCAGGCCGCGGCACCGCAGGCACCGGCCGCGCGCGAGACGGCCGGCCGCACGCAGTGGGATCAGCTGTTGGGCGCCACCACCGTGCAGACCCCTGATCCGCTGTTCGACGCGCTGGTCAACCGCTGGCTGCTGTACCAGACGGTGGCCTGCCGCCTGTGGGCCAAGGCCGGCTTCTACCAGGCCGGCGGCGCCACCGGCTTCCGCGATCAGCTGCAGGACACGCTGGCCCTGGCCTGGGCGGCGCCGGCGCTGCTGCGCCAGCAGATCCTGCGCTGCGCCGCGCACCAGTTCGCTGAAGGCGACGTGCTGCACTGGTGGCACATGCCCGGTGGCGCCGGCGTGCGCACGCATTTCAGCGACGATCTGCTGTGGCTGCCGCACGCCTGCCTGCACTACCTGCAGGCCACCGACGACCAGGCCCTGCTCGACGAGGCCGTGCCCTTCATCGAGGGCCTGGTGATCCCCGAGCATGCCGAGGACATCTACGGCATCGCGCAGGTCAGCGCCGCGATTGCCAGCGTCTACGAACACGCCGCGCGCAGCATCGACCGCAGCCTGCGCGTGGGCGCCCACGGCCTGCCGCTGATGGGCAGCGGCGACTGGAACGACGGCATGAACCGCGTGGGCGCCGGCGGGCGCGGTGAATCGGTGTGGCTGGGCTGGTTCTTGTGCGATCTGGTGGCCCGCTTTGCGCCGCTGGCACGCGCGCGGGGCCAGGCCGATCGTGCGTCGACCTGGGAGGCCGCGGCCACCGGCTGGCGCGCCGCGCTGCTGGACACCGCCTGGGACGGCCAATGGTTCACCCGCGCCTACTTCGACGACGGCACGCCGCTGGGCTCACATGCCAATGCCGAGGCGCGCATCGACCTGATCGCCCAGGCCTGGGCGGTGCTCTCGGGCGCCGCGCCGCTGGACCGGCAGCGCCAGGCCATGGCCTCGGTGCAGGCCGAGCTGGCCGATGCCGAGGCCGGCGTGCTGCGGCTGCTGCATCCACCGCTGGTGCAGGCCGAGCCCAGCGCCGGCTACATCCAGGCCTACCCACCCGGCGTGCGCGAGAACGGCGGCCAGTACACCCATGCCGGCGTCTGGGCGGTGATGGCGATGGCGCGGTTGGCGCAGGCGCCGGACCTGGATCCGCAGCAGGCCGCCGCAGCGGCCGACCAGGCCTGGCGCTGGTTCACCTGGCTGAGCCCGGCCCACCGCAGCGCCGATGCGACCCAGGGGCCGGCCTACGGCCTGGAGCCTTATGCGGTGGCGGGCGACACCTACTCGCAGCCGCCCTGGGCCGGGCGCGGTGGCTGGAGCTGGTACAGCGGCGCGGCCGGCTGGCTGCACCGCGCAGCGGTCGAATCGATCTTCGGCCTGCAGTTGCAGGCCCGCACCCTGTGCTTCACGCCGGCCCTGCCCAGCCATTGGCCGCGTGCCGAACTGACGCTGCGCCGCAACGGCCGCACGCTGCGCTTCGTGCTGCTGCGTGCCAGCCCCGAGCGGGCGCTGGTCGACAGCGGACAGGCGGGCATCGGTGCGCAGCGGCTGGGCATCGGCGAGGTGCTGGACTGGTCGGCGCTGGACAGCGACCGCGTGTTTGTATTGGCGCTGCCGCCGCTGGTGGCTGAAGCGGCTGATGCGGCTGATGCGGCGGACGACGCGAAGACCTGAGCGTCCAAGCGTCCAAGGGTCCGAGGTCTCTCGGCGCCTGAGGCCCTGCGGCCCGCTCAGGTCGTGCCGGCGCCCGGGCGCGCGGCCAGCTCGGGCGGTGGCTGGTCCCAGCCCGGCCCGTGCACGGCGCTGGCGTACAGGCGCACCACCACCGAGCCCAGCACGCCGTGCAGCACGTCGCCCTGGGCGGCCCGGCGCGAGATCACGGCGCTCAGCAGGTTCTTGGCCGCCAGATCGGCCAGGCTCAACGCCACCCAATGGCCACGGTGCACCGGGTCCAGCGCCGCCAGTTCGGCCTTGATCGCGCCGATGCGGTCACTCAGCCACTGCGTGGCCGGATCGACCGCCCTGCCCTCACCCGCTGCCACCGCGGCGGCGGCAACCGGTTCGGTCACCATCGGCGTGGCGGGCGGGCCGGCCGGCGCGGCGTCGGCGCCGCTGGCGTCGTTGCGCAGCAGCGAGCGCAGGTAGGAATGGCCGTTGTCGACACCGCGCAGCCGGCTGTCGTTGGCACGTCGCTCCAGCACGTCGAGCTGGTCGCGCACGGCGGCCTCGCCGAATTCGCTGATCAGCACATCGAGTTTCGATTCGCGCACGCCCAGCGACTCGGCCCGCAGCACCAGGTGCGCATCGACCGGCGCACCATCGACGGCCTTGAGCCGGGCGGTCGGCCGACGCCGGCGCACCGCAAACTGCGCCTCCACCACCGCCCTGCCCTGCCGGTGCTCGATCAGCTCGACCTCCAGATCGGTCTCGCGGTTGATCTCGTCGATGGCGTCCTTGATGCGCTCGTTCTTGAACTTGCGCCACTCGCGCCGCTCGGATCCGGCCGGCGCCGGGCTCAGCGCATCGGCCCACCACTGCACCGGCTTGCGGCTGGTCAGGCCCGAGGGGTTGTCGCGGTAACGCGCGCAGATCTCGTACAAGGCCAGCGCGGCGTAGGTGCCCAGCTTGGCCAGGATGTCGAGGTCGATGCGCGCCCAGCGTGCGGGCTCCTTGAGCGCGGCCATCAAGGTGGGCGGGTAGGACCAGGACACCCAGTTCTCGCCGTTGCGGATCTCGATGGCCACTTCCGACAGCATCGAAAAGCCGCGCCACTTCACGCCTTCACCGGGCGCGGTGGATTCCCAGTCGACTTCCAGGCCGCGCATCTCGCGCAGGTAGCGCTTGGCCGCGGTGCGGTCTTCGCCGCTCGAGCCGGTGGTGCGCAGGATGGCCGGCAGCGGCGCCTCGAACATGAAATCGGCCGGCGGCATGCTGCCCATCGCCTGCAGGCGCGACTGGGCCACCTGCAACAAGGCGTTGTAGATGCGCCGGCCGGTCAGCGTCACCCGTTTGGCCCGCGGTACCAGCACAATCATCTCGTGCGGCTTGCGCAGCTCGGTGCCGTCGCCGCCGGACGACGGCCCGGGGTCGGGGCGCATTGGCAAGGATGAGCTGTCCATGGCGCATCATATGTCCAACATCGATTGGACGAGAAAGCCTCAATCCATCGTCATCAAGGCCGGGTAAAGCCAGGACACTCGCCGCCATGAACACCCAAGCGCGACGGGTAAAACACGGACAGTTGGTGCCAGCGGGCTGGATTGTGCCCCGCCGATCGGCCCGAGCCGGCCGCCAAGACCGCCAGGAGTGCCCTGGTCACTTGTCCACAGGCGGCAAAACCGGGGCAGCCAGCCGATCGTGGCCCGGCGGTTAGGGCCCGGACAGCCGGCGGTTAAATCGGGGACGGAAGCGGGTAAGCGCGGGACAGTTGCGGGTAAAACCTGGACGTTCACGGTACAAATTTGATCCTATGTCGTTGATACCAAAGGATCTTTCGACTTGTCCACAGTGCGCTAATCTCTTTAAGTTGATAGACCCTTTTTAAAAGATCCCGAGCGACGAGATGTGCAGCTCAGGCCCAACCCGGAAAAGCCGGCCGCCTGGCGTGCATCGGACGGCACGTCGAGCGAAAGCAGCAGGTTGCATCGATTTTCAGGCTGACCACCGCATAATCGCGTGTCACCTGAATGATGAGGACCCTGCGCCATGGACACGAAGAAGCCTACCGGCACCGACCCGCTACGCGCGGTTACCGCACCGATCAGGCGCCAATCGCTGGCCGACATCGAGCTGCAGGCCGCCCGCATCGCCGCGATGATGAGCACGATCCGCGCGACGATGTTGTCGCCGGCTTCGGTGAAGACCGCACCGACCGTCAGCGCCGCGCAACTGGCCGGGCTGTGCGGCGTGGACAAGAGCCGCATCGCCTACCGCCTGACCCGCGGTGATCTGCCTGAGGGCACGATGGCGGGCAACCGGCGCGAGTGGACCATGGCCGACGCGCGCACCTGGGTCAAGGCTTTCAGAACGCCGCACCTGCGCCCGGCGCAGGCGGCCGGCACCACCATCACGGTGGCCAATTTCAAGGGCGGTGTGGCCAAGACGACCTCGGCGGTGACGCTGGCCCAGGGCTTGTCGATGCGTGGGCACCGCGTGCTGGTGGTCGATCTGGACCCGCAAGGCTCGGCCACCACCTTGTTCGGGGTCTTGCCCGATGCCGAGGTCGAGCCCGAGCACACCGCCATGCTGCTGTTCGCCGGCACCCAGGACGACCTGAGCTACGCCATCCGGCCCAGCTACTGGCCGGGCATCGACCTGGTGTGCGCTGCGCCGCTGCTGTTCGGTGCCGAATTTGCGCTGCCGGCGCGCCAGACCCGCGACCCCGGCTTCGAGTTCTGGCGCTGCCTGGACCGGGGCCTCGACCAGGCCCGCGCCGACTACGACGTGATCGTCATCGACACCCCCCCTGCCCTGTCCTACGTGACGATCAACGCGCTGATGGCCGCCGACGGCGTGATCATGCCGCTGCCGCCGTCGGCGCTGGATTTCGCCTCGTCGGCGCAGTTCTGGGATTTGTTCAGCGACCTGTGCAACCAACTGATCCGCAGCCGCGGCCAGGACAAGACCTTCGAGTTCATCGACGTGCTGCTGTCGCGGGTGGAGTCGTCGGACGCGGCCAGTTCGGTGGTGCGCCAATGGGTGCTGGAGGGTTATACCGAGAAGGTGCTGCCCATCGAGATCCCCAAGACCTCGGTCACCGCCACCGCGTCGGCCGAATTCGGCACGGTCTATGACCTGCCCCGCGGTGCGATGAACGCCAAGACCTTTGCCCGCGCCCGCGATGCCTACGACCGCATGTGCGAGCTGATCGAGCAGCAGATCGTCGCGGTGTGGGCCATGCAGGTTGAACAACTGGGAGCTTGAGATGGCCAGCAGCAAACTCTCCGCCAAGGCGGCCCGACTGGACTTCAGCAGCCTGCCGGGCTCGGGCCTGCCTGCCCTGCCGCCGGTGCCACCGGTGTCATTTGCCGAAGGCGGCATGCGGCCCAAGACTGCGCCGGGCGCGATGATGGCTTATGCCAACGACGCGCGATCGGAGCTGATGCGCGAGAACGACCTGCTGCGCGGCAAGGCCGCCGAGTCGGCGCATCTGCAGGGCCGGCTCGACGATGCGCTGGGTGAGCTGCAGCAATGGGAGGGTGCCAAGGCCGCGCGCCTGATCGACCCGACGCTGGTGGAGCCAAGCCGCTTTGCCAACCGCCACGAGCTGAACTACGCCGGGCCCGAGTTTGCGGCGCTGCGCGCCGAGATCGAGAGCGCTGGCGGCAACGTGCAGCCCATCAAGCTGCGCAGCGTGGCTGCGGCGGCTGGTGGTCAACCGCGCTACGAAGTGGTGTTCGGACACCGGCGCCACCGCGCCTGTCTGGAGCTGGGCTTGCCGGTGCTGGCGGTGATCGACAACCTGGACGACCGCGCGCTGTTCGTCGAGATGGACCGCGAGAACCGGGCGCGCAAGGATCTGTCGGCCTGGGAGCAGGGGATGATGTACCGGCGCGCGCTGCAGCAGGGGCTGTTCCCGTCCAACCGCAAGCTGGCGGAGGCGCTCGGCGTCGACCTCAGTGCGCTGGGCAAGGCCCTGGCCCTGGCCGATCTGCCCGAGCCGTTGGTGCGCGCCTTTGCCTCGCCGCTGGGGCTGCAGTTTCGCTGGGCCAAACCGCTGGCAGCTGCGCTGCAAAGCCAGGGTGATGCGGTGCTGCGGCGGGCTGCCGAATTGGCGCAACAGCCGCTCGACCGCAAGCCGAAGGCGGTTTTTGACGCCTTGATGGCCGCCGCGGGGCAGGGGGTGGAACGGTTCCCCCCCCTGCAGACGTCCCCGCCGATCGGGTTGCGCCTCGACGGCGCGGCGGCGGGCGAGGTGTCGGTGGGCCAGGGCGGTGAGGTCAGGGTGCGCATCGAGGCCGGTCTGTTGGCGGTCGATCGGCTGGCGGAGCTGGCCCGGTTGATCGACGGTTTTTTGCGCGACGGCGCGAAATCCAAGACCTGACCCCAGCCTGCCGGGTGGACGGGCAGGGGGGTGGAACCGTTCCACCCCCAGCCCCACCCATCTTCACGGCAGCCGCCACCGCCGGCGCTGCGCTTGAATCGGCACTTCAACGGTGGCTGACGATCCAGCCCGCATCGTCAGCCCAAGGCCTTTTCCATCTCGTCGCTGATGCGCGCCATCGCTGCCGGGCTGTAGCGCGCGGTGGTGCGGGTGTCCGCGTGGCCCAGCCACTGCGCCACCACGGCCAGCGATGCACCGCGCTCCAGCGCCCGTGTGCCGCAACGGTGGCGCAGCCAGTGCGGGCTGGCGCGCGCCGCCGCCACCTTGTCGGGCCAGGGCAGGCCCGAACCCTCGATGGCCTTGTTCAGCCAGGTTTTCATCGAGCCGTACAGGGATCGGTAGGTCAGTGCCACATCCGAGGTCTTCACGCTGGCCAACAGCGGCAATGCCGGTCGAGATTCGATGGCGCCCAGATCCAGCCCGCGCGCGGCCAGGTACCGGGTCAATGCCCGTCGGGCTTGCCCGACCACCGCAATCACGCGTTGCTGCCGGCCCTTGCCCGGCACCTGACACTGCAGCCGGCCGTCCAGCCACCGCAGGTCGCCCAGCCGCGCCTCCAGCAACTCGGTGGCCCGCAGGCCGGTGGCTTCGACGAACTGCAGCAGGAACACCATGCGCTCGGCCGCCGGTGATTCGCCCGCCAGGCGGTCCAGGCTGGCGCAGATGGCCTGCCATGCCAACGGCGACATCACCCGGCTGGCGCCTGCAGCGGGGTCGGGCAGGGGGTCGGTTCGACGCTCGACCGGCGGCCACGGATGGTGCGGTAGGTAGCGGGCCGTCACCAGCCACGCCAGGCACGAGCGCACG
Source organism: Burkholderiales bacterium RIFCSPHIGHO2_12_FULL_69_20 (assembly GCA_001770815.1). Classification (GTDB taxonomy): domain Bacteria; phylum Pseudomonadota; class Gammaproteobacteria; order Burkholderiales; family Burkholderiaceae_C; genus Pseudaquabacterium. Next base: position 12,286 of record MESD01000143.1, read on the forward strand.
ATGGCAACGGCCTGGCGCTGGCTGCGCCCGCACAGCGGGCCGGCAAAGGGCGCCCAGGCGTCGTGACCCAGCGGCGCGGTGCGCCGGGCCGACCAGTCGGCGGGCACGTCTTGCAGCAAGGCCTGGTAGGCGCGGCCGTCGGCGGCGGAGCAGGTGCCGAGGCTGCGGCCGCGCAGGTCCAGGAAGAGCAGGAAACGGGCAAGCTCGCGACGGTAGGCCTTCTCGGTGGCGCTGCTGCCGGCGCGCGCCCGGATCCAGGCGCGCACGGCCAGCGCATCGGTCTGCAGATCACCGGCGACCAACTGGTCGATGGGGGCATCGAGCGGCGCGGGTGATTGGGGCTGCCCACCGGCGGTGGCCGCGGCGGCGGTGTCGGGCGCGCCAGAACGGCCGGAACGGCCGGAAAGGTCAGAAAGTTCAGGCCGGCCAGCCGCCGCTGGGGCCAGTGCCGCCGCCAGCGACTGGCCGCGCCGGGCCAGCGGCGGGTTGCGTGAGGGGGCCACGGATCCCGGGATCAGTTGTTCCAGCCGATGCGCCAGGCGGGTGGCCTTGCCCACGCCGATCGCCGGAATATGCCGCCACCAGCGCCCGCCGGTGCGCACCCGGGCTTGCAGGTCCGACAGCAGCAACACACCGCTGGCCATCAAAGGCTTGCAAAGGTGCGCCGGGAACCAGGCATCCAGCCGGTGGTGGGGCAGGGCGGGCTCGACGGCCGTCTGCGCCAAGCTTTGCAGCAATGCCAGTTGCTGGCTGCGCAAACGGCCCTGGCGTTGCGCCCGGCGGTCGGCTGGAAAGGCCTCGGCGTAGTGCAGCAGCAGGTCGGCCTGGCTGAAGCCGTCCATCGCCTGCTCGTGGGCCCATTCGTCGAGGGACTGCGCGGGCGGCTGGGCCTGTTGGGGCCGCATCGTCAGCCCGATCAGCCGCCAGCGGGCATCACCCTGTCGGCGGGCGAGGGCGCGCACCTGGTCCACCGTGGTGTTGTGCAATTGGCGCAGCGCCGCTGCGCCGTCGACCTTGTCGTGGCCCAGGTAGCGGGCAGCCGCCTGCTGCTGCGCAACGCCTTCGGCCAGCGCGCGCAGGTAGGCCAGATGGTGGGCGCCGACCTGGGTGGTCGGCGGTGTTGCCTGCAGAGTCGCCTGCGCGCCGTAAGTGCGTGTGGCCATTCGAATGTGCAGGCGTTTGAGGTGGCAGAGGGAAATTTGCGATGTATTTTTGCACATCAGATAAAAGCTATTATCTGATGATCATTGCGGCCGGGTGGCCGGGTGGCCGGGTGGCCGGGTGGCCGGGTGGCCGGGTGGCCGGGTGGACCGCGCCCGCGCGCCAGCGGCAGCCCCGTCGTCAGTCCGGCGCGATGTAGACCAGCACCTTGAGCGACCGCTGCGCCGAGATATCGTCGAATGCCGCCGGGTTGGGCAGGCGCTGTTCAAAGCGCAACGCGGGCGCCAGCGCCGTCATCTGGTCCTGAAGGAACTCGACCCCCAGTTCGGGCGCGTTCAGGCACAGCAACGCCCGCCCGCCGGGCGCCAGCAGATCGGGCAGCCGGCGCATCAGGCGCGCGTAATCCTTGCCGGCCACGAAGCTGCCTTTCTGGTAGCTGGGTGGATCGAGGATGACCAGGTCGTAGGGGCCGCTGCGCGACACCTTGCCCCAGGAGCTGAAGATGTCGTGGGCCATGAAGCTGGCCCCGGCGGTGAGGCCGTTGAGCCGGTGGTTCTGCTGCCCGATGGCCAGCGCGCCGTGGCTCATGTCCATGTTGATCACCTGCCGCGCGCCCGCCTGCAGGGCCACCACCGAGAAGGCGCAGGTGTAGGCAAACAGGTTCAGCACCTTCAAGCCCGGGTGCGCTGCCGCATGCGCACGCACCCACCGCCGGCCCTCGGCCATGTCCAGGAACAGGCCGTGGTTCTGGCCCTTCAGCAGGTGCAGCCGGTAGCGCGCGCCTTGCTCGGTCACCACCTGCGGCTCGGGCACGCTGCCGGCCATCAGCCGGGTCTCGGTGCGGCCTTCGTGGCGGCACTGATGGACCCAGTTCAGCGGCTGATCGGGTGCCAGCTGCTGCAGGCGTTGGGTCAGCGCCATGTGCACGCGCGCCAATGCCTCATCGGGCACCGGTTGAAAGCTGGTCAGCAGCCACACCGGCGGGAAGGCGTCCAGCGCCCAGTGCTCGCAGCCCGGGTGCAGCCCGCCGCGGCCGTGGAAGATGCGCTGGGCATCGTGGGGCAGGTCCATCGTGGTGATGGCGTTCAACAGGGCTTGCATGGCAAAGGCGTTCGTGGGCTGGGCAGCGCGCAGTGTCGGGCAGGGCGCGGCGCCGGGCCGTGCTGTGGTGGGTCTGTTGGCGTGCCGGTCACCCGTCGCGCGGGTGGCGCAACCGCAGCGCAGCGCCACTTCCGGCGCAGCGGGCCGTACTTGTCCACCGATTTTGTGGACAAGCCTGTGGACAAACCCTGGCGATGGCCGCGCAGGCCGCGCCGTTGCTCGCTGTCAAGTGCCCTGCCCGGCGGCCGGGCAGGCCGGCTAAAAAATGCCGCGCCGCCGGGCCAGCGCGCTGGCGCCAGGCTAGGGCGCCGGCGTGGCGCCGTCACGAGGGCGCCGCCGCATCAGGCGGTAGGCCGCCGGGATGACGAACATCGACAACAAAGGCGCGCTGAGCATGCCGCCCACCATCGGCGCGGCGATGCGTTGCATCAGCTCGCTGCCCGTGCCGGTGCCCCAGAACAGTGGCAGCAGGCCGGCCACGATGACCGCCACCGTCATCGCCTTGGGGCGCACCCGCAGCACGGCGCCATCGCGGATGGCGTCGAGCAGATCGGCGTCGCTGTCGTGGCCTTCGTCGAGCTTCTTCTGCCAGGCCTGCTTGAGGTACAGCAGCATGATCACGCCGAACTCGGCCGCCACCCCGGCCAGCGCGATGAAGCCCACCGCGCTGGCCACCGACAGGTGGTGCCCCAGCGCCCACAGCAGCCACACGCCGCCCAGCAGCGCAAAGGGCAGCGTCGACATCAGCAGCGCTGCTTCGTCCAGGCGCCCGAAGGTGAGGTACAGCAGCACGAAGATGATCAGCAGCGTGAAGGGCACCACCAGCTTGAGCTTGGCCGTGGCGCGTTCGAGAAACTCGAACTGCCCCGACCAGCTGACCGAATAACCGGCGGGCAGCGGCACCTGCTCGGCCACCGCGTGCTGCATGGCCAGCACCGCACCGCGCAGATCGCGGCCGCGGATGTCCACATAGACGAAGCCGGCGAGCCGTGCGTTTTCGCTGCGCAGCATCGGCGGGCCATCGCTGAAGCGCAGCGTGGCCACGTCGCCCAGCACCAGGCGCTGGCCACGCGGGGTGACGATGGGCAGGGCGCGCAGGCGGGTCATCGAATCACGCAGCGCGCGCGGATAGCGCAGGTTGATCGGGAAGCGCTGCAGCCCTTCCACGGTCTCGCCGATGTTCATGCCACCCACGGCGCCGGCCACCACCGCCTGCACGTCGGCGATGTTCAGGCCGTAGCGGGCGGCGGCATCGCGCTGGATGTCGACGTCGATGTAGCGCCCGCCGGTCAGGCGCTCGGCAAAGGCGCTGGAGACGCCCGCCACGTTCTTCACCGCCTGCTCGACCTGGCCGGTCAGGCGGTCGATGGTGGCCAGATCGGGCCCCGCCACCTTCACGCCCACCGGGCTCTTGATGCCGGTGGCCAGCATGTCGATGCGGTTGCGGATGGGCGGCACCCAGATGTTCGACAGCCCCGGCACCCGCACGATGCGGTCCAGTTCCTCCACCAGCCGGTCGGGTGTCATGCCCGCCCGCCACTGGTCGCGCGGCTTGAACTGGATGGTGGTCTCGAACATCTCCAGCGGTGCCGGATCGGTGGCGCTCTCGGCGCGGCCGGCCTTGCCGTAGACGCTCTGCACCTCGGGCAGGGTCTTGATGAGGCGATCGGTCTGCTGCAGCAGTTCGGCGGCCTTGGCCGCCGACAGGCCGGGCAGGGCGGTGGGCATGTACAGCAGGTCGCCCTCGTCCAGCGGCGGCATGAACTCGCTGCCCAGGTGCTGCAGCGGCCACAGGCTGGCCACCAGCAGCGCGCAGGCCACCACCAGCGTCAGCTTCGGCATCGTCAGCACCGCGTTCAGCAGCGGCCGGTACAGCGCGATCAGCGCACGGTTCAGCGGATTGGCCGTCTCGCTGGGGATGTGGCCACGGATCAGGTAGCCCATCAGCACCGGCACCAGCGTCACCGCCAGGCCGGCCGCCGCCGCCATGGCGTAGGTCTTGGTGAAGGCCAGCGGCGCGAACAGCCGCCCTTCCTGCGCTTCGAGCGTGAACACCGGCACGAAGCTCAAGGTGATGATCAGCAGCGAGAAGAACAGCGCCGGGCCCACCTCGACCGCCGCGTCGCCGATCACCCGCCAGCGGGTCTCGCCCTCGAGCGCCTGACCGGGATGCGCCTGGGCCCAGTGCTCCAGATGCTTGTGCGCGTTCTCGATCATCACGATGGCGGCGTCGACCATCGCGCCGATGGCGATGGCGATGCCACCCAGCGACATCACGTTGGCATGGATGCCCTGGTGCTGCATCACGATGAAGGCGGCCAGCACGCCCAGCGGCAGCGAGACGATGGCCACCAGCGCACTGCGCAGGTGGAACAGGAAGACCACGCACACCAGCGCCACCACCGCAAACTCTTCCAGCAGCTTGGCGCTGAGGTTCTTCACCGCGCGTTCGATCAGGTTCGACCGGTCGTACACCGGCACGATCTCCACGCCCTGGGGCAGGCCACGCTGCAGTTCGGCCAGCCTGGCCTTCACCGCGGCGATGGTCTGCAGCGCGTTCTTGCCCGAGCGCATCACGATCACGCCGCCCACGGCCTCGCCCTGGCCGTCCAGCTCACCGATGCCGCGGCGCATCTCGGGGCCCGTCTGGATGCGGGCCACATCGCCCAGGCGCACCGACACGCCCGCATCGGTGGTGATCAGCGGAATGGCGCGAAAGTCGTCCAGCGTCTGCAGATAACCGTTGGCACGCACGGCGTACTCGGCTTCGCCGATCTCGATCACCGAGCCACCGGCTTCCTGGTTGGCGCGGGCCACCGCGCTGCTCACCGTGCCCAGCGCGATGCGGTAGGCGGCCAGCTTGTCGGGGTCGAGCACGATCTGGTACTGGCGCACCATGCCGCCGATGCTGGCCACCTCGGCCACGTCGGGCACGGTCTTCAGCTCAAAGCGCAGGTACCAGTCCTGCAGCGCGCGCAGCTGCGCCAGATCGTGGCCGCCGCTGCGGTCGACCAGCGCGTACTGGTAGATCCAGCCCACGCCGGTGGCATCGGGGCCGATCGACGACTTGGCTGCGGCGGGCAGGCGCGACTGGACCTGGTTGAGGTACTCGAGCACCCGCGAGCGGGCCCAGTACAGATCGACGCCGTCGTCGAAGATGACGTAGACGAAGCTGTCGCCGAACATCGAGAAGCCGCGCACCGCCTTGGCGCCCGGCACCGACAACATGGTGGTCGTCAGCGGGTAGGTGACCTGGTTCTCGACGATCTGCGGCGCCTGCCCCGGCCAGCTGGTGCGGATGATCACCTGCGTGTCCGACAGGTCGGGCAGGGCGTCCAGCGGCGTGCGCATCAGCGCCACCACGCCCCAGGCGCTGAGCAGCGCACACGCCAGCAGCACCAGAAAGCGGTTGCGCAGGCTCCAGCGGATGAGGGCGGCGATCACTTGGCGGCTCCCGGCGCGGTGCGTTGCAGGCGGGTGATCTGCGGCAGGTCGCCGTCCTGCAGGTGGAACTCGACCTCGACCTGCTCGCCCGCGGCCAGGCCGCGTGGGCGCTGCCCGGCCGGTGGCAGCTGGAAGTCCATCACCATCTGCGGCCACTTCAGCGCCGGGATCGGCGGGTGGTCCAGCGTGACCCTGTCAGCGTCGATCGCCTGGATGCGCGCGGCCGTGCGGTGGGTGGCCACGGTGGCGGCCGGCGCCGGGTTGAGCCGGGCTTGCACGCCGCTCAGGCTGGCTTCCGAATCGATCAGGAACTGGGCCGACAGCACCACGCGCTGGCCGGCGGCCAGGCCCGCCAGCACCTCGGTCTGGCCCTGCGCCTCCCTGCCCGTGGTCACGTCCACCGGGCTGAAGCGGCCTTCGGCCTCGGCCAGCATCACCACGCTGCGGCGGCCGGTGTGGATGACCGCATCGGTGGGCACCAGCAGCGTGCGGGCGCGACCGGGCTGGGCAAAGCGCAGCTGCACGAACATGCCGGGCACCAGGCGGGCGCCGGGGTTGACCAGTTCCATGCGCGCCTTCAAGGTGCGGGTGGTGGCATCGACCTCGGGCAGCAGCGCCTGCACCCGGCCGGTGAACTGCTGGCCGGGGGCGGCGGGGCTGGTGGCGATCACCCGCGTGCCGGGCTTGAGCAGCGCGGCCTGGCTCTCGGGCACCTGTCCCTCGGCCCAGACCGTGCCGGTGCCCTGCAGGCGCAGGATCGGCATGCCGGGCATCACGGTGGCGCCTTCGCGCACCATCAGCTCGGTGACCACGCCGCTGGTCGGCGCGGTCAGGATCACGCGGGCGCGCACCCGGCCTTCACGCACCACCTGGGCGATCAGTGCGTCGTCCATGCCGACCTGGCGCATGCGTGCGCGCGCAGCGTCGCGCAGCGCGTCCAGGTCGGGCCCGTTCATGCGCGCCACGGCCAGGTAGTCTTCCTGCGCGGCCACCCAGTCGGGGACGTAGAGCGCCACCAGCGGGTCGCCGGCGGCCACACGATCGAAGGTGGCGCGCACGTGCAGCTTTTCGACAAAGCCCATCGCCCGCGCGGAGATCACGTCCTGCAGGCGTTCGTTCCAAGCCACGTTGCCAACGGCGTCGACCTCGGCCGCCAGCGTGCCTTCGACCACCGGCGCGGTGCGCAAGCCCAGGTTCTGCTGCACCCGCGGGCTGATGCTGACGCCGGCGCTGTCGGCACCGCCGCCCTGGCCCCCACCCGCGTAGCGCGGCACCAGCATCATGTCCATGAACGGTGACTTGGCCGGTGCGTCGAACTGCTTGCCCGGCACCATCGGGTCGTGGTAGTTCTGAATGCGCAGGCCGGTGACGGGATCGACGTCGCCGGCCTTCAGGCCGTCGCGGATGTGGCGCCGCGTTGCGGCCTCGCCCTGAGGTATCGACCATTGCGACGGGTCGACGGGCGCCGCGGCCACGGCAGCCGGGGCCGCCATCATCGCCATGCCCTGGTTCATGCCGATCCACCAGGCCAGGCCGGCCGCGGCGCTGATCGCCGTTGCCACGGCCAGGGTGATCATCAAGGTCTTGCGGTTCATCGTGGGGCTCCTTCAGGCGCGATGGGGGTGGCGGCGGTGTTGACCACGGGCGGCTCGGGTGGGATCAGGAACTCCAGCCGGGCCCACAGCCGGGCGGTCTGGCGTTCCAGCGCGATGCGTTCCATCTGCAGCGCCAGTGCCGCGCGCCGGGCGCCGAGCACCGCCGACAGCGGCGCGCCAGCGCCCCGGTAGGCGGCCAGGGCGGCGTCGATACGCTGCTGCGCCAGCGGCGCGCGATCGCGGTCGAGCAGCGCCAGCCGCGCCAGGCCGGCCTGCCAGGCCGCGATCCACGACTCGGTCTGGGCCAGGTGCTCGCGCGCCAGTTCCTCGCGATCGGCGCGCAGCGCTTGGGCCTGTGCGAGGC
>MESD01000143.1:19986-30445 GCA_001770815.1 Burkholderiales bacterium RIFCSPHIGHO2_12_FULL_69_20
GGCCGCCAGTTCACGGTCCTGGCGTTGCGGGCGGTCCCAGGGCAGGGGCAGCGACAGCGCCAACGACACCATGTTCGTATAGCGTGCGCCACGCTGGCTGAACATCAGCTCGGCACTCCAGTCGGGCTCGCGCTCGGCGCGGGCGACCTCGGCTTGTGCGTCAGCCTGGGCTTGCCGCGCGGCCAGCCGCAGCAGGTCGGGGTGCTGGGCCAGCCGATCGGGCACGCCGTGCGCCGCCAGCGCGTGCCGCGCCAGGGTGGGTGGATCGGCCAACGGCCGCTGGCCCGCCTCGCCAGCCCAGCGGGCCAGCATGCGGCGCGCATTGGCCACCTCGGCATCGGCGTCGAGCAGCGCCAGGTCCAGCTGCGCCAGCGCGTCGCGCGCGGCGATCACCTCGGGCGGCGTGCCGCGCGCACCGCGCAGCGCTGCTTCGGCCGCTTCGATCTGCAGCTGCGCTTCGGCGCGCAGCCGCTGCAGCACCGCCTGCCGCTGCTCGGCCGCGCGCCGGTCGAACCAGGTGAGGGCGGTGTCGCGCTGCACGGCGGCGATGCGCACCCGGCGATCGGCCTGCGCCGCTTCGGCCTCGCGCTCGAAGCGCTGGGCGCGTGCACTGCGCTTGTCGGCGCGGGTGAAGGTCTGCATGACGCTGATCGAGCGCTGCGTCATGAAGTCGCGCGTGGTGCTGAAGCGGTCCGGTCCTTCGACCGGCACGCTGTCTAGCGCCAGGCGCAGCACCGGATCAGGCCGCTGCGCGGCGGCCACGGCCCGCTCGCGCGCTGCCTGGGCGATGGCGGCGGCCGCGGCCGGGGCGCTGGCCCGAACCGTCGCGGCCTGCACCGCTTCATGGACAGACAGCGTGGGCGGCGCCTCGGCCGTCGATTGCGCCTGGGCGGTCAGCGCGCCAAGCAGCAGCAGGCTGGTGAACCAGGGCAGTGACGCGCCGGCGCGCGGGCGGCACGAACGCGCGCGCCGCCTCGGTGGCATGGACATCATGATGGACTGAACTCCGTTGGGCCTGGCAGCGCGGGCGCGCTTGCCAGACCAGGGACTGATCGACCGGTCGCCTGATGCGACCAGCCGCCCGAGCGCGCCAGCGGCGCGTCAGCGGATCAGCTGGCGGACGGGGGGCGCCAGGGTGCGCCGGGTGGCGCGGTCGGCGCCAGCAAGGTCAGCGCGACCGGATGGCCGGATGACGCAGCGGCTGCCACGGCCCTGGCGGTGGGGGCCGGCGCCAAGCTCAACATGCCCTGGCAATCAACCCCGGTCTTGCACAGGCTGCCCGTTTCGGCCCAGGCTTGCAGGTCGTTGCAGCAATCGGACAAGTCGGCGGGGTTCAGCTCGCCGGCAAGCACCAGGGCTTCCATCTCTGCGGCCATCGGGCAGGGCACCTCGCTGGCCAGGGCCACGCTCGCGCCTTGCAGGGCGAGGCAGGCGCACAGAAGGAGGGTCAGGATGCGGTGCAACACGGTCGCAGTGTAGGACGCAGGCGGTGGCCATGCCAGCGGGCAAGGCGGTCGGCCCTCAGGCCATCGGCTTCAACTGCTGCAGCAGCGTGGGAATCAGCTCGCTGACCGTCGGGTGGATGTGCATGGCGCGCGAGATCACGGTGTAGGGCCGCTGGGCGGCCATCACGTCCAGCAGCGCATGCACGACCTCGTCGCCGTTGAGCCCGAGGAGGGCGGCGCCCAGCAGCAACTGGGTGTCCGCGTCGACCAGCACCTTCATGAAACCCTGGGTCTCGCCGGCCTCGCGCGCACGGCCGACCCGCTGCATCGGCATCTTCGCGCGCAGCACCTTGCGCCCGCTGGCGCGCGCCTCGTCCTCGCTCATGCCGATGCGGCCGAGCGCGGGATCGATGAACAGCGCGTAGCAGGGGATGCGGTCGGCGATGCGGCGCGGGTCGTGGTCGAACAGGTTGGCCACCACGATCTCGTGGTCGTTCCAGGCGGTGTGGGTGAAACCACCGCGGCCATTGCAGTCGCCCACCGCCCACACGCCATCGGCACTGGTGCGGCACTGCTCGTCGACGACGATGAAACCGCGCTCGTCGGTGCGCACGCCGGCGGCTTCCAGGCCGAGGCCGTCGGTGTTGGGGCGCCGACCGGCGGCCAGCAGCACGTGGCTGCCACGATGGCTGGCGCGATGTGGGCCGCAGGCCGCGCCGACGATGACCTGCCCACCATCACGCGCCAGCGAAATGCATTCGGCGCCGAGGTCGAACCGCACGCCTTCGGCTTCGAGGATCTCGCGGATCGCGTCCGCCACGTCGGCGTCCTCACGCGGCAGCAGCCGCGGCGAGCGTTCAACCACCGTCACCGCGGCGCCGAAGCGCCGCATCATCTGGGCGAATTCCAGCCCGATGTAGCTGCCGCCGACGATGACCAGATGCTCGGGCACCCGGTCCAGGTCCATGATCGACACGTTGTCCAGCGTCGGCACATCGGCCAGGCCGGGCAGGGGAGGGGGCGCGGCGCGCCCGCCGACGTTCAGGAAGATGCGTGGCGCGGTCAGCCGACGGCCGTTGACCTCCAGGGTGGCCGGCCCGATGAAGTGGGCCGGGCCGGTGATGACCTCGGTGTGCTTCAGGCCGCGCATCCAGGCCTCGACGCCGTCGCGCGAGTGCGCCACGATGCCGTCCTTGCGCGCCTTCACGCGTGCCATGTCCACGCGCAGGCTGCCGACGGCGAAGCCGAACTCCGCGCCGCGCTGGGCCTGGCGGATGGCCCGGGCACTGGCCACCAGCGTCTTGGTCGGCACGCAGCCCACGTTGACGCAGGTGCCGCCGAAGTGCAGGCGCTCGATCACCGCGGTGTTCAGGCCCTCCTTGCTGCAGCGTGCGGCGATGGCCGGCCCGGCCTGGCCGGCGCCGACGACGATGGCGTCAAAAGTGTCGATCGTCATGCGGCCGGCCTTCAGTGGGTTGAAGTGGCGCAGCGTACGCTGATCGACCCCGCAAGTCTGCTGTCGGACAAACCCTGCCGGTGCCGGCTGGCGGCGCCCGTGCACCGGCCCGCCGCGAGGTCAGTCCGGCGTTGCGGGGGGATCGGCGTCCCGGGCGTCCAATCCCCACGACATCCAGTCTTCGCCGAAGAGTTCGCTCGGGTGCGGCGTCGCCACGCTGCCGTTGCCACACAGCATCGCGTCCGCGGGGCAGTATTTGTCACAACCCCAGCAGATGCGCTCGGGATGGGCGGGGAGGATCGGAAACTTCTTGGCCATGGCAGGCCATCAGGCGCGCACCGCCCCGGCATGCCGGGGTCTGGCACGGCACTCGTGCGGGCCCGCACGACGCCACATGGCCGAGACCGCACCGGGGCCTGGTGCAGCGAAGACAGCCGTCTTTAAAAGATGCAACATGCGTGCATGTTATGCGTTGGAAGCCAGCCGTCAAGTCGCAGGCGCGCTTTCCGCCGGTGCCATCCGTACCGGTGAGGTCGATGGCCACCGCCCGGGTTGCACCACGGGCTCGGGGGCGCCGATCGCCGCCAGCTCGTGCCGCAGTCGTGCCAGCGCCGCGTCGTCCAGCCAGTCGGGATGCGCGGTGGTGCGCAGCTGCAGCGGCACACCCGAGCGCAGCGCCAGCGTCAGGCTGCGGCGCACCACGGCGGCGGCGCCGCGCACGCCGGTGATGGCATCGTGGCGGGCGCCGCCATCGGCCAGCGGCGCCTTGACGTCGAGGCCCAGCCAGTCGACCAGCGGCAGCACGGCCGCCAGCCGGCGCGGCGACAGCCCCGCGGAGTGCAGGCCCACCCTGAAGCCCAGGGCCCGCACCTCGGCCATGGCCTGGGGCAGCGCCGGGTCCAGCGTGGGTTCACCACCGCTGAAGACGACGGCATCGAGCAGGCCCTGGCGCGTGTGCAGCCAGTCGCGCACGCTGGCCCAGGTCATCGGTGTGACGGCCCGCCTCGGCTGCAGATGCGGGTTGTGGCAATACACACAACGCCAGGCACAGCCCTGCACGAACACCACCGCCGCCAACGCGCCGGGGTAGTCGATGCTGGTGAAGCGCTGCAGGCCGCCGACCTGCAGGCCATGGCTGGCCGCGGCCGGCTCAGCCGGCGGGTTGCACGCGGGCGGCACGCTGTTCTTCGAAGCAGACACGTTCGCGGAATTCACCTTGCTTGCCGGTGTTGAAGCTGGACACCGGGCGGTGGTAGCCCATCACGCGGGTCCAGACCTCGCAGCGCTGGCGCTCGTGGTCGGCCAGCGTCACGGCGGCGGTGGCGGCGGGCAGGGTGGGTTGGGGCATGGGGGGTTCTCCTGTGAGGGGGGTGGTCAAGCCGTGGCGAGTGCCCGGCGCTTGTTTGCCAGGCGCTCTTCGTCGCAGCGCGGACAGAACTCGTGCTGGCCCGGCAGGTAGCCGTGCTCGGGGCAGATGCTGAAGGTGGGGGTCACCGTCACGTAGGGCAGGCGGTGGTTGGTCAGCGCGCGCCGCACCAGATCACGGCAGGCCGCGGCGCTGGACAGCGGCTCGCATGTACAGGTGCAGCCCCGTGCCGCCGGTGTACAGGCGCTGCAGCGGCGCCTGGCGGGCCAGGGCCTCGAAGGGGTCGTCGGTGAAGCCCACCGGCAGCTGCGAGCTGTTGGTGTAGTAGGGCCGCTCGGTGGTGCCCGCCTGCAGGATGCCGGGGAAGCGCTTGCGGTCTTCCTTGGCAAAGCGGTAGGTTGTGCCTTCGGCAGGCGTGGCTTCCAGGTTGTAGAGGTGCCCGGTCTGCGCCTGGAACTGCACCATGCGATCGCGCACGTGGTGCAGCAGGCGCAGGGCCATGGCCTCGCCGGCCGGCGTGGTGATGTCGTCGCTGCCGTGGCTGAAGTTGCGCACCATCTCGTTGATGCCGTTCACGCCCAGTGTGCTGAAGTGGTTGCGCAAGGTGCCCAGGTAGCGGCGGGTGTAGGGGAACAGGCCTTGGTCGATGAGGCGCTGGATCAGCTTGCGCTTGAGCTCCAGGCTTTCGCAGCCCAGCTCGAGCAGCGCGTCCAGGCGTGCCAGCAACGCCGGTTCGTCGCCCGCGTGCAGGTGGCCCAGGCGCGCGCAGTTGACGGTGACCACGCCCACCGAGCCGGTCTGCTCGGCCGAGCCGAACAGGCCGTTGCCGCGCTTGAGCAGCTCGCGCAGATCCAGCTGCAGGCGGCAGCACATGCTGCGCACCATGTGCGGTTCCAGGTCGCTGTTGACGAAGTTCTGGAAGTACGGCAGGCCGTAGCGGGCCGTCATCGAGAACAGCGCCTCGGCGTTGGCGGATTGCCAGTCGAAGTCCTTGGTGATGTTGTAGGTGGGGATCGGGAAGGTGAAGACGCGGCCGCGTGCGTCGCCCGCGGTCATGACCTCGATGTAGGCGCGGTTGATGAGGTCCATCTCGGCCTGCAGATCACCGTAGCTGAAGGGCATTTCCACACCGGCGATCACCGGCACCTGCTCGCGCAGGTCGTCGGGGCAGGTCCAGTCGAAGGTGAGGTTGGTGAACGGTGTCTGCGTGCCCCAGCGGCTGGGCACGTTGAGGTTGTAGACCAGCTCCTGGATGCACTGGCGCACCTGCGCATAGCTCAGTGAATCCTGGCGCACGTAAGGGGCGAGGTAGGTGTCGAAGCTGCTGAAGGCCTGCGCGCCGGCCCACTCGTTCTGCAGCGTGCCCAGGAAGTTGACGATCTGGCCGACCGCGCTGCTGAGGTGCTTGGGCGGCCCGGCCTCGACCTTGCCGGGCACGCCGTTCAGGCCTTCGTGCAGCAGGGTGCGCAGGCTCCAGCCGGCGCAGTAGCCGCTGAGCATGTCGAGGTCGTGGATGTGGAGATCGGCCTCGCGGTGGGCGCGGCCGACGGCCGGCGGGTAGACGTGGTCCAGCCAGTAGTTGGCCACCACCTTGCCGCTCACGTTGAGGATCAGCCCGCCGAGGCTGAAACCCTGGTTGGCGTTGGCCTGCACGCGCCAGTCGCGCTGCTGCAGGTACTCGTCCATCGTCGATTGCACGTCCACCAGCGTCTGGCGTGCATCGCGCAGCTGGCGGTGTTGCTCGCGGTAGACGGTGTAGGCGCGCAGCGTGGCGCGGTGGCCGGCGTCGAACAAGGCGGCCTCGACGGCGTCCTGGATCTGCTCGATGGTGGGCAGCGCGCGCCCGGCCAGGCGCGGCAGCACGGCGTGCTGCACCAGCTGCCGGGCCACGTCGTCGCCAAATTCGCCGCTGGCGGCACCGGCGCGTTGCACCGCGCTGTGGATCTTGCCGGGGTCGAAGGCGGCGAGTCGCCCGTCGCGTTTGACAACATGGTAGGTGGTGGGCTGGGCGGGCGTGTTCATGGCGCTGGTCTCTACATATAGTGTTCGGCACGCAGGCTAAACACTACCTGTAGTGATTGCAAGGCCGCAGCGACCTGCGACGCCACCGCGATCGACAGGCTTTGCGCCAGCGCAAAGGGCGCGCTGCAACCGCCAGGACTTCAGCTGCCGCCGGGCTGCCCGGAGAACTGCGACCGGTAGAGTGCGGCCACCAGGTCCGACTGCGTGACCATGCCGCACAGGCGGCGCTCGTCGTCGACCACCGGCACATGGTGCAGGCCCTGGTCCGACAAGCGGGGCACCAACTCGACCACCGATTCCTGTGCATGGGCCGTGTGCACCGGGCTGCTCATGATCTGGCCGATGACTTCCGCCTTGTCGGAGTAGAGGCCCGGCGTGGGTGCCAGCAACTGGCGGATGCGCTGGCCCAGGCTGAGGTGGTCCCGCGGGTCGAGTCGGGCGTGTTTGAGAAAGTCGACCAGGGTCACCACGCCGATCACGCGGCGGGCGCGGTCGACCACCGGCAGGGCGCGGATGCGATGGTGATGCAGCAGGGCCCAGGCCTCGCTCAGCGGCGTGGCGAACTCGACCGTCACCAGATCGCGGGACATGATGTCGGCGCAGCGCACGCTGCCAAAGCGCCGCTGCCAGGCCTGCATCTGGGCCTGGCGCAGCAGCTCTTCCAGCGCGTCTCGGTCGATGTCGACCAACTGGTTGAAATCACGCAGCGCCGCGTCCAGGTCGTCGGTGGTCAGCCCGATGCGGTCTTGCGGCGCGGGGTCGGCGGTGCTGTGTCGGCTGCCGTGCAGCACGGGCGCGTGCATCGGTGCCGGCCGTGTGATGCGCCGCCAGGCCAGCGCCACGGCCAGCAGCAAGCCCGAATTCAGCGCCACCGGCAGCAGCGCGAAGCTGAAGCCGAAGTCCGGCACGGCGGCATTGCCCAGCACCGCGGTGATGGCGACGGCGCCACCCGGCGGGTGCACGCAACGCAGCGGGAACATCAAGGCCAGCGCCAGGCCGGCGGCCAACGCGGCAGACAGTGGGGTGGGTCCCAGCCATCGGAACACCGCGACCCCGACCACCGCCGACATCACATTGCCCACCAGCACCGGCCAGGGCTGGGCCAGCGGGCTGCTGGGCACGGCGAACAGCAGCACGGCCGAGGCGCCCATCGGCGCGGCCAACCAGGGTGAGCTGGCGCCCCAGCCCAGCCAGGTCAGTGCACCAGCCACCCACAGGCCCAGCACCGCACCGACCACATCGCGGACACGCTCGCGCGCATCCACCGTCTGGCGCTGCAGGCCCAGCCACAGCAACCACCGGTTTTCTTCCAGGGCGTTCTTCATCGTTCAAGCGATCGTTGTGGTGCTGCCTCGCAACGCGGCGTCTATCGCCACCAGGCGGCCGTGCCGACCCCCGATCAGCGCGCTGCCGCCTGGCGGAGGTGGAGGGTGTTCATGGCGGTGAGGCAAGGGACGCAGGCGATCGACCGGGCCGGGCATCAACGGGCCGACCAGCCCGCGAACATCGGAAACAGCTGCTCGTCTTCGAGTTTCATGTGCTGCGCAAGATCGTCGAACAGCTTGTCGAGGGCGGCGCGCAGCGCGGCCACCTGGGGCTCGGTGCCCGCCGGAGCCACCAGCGCGGCCATCCGGCGCGTCAGCTCGGCCACCACCTCGGCGTGGGCGAGGTGTTCGGCCTGCATGTCGTCGATGAGCTGGGTGATCAAGGTATTGCCACCTTGCTCCATCATGGGGAACAGGCGCATCTCCTCCTTGAACATGTGCATCTCCAGCGCGTCGGCCATCAGGTCGAGGTGATCGGCCAGCGCTGGCCTTGCACCCCTGGCTTCGAGCCCCCGCGCCAGCTGGGCAATCGACGGCAGCTCGCATCGGTGGGTCTCGTGGAAGCGCGTGAGGATGTGATCGATCAGCTCGGCGGCCGTGGTCGGTGCGTTCATGCCTAGTTCCTTGAAGGGCGGGCGCGCTGGCTGCGCCACGCCGCGCGCCGCATGATCGCAGCAAACAGGCCGGTGCCACGCCCGCACGCGACGCCCGAGGCCGGTGGATGGTTCAATCCGGGGTGTGGCGCCAACACACCATCGACCGCAGCGCATCATGCAAAAAACCGACACGACGGGCCTCGTTTATTCCACCGACAGCGGGCGCATGTGCCCGGGCTGCCGCCGCCCCGTGGCCGCATGCACCTGTCGGGCGTTGCCCAAGAACGGCGCCCAGGGCGACGGCACGGTGCGGGTCAGCTGCGAGACCAAGGGCCGGGGCGGCAAGGCGGTGACGGTGATCCGCGGCCTGCACCTCGACAGCGTGGCGCTGGCCGCGCTGGGCAAGCGCCTGCGCACCGCCTGCGGGGCCGGCGGTGCGGTCAAGGACGGGGTGCTGGAGGTGCAGGGCGATCACCGCAGCCGCGTGGTGGATTGCCTCAAGGCCGATGGCTGGACCGTGAAGCTGGCCGGCGGCTGAGCGCCGACAGCCAGGTCGCTGCTGATCGACGTTAGCGCGCTGGCGGCTTGTGATGCCGCTGCCGCACCGCACCGAGGATGCCGCGCAGCAAGTCGAGCGGCGATGGCGGGCAGCCGGGCACGGTGGCATCAACCGGGATCACGTTGGCCACCCGGCCGCAACTGGCGTAACTCTCGCCGAAAATGCCGCCGGTGCATCCGCAGTCGCCCACCGCCACCACCAGCTTGGGCTCGGGTGTGGCGTCGTAGGTGCGGCGCAGCGCTTCGGCCATGTGGCGCGACACCGGGCCGGTGACCAGCAGCAGGTCGGCGTGGCGCGGGCTGGCGACAAAACGGATGCCCAGGCCCTCGAGGTTGTAGTAGGGGTTGTTGAGGGCGTGGATCTCCAGCTCGCAGCCGTTGCACGAGCCCGCGTCGACCTGCCGGATGCTCAGCGCCTGACCCAGGATGTGCAGCAGATCTTGGTGGATGCGCTGCACGGCGGCGGTGTCCGCGTCAGCGACGGCCGGCGTCGGCTGGGGCGCTGGCTCGGGTGCCGGCTCAGTGACGATGCCGGTGCGGGCGATCTGGCGCAGAAGGTGCCACATCAGAGGTCGTGTCCCGAATAGCTGAGGTTGAAGGACTTGTTGATCAGTGGAAAGTCCGGAACGATGTTGCCCATGATTGCGTGCTCCAGCACCGGCCAGTTCTGCCACGATGGGTCGTGGCAGTGGCAGCGTTCGATGCGGCCGTCGGCGGCGATGTCCAGCGCCACCAGAATCTCGCCGCGCCAGCCCTCCACCCAGCCGGCGCCCTGCGTGCTGATGCCCGGTGCTGCCGGCGCCTGGTGGATCTCGCCTTCGGGCAAGCCGGCGCACAGCACCCGGATCAGCCGCAGCGATTCCAGCACTTCATCGAAGCGCAGCGCCACGCGCGCGGCCACGTCGCCGCCGTCGAGGCTGGCCTTGGCCACCTGCAGATCGCGGTAGGGCGGCCAGGGCTGGTCGCAGCGCAGATCGAAGGCCTGGCCACTGGCGCGGCCGGCCAAACCGGCCAGGCCCAGCCGAGCCGCTAACTCGGGAGGCACGCGTCCGGTGGTCATGAAACGATCCTGCAGTCCGGCGTGTTCGTCGTAGATCTGGCGCAGCCGGCGCACCTCCACCTCCACGCTGTCGCATTGGCGGCGCATCGCGTCGCGGTCGGGCAGGGCCAGGTCGGTGGCCACGCCGCCGGGCACCACCGCGTCCATCATGAAGCGATGGCCCAGCGTGGCGTGCGACAGGCGTTGCCAGTCTTCGCGCAGCCGCGAGAACTGCGCCAGCCCGAACGCCAGCGCGGCATCGTTGCCCAGCGCGCCCAGGTCGCCCAGGTGGTTGGCCACCCGTTCGCGCTCCAGCATCAGCGCGCGCAGCCACTCGGCACGCGCTGGCACCGCCACTTGCCAGGCCGATTCCAGCGCCATGCAGTAGGCCCAGGCATAGGCCACGGTGGTGTCGCCCGACACCCGGCCGGCCAGGCGGTGGGCCTGCAGCGGCGCCAGCTCGGTGAAGCGCCGCTCGATGCCCTTGTGCACGTAGCCCAGGTGTTGTTCCAGCCGCAGCACCTTCTCGCCGACGACGGAGAAGCGGAAGTGGCCGGGCTCGATGATGCCGGCATGCACCGGGCCCACGGCGATCTCGTGCACGCCGTCGCCTTCGACGCGCACGAAGGCGTAATCGGCCGGCAGCGCATCG
>MESD01000144.1 GCA_001770815.1 Burkholderiales bacterium RIFCSPHIGHO2_12_FULL_69_20
GCAGCCCTCCAGGATGTTCATGAAGCCGACCACGTTGCTGTCGATGTAGGCGTGCGGGTCGATCAGCGAGTGGCGCACCCCGGCCTGGGCAGCCAGGTGCACCACCCGGTCGAATTGCTCCTGTTCGAAGAGCCGGGCCATGGCGGCGCGATCGGCCACGTCCATCTGCACGAAGCGGAAGCCGGGGTGGTCGGTCAGGCTTGCCAGCCGGTCGCGCTTGAGCTGCGGGTCGTAGTAGGCGTTGAGGTTGTCCAGGCCCAGCACCGTGTCGCCACGGGCCAGCAGCCGGCGCGACACATGCGAGCCAATGAACCCGGCAGCGCCGGTGAGCAGGATTTTCATGGGAGTGGGTGGGGTTCTTTGCGCGGCAATGGGCCGATTGTGTGTGGATCGACACGTCATGGCCGGCATCAAAGTGTGGTTTGCACCACGGGGCCGGCTGTTCGGTCGTGGCATGCCTGCTCACGCCCCACGCCGGCGGGCACAATTCCTCCCTCCTGGGTCATGGCCGCGTGCGGCAGGGAAGTACAGCGATGAAGATTACCGTGGTGGGTGCGGGTTATGTGGGGCTGGTGACGGGCGCCTGCCTGGCCGAGATGGGCAACCATGTGGTGTGCCTGGACGTGGATCCGCGCAAGATCGAGATGTTGAACCGTGGCGAGATTCCGATCCATGAGCCCGGCCTGGATGCCGTGGTGCAGCGCAACGCGGCCGCGGGCCGGCTGCAGTTCACCACCGACGTGGCCCAGGCCGTGGGCCACGGCACCTTGCAGTTCATCGGCGTGGGCACACCGCCCGACGAGGATGGCTCGGCCGACCTGCAGTACGTGCTGGCCGCGGCCGACAGCATTGGCCGCCACATGACCGACTACAAGGTCATCGTCGACAAGAGCACGGTGCCGGTGGGCACCGCCGACAAGGTGCGCGCCAAGGTGGCCGAAGCGCTGGCGGCGCGCGGGCTGGACATGCGGTTCGCCGTGGTCAGCAACCCCGAGTTCCTGAAGGAAGGCGCGGCGGTCGACGATTTCATGCGGCCCGACCGAATCATCATCGGCTGCGACGACGAGCGTGCCGGCCTGCTGATGCGCGCGGTGTATTCGCCCTTCATGCGCAACCACGACAAGCTGGTGGTGATGGATGTGCGAAGCGCCGAGTTCACCAAGTACGCGGCCAACGCGATGCTGGCCACCCGCATCAGTTTCATGAACGAGCTGGCGCTGCTGGCCGAGAAGGTGGGCGCCGACATCGAGCAGGTGCGCAAGGGCATCGGCAGCGATCCGCGCATCGGCACGCAGTTCCTGTATGCCGGCACGGGCTATGGCGGCTCGTGTTTTCCCAAGGACGTGAAGGCGCTGATTCGCACCGGGCGCGACAACGCGATGCAATTGGGCGTGCTGCAGGCGGTCGAGGATGCCAACGACCGGCAAAAGCACGTGCTCGTAGACCGCGTGGTGGCGCGCTTCGGCGAAGACCTGCGCGGGCGTTGCTTCGCGGTCTGGGGCCTGGCCTTCAAGCCCAACACCGACGACATGCGTGAGGCGCCCAGCCGGGTGGTGATCGAAGCGCTGGCGCAGCGCGGTGCCACGATCCAGGCCTACGACCCGGTGGCGATGACCGAGGCCGCGCGGGTGCTGCACGGCACACCGGGCCTGAGCTTCGTCGATCACCAGTCTGCCGCGCTGCGTGGCGCCGATGCGCTGTTGATCGTCACCGAGTGGAAGGAGTTCCGCACGCCGGACTTCGAGGCGATCAAGGCCACGCTCAAGCAGCCGCTGATCCTGGATGGCCGCAACCTGTATGACCCGGCGCTGATGCAGGCCTTCGGCATCGACTACGTCGGCATCGGACGCGGCGCCCGCCAGCCCGATGCCTCCGCCTGACCCCGACCCGAAGGATCGATGACCATGAGTGACACGCCCGTTGCCGCTGCGCCCCGCGCGGCGCCCCAGCACGCACCGATGCCGCAGTTTGCGGTCAGTGACGGCCAACTGGTGATCGGTGGTGAGCGGCTGGCCTTGCTGGCTGAGCGTGTCGGCCAGACGCCGTTTTATGCCTACGACCGCAGCCTGCTGCGCCAGCGCGTGGCCGGTCTGCGCGCGGTGTTGCCCGCCTCGATCAAGCTGCACTACGCGATGAAGGCCAACCCGATGCCGGCGGTGGTGGGGCTGATGGCCGGCCTGGTCGACGGTATCGACGTGGCCTCGGCAGGAGAATTGAAGGTGGCGCTCGATGCCGGCGCCGACCCGGCCGAGATCAGCTTTGCCGGCCCGGGCAAGCGCGAGATCGAACTGCGCCAGGCGGTGGCCTCACGGGTCCTGGTCAATGTCGAATCGCTGCGCGAGGCCACGCTGCTGGCGGGCATCTCGCAGCAGCTGGGGCTGCCGGCGCGGGTGGCGGTGCGTGTCAATCCCGACTTCGAGCTCAAGGGCTCGGGCATGAAGATGGGCGGCGGGCCCAAGCAGTTCGGCATCGACGTGGAGCTGGTGCCCGAGATGATGGCCCGCATCCAGTCCGGCGGCCTGGCCTTCGAAGGCTTTCACCTGTTTGCCGGCTCTCAGAACCTGAAGGCCGAATCGATCTGCGAGGCCCAGCAGAAGTCCTACGCGCTGGCGCTGCGCCTGGCCGAGGCTTGCCCGCAGCCGGTGCGCTTCCTCAACCTGGGCGGCGGCTTTGGCATCCCCTACTTTCCGGGCGAGCAGCGGCTGGACCTGGCCCCGATCGCCGACAACCTGGCTGGGTTGGCCGAGCGGGCCAGGGCCGAATTGCCCGAGGCCTCGCTGGTGATCGAACTGGGCCGCTACTTCGTCGGCGAAGCCGGCGTCTACGTCACCCGCATCGTCGACCGCAAGCGCTCGCGCGGCCAGGTCTATCTGGTCACCGACGGCGGGCTGAACCATCACCTGTCGGCCTCGGGCAATTTTGGCCAGGTGGTGCGCAAGAACTACCCGGTGACCATCGGCAACAAGGCCGATGCCAGCGAGCGCGAGGTGGTCTCGGTGGTGGGCCCGCTGTGCACGCCGCTGGATCTGCTGGCCGACCGCATGAGCCTGCCGGTGGCCGATGTGGGCGATCTGGTGGTGGTCTACCAGTCGGGCGCCTATGGGGCCAGTGCCAGCCCGCAGGCCTTTCTGGGCCATCCGCCCTGCGTCGAGGTGCTGGTCTGACCTGACAGGCCCAGGATCGATCGTTTTCGACGATTCACTGCCCCGCGTTTGGGTGGCATTTGCGCTGTTGCACCCACCCGAGAAATGCAAAAATTGTTTCTCTTTGTGAGAGCAATGCTTTCTAGGGGTGAAGATTGGCCCGGGTTTGTTGCACGCCTGTGCTGCGCGGCCTTGCCGGTGCGGCGACGCTGACCGTCTTGGGGGTTGCGGCATCGGCCGCGCCCGTGCTGGGCCATGACGACGCCGACAGCCTGCACCGGGAACCCGCGCTGCCGGCGATGCAGCCCGGTGCCACGCCGCATGCGACGCTGCCCACGATGGACCGGGCCCTGAGCGCCACCACCTCCACCGGCAACAAGAACCTCGACCTGCTGCTGGAGTTGCAGGGCCACCCGGATGCGGCGACGCGCCAGGCAGCGCCGGTGCGTTCGGCCGCCGCGGCCTCGGCGGCGGCGGCTGAACTGGCGGCGCTGCGCGCCAAGGCGGCCCGGCGGCCAACATCTTGGCAGGACACGCCGCCCCGGCCCGAAACGGCCGAGCGCCAACAAGACCAAGGCCCGCCGGTCGAGCGACCCAAGCCGGGGCTTCAGCTTTTCGAGGGCACCGGCACGGCGCTGGGCGATTTGCGGGCGGCACCGGCCGTGCCGCGCCGGGAATGGGTGGGTCAGCCCAGTGGCAGCGCCGGCCATTTCGACACGGGGCGTGACGCCGGCGCGCCGCGCTCGGGCTACGACGCCGACAATCCGGTGGCGCAGCTGCTGCGCGACACGGTCCAGTTCCTGCGCGAGAACCGCCTCTGGCTGCTGGGAACGGCAGGCGCGCTCGCCGTGTTGGGCGCGGCGCTCAAGGCCTACAGTCGGCGCGTCTGAGGGTCCCGGGCCTTGTGCCCGTGCGCAGCACCGGGCGCCGGGTTCGGCGGGCAACCACCCGGTGGCGGTAGAAGTCACCCGGGCAACGATGTGGGGCGCCACTTGCCGCTACCATCACGCCCAAATCCCCCGCCTGGAGACTTGGCATGATCCCCTTGAAGCTTGAGGTCAACGGCCGCGCCGTGGCCACCGAGGTGGCGCCCGCCACCCTGCTGATCGACCTGCTGCGCGGCCCGCTCGCGCTCACCGGCACCCACAACGGCTGCGACACCGCTCAGTGCGGCGCCTGCACCGTGCTGCTCGACGGCCAGGCCGTCAAGAGCTGCAGCGTGCTGGCGGTGCAGGCCCAGGGCTGCAGCGTCACCACGGTCGAAGGGCTGGCCAAGGGCGAGACCCTGCACCCGATCCAGCAGGCCTTCATGGACTGCCACGGCCTGCAGTGCGGCTTCTGCACCCCCGGCATGATGATGACCAGCGCCTGCCTGCTGGCCAAGAACCCGAAGCCCAGCGAGGCCGAGATCGTCGACGCACTCGAAGGCAACCTGTGCCGCTGCACCGGCTACGTCAACATCGTGGCCGCGGTCAAGCAGGCGTCGGCCGTGATGTCGGGAGAGCGCGCATGAACGCGCCGCTGGAAGCTGTCCGCTTCGGCAGCGGCAAGTCGGTGCGCCGGATCGAAGACCCCGCGCTGGTGCGCGGCCTGGGCCAGTACACCGACGACGTGACGCTGCCCGGCCAGTTGCACCTGGTCTTCCTGCGCAGCCCCTACGCCCACGCCCGCATCACCGGTGTGGATGCCGCTGACGCGCGGGCCATGCCTGGCGTGGTGGCGGTCTACACCGGCGCCGAGCTGGTAGCTGCCGGCGTCAAGGCGATGCCGGGCGTGCCAATGTTTCCGCGCCCCGACGGCAAGCCGGGCGCTTCGGCGCCGCGCCGGGCGATGGCCGATGAGCGCGTGCGCTTCGTCGGCGAGGCGGTGGCGGCGGTGGTGGCCGAGTCGATCGACCAGGCCCGCGCCGCGGCCGATGCGATCATGGTCGACTACGACGAGTTGCCGGCGGTGGTGAACGCCTTTGCCGCGATGGCCCCCGGCGCGCCGGTGCTGTGCGACGAGGCGCCCGACAACATCGCCGCGGCCATGCGCCATGGTGATGCGGCCGCCACTGCGGCGGCGTTTGCCGCGGCGGCACACACCGTGTCGGTGGACGTCGACAACCAGCGCCTGGCGCCCAGCCCGATCGAGCCGCGCTGTGTCTCGGCCCAGGTGCCCGCCGACGGCCCCGACGCCGGACGGCTGGTGGTGCGGCTGTCCAGCCAGATGCCCACGGCGGTGCGTGGCGGGCTGGTCGAGGCCATCCCCGGCCTGACGGTCGAGACCGTGCGCGTGCTGGTGGGCGACGTCGGTGGTGGTTTCGGCATGAAGACCGGCATCTACCCCGAAGACATCGCGGTGGGCTTTGCCGCCTGGCAGCTCAAGCGTCCGGTGAAGTGGCGTGCCGACCGGCTGGAAGAGTTTCTCGGCGCGGTGCACGGCCGCGACGTGGTCAGCCGGGCCGAGCTGGCGCTCGACGCCGACGGCCGTGCGCTGGCCCTGCGTGTGCGCGGTTTCGCCAACGTGGGCGCCTACGGCACCGCCACCGGCGTGGCCATCCAGTGCCTGATCGGGCCCTGGGTGTCGACCAGCATCTACAGCATCCCGGTGATCGACGAGTGGTTCAGCGCGGTGATGACCAATACCACGCCCACCGGTGCCTACCGCGGCGCCGGCCGGCCCGAGGCCATCTACCTGACCGAGCGGCTGATGGACGCCGCCGCGCGCAAGTTGAAGCTCGATCCGGCCGAACTGCGCCGCCGCAACATGATCCGCCCGGATCAGATGCCCTACACCAACGCTATGGGCCAGGTGTACGACAGCGGCGCCTTCGAGCAGATTCTCGACCAGGGCCTGGCGCTGGCCGACTGGAACGGCTATCCGGCGCGCCGGGCGTTATCCGAGAAGGCCGGCAAGCTGCGTGGCCGCGGCATCGCCACCTTCCTCGAGTGGACCGGCGGCAATGCGCTGGAGGAGACGGTCACCGTCAACATCACCGCCGACGGCTTCATCGAGCTGGGTTCGGCCACCCAGGCCATGGGCCAGGGCATCGCCACCAGCTACGCCCAGCTGGCGGTGGACGTGTTCGGCGTCGACATCAGCCGCATCCGTGTGCTGCAGGGCGACACCGACCGCGCCAACGGCTTCGGCAGCGCGGGCTCACGCTCGCTGTTCACCGGCGGCTCGGCGGTCAGCGTGGCGTCCAAGAAGACGGTGGACGAGGCCAAGAACCTCGCGGCCGAAGCGCTGGAAGCACCGGCGGCCGACATCGAGTACCGCGAAGGCCGCTTCAACGTGGCCGGCACCGATCTGGGCATCGGCCTGTTCGAGCTGGCGGCGCGCCAGCCGGGCCTGCGCATCACCGCCACCGACAGCGCCACCGCCGGCGGCCCCACCTGGCCCAACGGCTGCCATGTCTGCGAGGTCGAGCTCGACCCCGCCACCGGCGAAGTGGCGGTGGTGGCCTATGCCTCGGTCAACGACATCGGCCGGGTCGTCAGCCCCACCATCGTGCAGGGCCAGATCGAAGGCGGCGCGGTGCAGGGCATCGGCCAGGCGCTGATGGAGCGGGTGGCCTACGACGGCGAGACCGGCCAGTTGCAGAGCGCCAGCTTCATGGACTATGCGATGCCGCATGCCGATGGCTTTCTGGGCTTCAAGACGGCCTTCGACACCTCGATCCCCTGCAAGACCAATCCGCTGGGCGTCAAGGGCGTGGGCGAGCTGGGCACCATCGGCGCCACGCCGGCGGTGGTCAACGCGGTGATCGATGCACTCGACCACGCGGGTCTGGGCGCCAAGGCCGAAGCCATCCAGATGCCGGTGACGGCCGAGCGGGTGTGGCGGGCGTTGAATGCTCGGTGTTGTGAGGTGTCACCTTGGCGGTTGTAGTCGCGGTGGTCGATAACGGTGTCCGCACCGCGCGTTGGCAGCAGCGCTCGCCTTCTATCAGGCTCCGGATCGAACCCTGCTAGCAGTTGGAGTCGACATGACCACGATCAGTGAGATTCGCCAGTGCTTGACCGTGCAACTCGGTGCCAACTTGAAGCAGCAAGGGGCCGCGACCGTGCCCTCGACGGTCAATGAATTCCTGCGGGCTACAACGAGTCTCGGCGACTTGGATCACTACAAGCACTTTCCGCCCGACTGCTATCGACTCGTCGCTGCGTCGGGGGGCGAGCAGGCCCAGCGTCTGTTTCTGGAATCGGTCTTGCTGCAGGGCATGAGCCAAACGATTGACTCCAGTCGCTTCACGGCTTTACCGCCGCGTACAAGAAACCATCAATGTGCCCAGTTCAACCGGATTCTGCGGCGAGAAAATCCGCTGCCGTCATGGCTGGATATGGAGTCTGATCTGTTTCACAAGGAGTTCGGTCTCGCAGCGCTACGCCTTCACGCTGGGGCAGCCCAAGTGATTGACCCCCGTTGTGGTGTTCCGAAGTCAATTGTGCTGAAGTCTGGCTTGCCGGGTCTCGCACAAGGAATCCGGGTGGCGGTGGAATGCAGAGGGCTGAAGCCGATGCTTCAGATCCACACACACACCGCCTACCTTGATGAGTTCAATGACGAGGGATGGCGGGAGTGTTACCGTGTTTGCGTCGAGTTGTACGGTCTCTACCCTCGAATCAAGGGCATGTTTGGTGGCAGTTGGTTTTACGACCCGGTGATCCAGCAAATCAGCCCCCGCCTGTCCTACTTGTCGAGCGTTCCCCGGCAGGGCGGCGCACGCTTTCTCCGGGTCGCAACGGAAGGTGACTTCGTCCAAGACGCAATTGCCACCTCGCCGAGTCGGCGCAAACTCTATGATGAGGGTCGCTACAGGCCCATCAGTTACATGATGATCTGGGGGCGTTCGGCGCAAACCAGTTGGGTCAGGACGACCGATTCTCCTGAAGCCTGACTGATACCTATCATGGATGTGGCGCGATACTTCAAGCTTGGTGTACTTGCAGGTGTTCGTGCGGTCGGCGGATTTGCCATTGCAAGATGGTTGTCAAGCCACCAACTGAGAATCCTTTGCTACCACGGCGGATGTATTGGCGATGAACGTCTCTACAACCCAAGGCTGTTCTGTACTGCTGCGCATGTGCGATCCCGGCTGGCGTGGCTGACGCGCAAGTCTTTTACGCCAATGGCACTTGCTGATGCTGTATCTGGTCTGCGCAAGGGCCGAATTTCCGAGAGGCTTCCGGTCGTCGTGACCATCGACGACGGTTGGTTCTCTTCGCGACGAGACGTAATCGAACCCTGCCTCTCGTCCGGATATCCCGTCGCGCTGTACGTGGCAACACAAGTCGCCAAGCATCGGACTCCAGTTCTCGACGTGACGGTCAACTACATTCTCTGGCGGGTTGGGCGCAACCGGGTAGACATATCCGGGCTTCCGGCCCTGACTTCGGGTTCGTACGACCTTGCGGACGCCGAAACACGCCAGCACGTCCATGATGCCGTCATCGGTTGGCTGCGCGGTTTGGCTCAGCAGCCCGCAGAGATTTCGGCCGCACTTGAGCAGTTCGCGACGGCTATTGGCTTGGCGCCGGATGCTCTTGATCTACAGAGCCGGCGGTTCGACTACCTCGATACCGAAGAATTGAGGGCGATTGCCTTGCAGGGTTGTGCGATCGAATTGCACGGGCATGAGCACCGCTACCCCGTCGGCCAGCCCGCTCGACTACGGGCTGATATTCTGGCCTGTCGAGAATTTCTGACATCAATCGGATTGCCGAAGCCGCTCCACTATTGTTATCCCAGCGGCGAGTTCGATGACCATGCTGAATCGGTTTTCGAAGAACTCGGCATCGCGTCCGGCACCACCTGCCTTCCTGGATTGGTGAACCCTAAGAGCCCCGGATCGCTCGGCTACTTGCCGCGGTTTCTTGACAGCGAGAGTGTCACGGATCTTGAGTTCGAGGCCGAGATGAGCGGATTTTTGGAGTTTGTGCGATATCTCGCGAAGCGAGGGGCTGCGAAAGCGCCTGGTTGACATGCGATCTTTAGCGAGGGTGGCTGCGCCAGAGAAAGGTTATTCTCGTCAGGTAAGGCTGATCGGAACCTCCGCCAGGGAATTCTGAAGTCAATAATTATTCCTTGTGGAATTTGCATGAATCTGGTACTGCGTTGGTACTCCGCTGCGAGAACTTAGTTGACTAAGACAACATCGGTTTTGTTGGATCTGTTTAGATTCATCGCTGCTATGCTGGTGTTCTTCCACCACAGTGAGCACAAATTCAAGGCGCCGTGGTTATCTCCGTTGGCCTCGTTCGGCCACGACGCTGTGGTGTTCTTCTTTCTTCTTTCGGGCTTTGTGATTGCACACAATACGTTGCAGGGCGACAAGGGCTTGCGTCACTATGCAGTTGCTCGATTGGCAAGAATATATTCTGTGGTGTTGCCGGCGCTGTTGCTCATCGTGGCTTTGCAGGTTGCCAGCAGGCTGTTGAGCCTGCCGTCAGATGATGGCGGTCGTGAGTTGAGTGAGTGGATATCGGTACTTCTTATCAGCCTGGCGTTTCTAAACCAATCGGCAGTCGTTTATGCCCCCTTGCCGACCAATCCGGCCTATTGGAGCGTATGCTACGAGGTTTGGTATTATGTGCTGTTCGCGTGCCTATTCTATTTCAGGGGAGCGCAGCGACTTGTGCTGATCCTCCTCGTCGGATCGGTGGCTGGGCTGGCAATCCTGGTGATGTTTCCAATTTGGTTAATGGGATTTTGGTTTTACCGCTTTCATAGGCGCATTCAGATATCGCCGATCGCGGGTGCCCTGATGTTTTTCGTCCCGCTAGGTGTCTACTTGGCCTGGCGCGGGTTCAACATTGATGACAAAATTTTTGATTCGTACGCCGGTTGGTTGGGAGGGGCTGAATTTCTTAATTCGAAGCTGAGTTTTTCGAAGCGATTTCTGGTTGACTATATTACGGCAGTGTTGCTGTTGTTCATGATCGCTGGTGCCTTCAAGCTGGCAGAAGAATTTTCCGGTTTGCTGTCGCGAAATTCCAAGCTTATTGGGTCGTTGGCTAGCGGTTCCTTTTCGCTATATATTCTTCATATGCCGTTGCTGGCATTTGTCCCGATGATCGTGCAGTCGACTATTGTTGTCATGAGCATCGTGTTGGCACTGATATATTTAATTGCCCATTTCACCGAGAAGAAGAAGGCCCCCTATGTCAAGCTGTTTCAGCGGATGATGGGTGCTGTGCAGGTGCGGTGACTCGATTGGTCCCGCGTCAGCGGCTTTTGGGGTTCTTATTTAATTTGTCGCCTAGGTCCGTGAGCCTGGAGTGCAGTCAGGATTCATCGGATTTTTGCTTGTCATCGACTCTGCAAAATTGCCTCGACGCGTTGTTTGAATGGATTTGGAGTCTTATTGATTGACAATCAATCAAGATGTTTTTGCACCAAGTCAAGGCGCGTCTATGGTGACATGCGCGCTGCGCACGGGCAGGTTAGCGTGACCGGAAGAGTCGGCGACTCCGGCCAAAGTTGCGCCTCAGCATCTTGGCGCGCGAATACCGCTCAAGCCGCGCGCAGGCAGTCGACGATCTGCAGGCGAGCCGCCCGCCACGCGGGGATGAAGCCGCCCACCACCCCCATCGCCAGCGCAAAGACCATCGCCTGCACGGCGATGCGGGGCGTCATCACGAAGCGGAAGGCCAGTTCGGCGAAGGTCTGGAAGTTGGTGGTCGACACGTCCACCGCCTGCATGCCGCTGGCCGCGGCCAGGCCGACCAGGCCGCCCAGCGCGGCCAGCAGCAGGCTCTCGGCCATGAAGGCGGTGAGCACCGCGCCGCGCCGGAAGCCCAGCGCACGCAGCGTGCCGATCTCGCCAATGCGCGAGGCCACGGCCGCGAACATCGTGATCATCGCGCCCACCACCGCACCGATCGAGAAGATCACCGCCAGGCTCAAGCCCAGGATGTTGATGAAGGTGGCCAGCGCCTCGCTCTGCTCGGCATAGAAGCGGATCTCGGGCTTGGCCTCCAGCGCCAGGCGCGGGTCGTCCTCGATGCGGGCGCGGATGCCGTCGAACAGGCTGGGGTCGGCGAGGCGGAAGACCATGATCGAGTAGGCGTTGCGGCGAAAGGCCTGCAGCATCTGTTCGGCGTCGCCCCACACCTCGGAGTCAAACCCGCTGCGGCCCGAGTCGTAGCGGCCGACGATCAACCACTCGCGCCCGGCAAAACGCAGCGTGGCGCCGAGGTCGATGCCGACAAAGCCCAGCGCGGTGGCGCGGCCGACCACGATCTCGGAGGTGCCGGGCCGGAACATGCGCCCCTCGACGATCTTCACCCCCGGGCGCAGCTGCAGCCCCAGCGCGGAGGTGCCGCGCACGGTCACGTTGCTGGGCTTGCCGTTGCTGCGCTTGGGCAGGTTGATCAGCACCACCGGCTCGGCGCTGACCAGCGGGCGGCCCGCGCCGTCGGTGGCGATGCCGGGCAGGGTGGACAGGATGGCCGCCTGCTCGCGGCCGATGGCGCTGTTGATCTCGGCGCCGGCGCCCTTGCGCAGCACCATCACGTTGTCGCTCTGGCCGGTGGCCACCAGCGTGCTGCGGATGCCCTCGCTCATCATCAGCACGGTGGCAAAGACATAGACCACCAGCGCCATGCCGCCCGCCGTCAGCAGCGTGGTGACACGCCGCACCCACAGGTTGCGGGCGATGTAGCTGAACGGGACGGCTCGCACGCGTCCGCCTTCAGCCAACGTGTCTCAAGCCAGCCACGATGTCGATGCGGCTCATGCGCCAGGCCGGCCAGGCGGCGGCCACGGCGCCCACGCCCAAGGCCGCGGCGAGTTGCAGCGCCATCGTCAGTCCCGAGACCTGGAACACCGGAAACAGCGTGCCCACCGCGCTGCGGAAGACGGCGGCCAACGGCCAGGTCAGCAGCAGCCCGGCCACGCCGCCCAGCGCCGCGATCAGCAGGCTCTCGCCGAACAGCAGCCGCACCACGAAGCCGGGACTGAAGCCCAGCGCCTTCAGCGTGGCGTACTCGGCCAGCCGCTCGCGCGCGGTCATGGTCATCGTATTGGCCATCACCGCCATGATGATGACCACGATGATCAGGCTCACCGCCTGCACCGCCACCAGGATCGCCTCGCTCATCGACACGAAGCTCAGCTGGAAGGCCGCTTCGGTCTCGGTCATGGTCTCGGCCAGCGAGTTGGTGAACATCTTGTCCACCCGCTGGCCCACTGCCGCGGCGTTGTTGGGTTCGTCGATGCCGACGATGTACACCCCCACCTGGTCGCTGCGGCCCTTGTAGCGCTGGCGCAGCACCTCGTTGATGTAGCCCCAGTGCATCAGCAGCTGGCTCTCGTCGGTCTTGACGTCGGCGCCGTCCCAGATGCCGCGCAGCGTGAAGGTCCAGGTGCCGGGGTAGATGGTGCCGCGCAGCGGGATCTGGTCGCCGATCTGCCAGCCGAACTTGTCCGCCAGCTTGCGGCCAACGATGGCGCCTTGCCGGTCTCGGTAGAACGCCAGCTTCTGCTCGTCGGGGATGCGGTACTCGGGGTACAGCGCCAGGTAGCTGACCGGGTCGACCGCGAACTGCGGAAAGAAGTTGCGCTCGGTGATGTAGACGCCGCCGAACCAGTTGGCCCAGCTGACTTGCTGCACGCCTTCCACCGCGCGCAGGCGCTGGGCGTAGTTCAGCGGCAGCGGAAAGGTCAGCGAGATGTTGCTGCGCACCACCAGCCGCGTGCTGCTGCTGCCCTCGACCCCAGCGTACCAGGCGTCGACGATGGTGCGCAGCAGGCCGAAGGCGCAGATCGCCACCACCAGCCCCACCATCGTCAGGCCGGTGCGCAGCTTGTGGCGGAAGGCGTTCTTCAGCAGCAGCTTCAGCAAGAACACGTCAGGCTCCGACCTCGTCGACCAGCACGCCTTTTTCAAGGTGCACCATGCGCCCGGCACGGGCCGCGGCCTTGGGGTCGTGCGTCACCATCACGATGGTCTTGCCCAGCTCATGCACCAGCTGGTCGAGCAGGCTCAGCACCTCTTCGCCGGTGCTGCGGTCCAGGTCGCCGGTGGGTTCGTCGGCGACGATCAGCACCGGGTCGGTCACCAGCGCGCGGGCGATGGCCACGCGCTGCTGCTGGCCGCCCGACAGCTCGCTGGGGTAGTGGTCGGCGCGGTCGGTCAGCCCCACCAGCTGCAGCATCTGGGCCACGCGCTCGTGGCGCTGGCGCGCCGACAGCCCCGTCAGCAGCAGCGGCAGCTCGACGTTGTCGAAGGCGCTCAGCACCGGCAGCAGGTTGTAGAACTGAAAGATGAAACCGACGTTGGCGGCGCGCCAGTCGGCGAGTTCGCCTTCGCTCAGGCCGGCGATGTCGACACCGCCGATTTCGATGGTGCCGGCGCTGGGCTTGTCGATGCCGGCGATCAGGTTCAGCAGCGTGCTCTTGCCCGAGCCACTGGGGCCCATCAGCGCGACGAACTCGCCGGCCATCACCTCGAGGTGGATGTCCAGCAGCACGGGGATGGCCTGGCCACCACGCACGTAGCCTTTGCTGAGGTGCTGGATGCTGATCAACGGCGCGGTCATCGATCCACGCTCACTTGCTGACCACCACCACCAGCGCGCCAGCTTTCAGCTTGTCATCCGGACTCAGCACCACCCGCTCGCCCGATTTCAGTGCGCCGCCGGTCACTTCCTGCACGTCGCCGATCTTGCGGCCGCGGGTCACCGGCACGGCCTCGACCGTCTCGCCGGTGAGGCGGAAGACAAGCGGTATGCCGTCGCGCTCGACGATGGCCTTGGGGTTGACGGCGATCACCGCCTGCTGGTCCTCGGCGGTGGCGGGCTTGGACAGGAAGCTGACCTTGGCGCTCATCTCCGGCAGGATGCGGGCGTCCAGCGCCTCGAAGCGGATCTTGGTCATCACCGTGGCCTTGGCGCGGTCGACCGTGGGCACGATGCCCGAGACGTTGCCGCGAAAGCGCAGCTCGGGCAGCGCATCCAGCGTGATCTCCACCGGCTGCTCGGGCTTGATGCGCGCCACGTTGCTCTCGGAGACATCGGCCTCCACCTCCAGCGTGGCCATGTCGGCCATCGTCACCACCGCACCCGAGGTGCCGCTGGCGCTGGAAAACGGCGTGATCATGTCGCCCACGTTGGCATTCTTCACCAGCACCACGCCGTCGAAGGGCGCGCGGATCTCGGTGTTGGTCTGGTTGACCTGCTGTATGCGCACCTGGGCCAGGCTCTGGGCGATGGCGGCCTGAGCCGAGTTGATCGCCGCCTGCTGCGTGCCCAGCGCCGAGCGGGCCACGGCGGCGCGCCGGTCGGCGCCGTCCACCGCCTGCGCCGAGACGAAGCCCTGCGCGCGCAGATCCTGCTGGCGCTTCAGCTCCACCTCGGCATTGGCCAGCTCGGCCCGCGCCTGGCCCAGTGCGGCTTCGGCCTGCGCCTTGGCGGCTTGGGCCTGCACCACGCCGGCCTGGGTGGCGGCAATCGCCGCCATCACGTCGCTGGCATCGAGCCGGCCGATCAGGTCGCCCTGCTTGACCACGCTGCCTTCGCGCACGCGCAGCTCGATCAGCCGGCCGGTGCCCTTGCTGGCCACGGCGGCGCGGCGCTGGGCCACCACGTAGCCCGAGGCGGTGAGGTCGGCGTACTGCTGCGACGGGTAGGCCGCCAGCACCGCGCTGACCTGCACCTCGGTCTTGCGCGGCATCAGCACCACGGCCGCGCCGGCGGCCACCGCCAGCAGCGCCAGTACGATGGGCCAGCGGCGGCGCCGGCGCTTCAGCGGCGTGGCGCTGCGGTCGATGCGCAGGCTGGCGAGCGAGGGGCTTGGTAGCGACGAAGGGGCGGGAGCAGGCACGTCGGCCATGAGGGAACGGGCGGTTGACGCCATAGCTGTCGGTGGCGCGAGCATGCCATGAGGCTGGGGGCTGTCTGGCGCGCGCCGCGCCTGGCCCTGCGCCGAGCCTGGTGCTTCAGCGCCGCCACACCACCTTGCGGGCGAAGCGGCCCCAGGGTGCACCACTGCGCAGCGCGGCGACGAAGCCGGCCCCGTCCGCGATCCAGGTGCCGCCCAGCGCCGTCACGCCGCGGGCAAACAGCGGCTCGGGCAGGCAGCCGGCGCCGGGGCCGATCATCGCCACCGCACGGGCGTTGCGGCAGTGGGCCAGCACGGCGTCCAGCGTGTCGTTGAGCAGCACGGTGCTGGTCATCAGCACCTTGTCGCAGGGCTGCAAGGCGGCCGGGTCCAGCGTGACCTCGAAGCCGGGATGGCTGCCGGCCAGGTCGGCGCGCAGTTCCAGCACCGTCAACCGGGCACCGTGCTCGGTCACCGGCTTCACCAGCGGCGGGAAGAAACCGACCATGCCGATGTGCTCGCCCGGCTGGGGAGCTAGCCCACCGATCGAATCGGGCGCGTCGGGCGGCACCTGGCCGTCGCGGTCGAACAGATGGCGGCTCAGCGCGTTGACTGCGGCAAAACCCAGCGTGCGTTCGGCGCCCTGGCCGTCGCGCCACAACCGGGCCAGCGCCAGCGCGTCGCTGCCGATCAGGCGCTGGCCGTCCAGGCCGGTCAGCGTGGCCAGCGTGTTGTTCAGCAGCACGTAGCTCAGGCCCAGCGCACCACTGTCGAGCTCCACCGCGCCGAACTCACCGTCCTTGCTGCCGGTCCACGGCGCGGGCGGCAGGTGCACGGCGCGCACCCGGGGCGCGGGGCCGGCGCCCAGGCGGGATTCGATCAGGGCGATCAGGTCGGCGGCAACGGTGGCTGGGAGCATGGCGCGCATCATGCCCAATCCGCGGCGCGTGCGGCTTGTCGGCCGTCATGCACGGCGCGGTCCGGGCTTGAAAGCCGGCGCCAGGCCCCAAAATGCCGCCCGCAGGCCGGATGTCCGTGGGCGACTTCGTCGCACGGTCCACCGGCGCCAACAACCGCACCGACACCACCGAGAACCTCCCATGACCAAGCAAACCCACGCCTTCCAGGCCGAAGTCAAGCAGATCCTGCACCTCGTCACCCACTCGCTGTACTCCAACAAGGAGATCTTCCTGCGCGAACTGGTGTCCAACGCGTCGGACGCCTGCGACAAGCTGCGCTTCGAGGCACTCGACAACAACGCGCTGTTCGAGGACCAGCCCAACCTGGAAGTGCGGGTGCTGTTCGACGCCGAGGCCAAGACCATCACCATCCGCGACAACGGCATCGGCATGAGCGCCGAAGAAGCGGCCTCGCACCTGGGCACCATTGCCAAGAGCGGCACGCGCGAGTTCATGGCCAAGCTGGAAGGCGACCAGAAGAAGGACGCCAACCTGATCGGCCAGTTCGGCGTGGGCTTCTATTCGGGCTTCATCGTGGCCGACCGCATCACGGTGGAAACCCGCCGCGCCGGTGCGCCTTCAGACCAGGGCGTGCGCTGGAGCAGCGAAGGCACAGGCGAGTACGAGCTGGAGGCCATCACCCGCGCCACCCGCGGCACCGACGTGATCCTGCACCTGCGTGACGAGGAAGCCGAGTTCCTCAACACCTGGAAGCTCAAGTCGATCATCGGCAAGTACAGCGACCACATCTCGCTGCCCATCCTGATGCAGAAGGAAGAGTGGGACGCCGAGGCCAGCAAGCAGGTCAAGAAAGACGAGTGGGAGACGGTGAACAAGGCCGCCGCGCTGTGGGCGCGCAGCAAGAGCGACATCACCGACGCCGAATATCAAGAGTTCTACAAGCAGATCAGCTACGACAGCGAGGCGCCGCTGGCCTACACCCACAACCGGGTCGAAGGCCGCAGCGAGTACACACAGCTGCTGTACGTGCCGGCCAAGGCGCCGATGGACATGTGGAACCGCGACAAGCGCGGCGGCGTGAAGCTCTACGTCAAGCGCGTGTTCATCATGGACGACGCCGAGGCGCTGATGCCGGTGTACCTGCGCTTCGTCAAGGGCGTGATCGACTCGGCCGACCTGCCGCTGAACGTCAGCCGCGAGCTGCTGCAGGAAAGCCGCGACGTCAAGGCCATCCGCGAGGGCAGCACCAAGCGTGTGCTGGGCATGCTGGAGAGCCTGGCCGACAGTGACGACGCACAAGAGCGCGCCAGGTACCTGAAGTTCTGGGGCGAGTTCGGCGCGGTGCTCAAGGAAGGCATCGGCGAGGACTTTGCCAACCGCGAGCGCCTGGCCAAGCTGTTCCGCTTTGCCAGCACCCATGCCGACGAGGGCGTGTCGTTCGCCGACTACGTGTCGCGCATGAAGGAAGGCCAGGAGGCCATCTACGTCATCACCGCCGACAGCCTGGCGGCAGCCAAGGCCAGCCCGCAGCTGGAGATCTTCAAGAAAAAGGGCATCGAGGTGCTGCTGCTGGTCGACCGCGTCGACGAGTGGATGCTGAGCCACCTCTACGAGTTCGAGGGCAAGGAACTGCAGAGCGTGGCCAAGGGCGGTGTCGACCTGGACAAGTTGCTCGACGACGACGAGAAGAAGCAGGCCGAGGCCGTGGCCGAGTCCTTCAAGCCGACGCTGGACAAGCTCAAGGCCGCGCTGGCCGACCGCGCCAAGGACGTGCGCGTGACCACCCGCCTGGTCGATTCACCGGCCTGCCTGGTGACCGATGAAGGCGACATGAGCGGCCACCTGGCGCGCATGCTCAAGCAGGCCGGCCAGACGGCGCCCAAGACCCAGCCGATCCTGGAAGTGAACGCCGAGCACGCTCTGGTGAAGCGCATGGCGGGTGACGATTCGCGTTTCGACGACTTGGCGCACATCCTGTTCGACCAGGCGCTGCTGGCCGAAGGTGGGCAACTGGAGGACCCGGCGGCCTATGTGGCGCGGGTCACCAAGCTGCTGAGCGCCTGACCTTACCCACCCCCGTAGCGCCTTCGGCGCTCCCCCTCAAGGGGGCCACGCCAGTGGCCCGGCACAGCCGGTTCCACGGCGTGTGCTGGCTTCAGACGCTGCCCCGTGTCTCGGCGTCTTCGCCTCAATCGAGCCAGTCCAGATCGAGGGGGGGTGCGCCCATCGCCTCGATCTGCTCTTGCAGCTGCATGGTCTGTTGGCCCCAGTAGCCGGCGGTGCCGAACCAGGGAAAGGCAGGCGGAAACGCCGGGTCGCTCCAGCGTTCGGCCAGCCAGGCGCTGTGGTGGATCATGCGCAGCGTGCGCAGCGGCTCGATCAGCGCCAGTTCGCGCACATCGAAGCGGCGGAACTGCCGGTAGCCCTGCAGCACCGCGGCCATCTGACCCCGCATCGCGTCGGGACTGCCCGACAGCAGCATCCACAGGTCCTGGATCGCCGGGCCCATCACCGCGTCGTCCAGGTCGACGATGTGCGGGCCGCTCGAATCCCCTTGGGTTTCCACAAGCTCGCGCCACAGGATGTTGCCGGGGTGGCAGTCGCCGTGCAGCCGCAGCGGCTGCGCCGGCACCGCGGCGAAGGCGGCATCCACCAGCGCCAGCGCCTGCTGGCAGGTGCTGCGCCAGGCGTCAAGCTGCGCGGGTGGGATCAAGTCGGCGTCCAGCAACCGGGCCAGCGGGGCGTGGCCGAAGGTCTGGGCATCCAACGTGCGCCGGTGCACGAACGCACGCTGCTCACCCACCGCATGCAGCCGGGCGATGAAACGGCCCAGCCAGCGCAGCGTGTCGGGCTGGTCCAGCTCGGGCCCGTGACCGGATCGGCGCGGGTAGGCCGCCAGGCGGAAGGGCTGGCCGGCGATCAGCGCATGGGCCAGCGTCTGGCCGTCGCCCA
Organism: Burkholderiales bacterium RIFCSPHIGHO2_12_FULL_69_20; assembly: GCA_001770815.1. GTDB lineage: Bacteria > Pseudomonadota > Gammaproteobacteria > Burkholderiales > Burkholderiaceae_C > Pseudaquabacterium. The sequence goes on from MESD01000144.1 coordinate 18,821, forward strand.
GCACCAGCGGGGCCACCACCGGCACTTCGGCGGCGGCCAGTTCGGCGGCAAAACCGTGCTCCTCCAGGATCTGCGCATCACTCCAGCGCCCGGGCCGGTAGAACTTGGCCACCACCGCGCCGCCGTCCTCCAGCATCACCTGGAAGACGCGGTTCTCGTAGCTGTTGAGTTGCAGCAGCCGGCCGTCGCCACGCAGGCCGGTGGCATCGAGCGCGTCGAGCACCGCCTGCGGCGAGAGGTGGTCGAACGGATGGGCGCTGGGGCGGGTGTTGGCGCCGGTGTCGGCCAACGCGGCGGAATCAGCGGCGGCGGGGTCAGTGGCGCAGGCTGCGCGGCTCGGCGAATGCATCCGGCACCATAGCAGCCGGGCTGTCGCCGGGCTCGCCCAGGGGCCGCAACTCGCCATGGGCGGTGTCGAACTCGCGCTGCGACGAGAAGAACGAATCGGAGAACGCCATCGAATCCTGCCACAGCGTGCTGCGCTCGCGCCGCCGCGAGGCGGCCGCAGTGCCGGGCATCGCGCCGGGCATGGCGGTGGCGCCCTGCGCCGGCTGCGGCCCGCGCGAGGCGTTGCTGCCTTGCGGCACCAGCAACTGCAACTCGGGGATCGACGGCAGGTGGTCGGCCGGGCAGCGCAAATAGCGCACGCGGCAGGCCGCCAGCACCGCCTGCTTGATGCGGGTGGATCGCCCGGGCGGCCCGCCGCGGTCGTAGCTCAGGTCGATCGCCGCCAGCACCCGCCCGTTGGCGCTGCACACGGCAAACGTCACATGGTTGGCGCCCAGCAAGTCGAACCAGTAGCGCACGGCCTTGGGGTCGTTGGGCTGGCAGAAGCGCACCAGCGGCAGCTTGGCCAGCACGATGTGGTGCGGCAGGGCCTCGCGCAGTTGCCGGTAGACGCGCCGTTCATCGGCAGTGAACACCGGGCGCGGCAGCAGATCCCATTCCACCGGCAGCGGTGGGGGGCCTGGCGGCGGGCGCCTGAGCACCCGCAGGCCCCACAACCCGGCCAGCGTGGCCAGAACTGCAAGCGCCGCGGTGGCGATGAACCAGGGAAGGTACTGCTGCATCGTGCCTGCGGGTCAGCGGTAGGAGGGCTCGAATCGCCAGGGTCGTCGGCGACATGCAAAAAGCGAAAAACCTGTTGAACCGATATTACCCTGCGGCCCCTACTGCGCGGCGCGATCCGGTCCGGCTGGACCCCGCAACACGGCGCCCCGCATCCCAGGGGCGCGCAGGCGCTGCAGCCGTGTCGCGCGCGCAGCGCTGGTCGCGCGCTAATCCTTCGCGGTCTGGCCCGGGCGCTTGCCGATGCCCGAGCGCACCTCGCCGATGGCGTCGATCAGCGAGCCCACCAGCCGCGAATGCTGCTTGAGCCGGTAGTCGATCTCGGCAGCACCGTCGCCCACCCACTGCTCCACCTGCGAGGCCAGGGTGTCGTGCGGCAGCTTGAGGTAGGCGTCAGACTCGCTGCCGTCGCGCTCGACCCGGGCGCCGGCCTTGCGGGCGATGCGCAGCATGGCGGTGTTTTCGCTCAGGGCGTGGATGAACAGCGTGTCCAGCCCGCGGTTGCGCGCATGCAGCATGGCGTGTTCGAACAACCGCGCGCCGTAGCCACGCCCGCGTGCCGCGGCCACCACCGAGCCGCCGAACTCGGCCGCCTGGGGTCCGGGCTGTCCCGGCGGCGGATAGGCCAGGTGCGCCAGTGCGATCAGCTGCAGGCGGCGGTTGAACACGCCGAACACCTCGTCGCGGTCGAAGTCGAGGCCGTCCACATAGCGCTGAATCTGCGCATCGCCCGCCGCATAACCAAAGCGCAGGTAGCGGTCGCGCTCGGACAACGCCAGCAGGTGCGCGGCGATGCGCTCGCGCTGGCGCGGCGACAGCGAGCGAATGGGAATCCACGGCGCAAACGGCGCAGCGGGTGGCGCGGCGGGCGGCGGCGACACTGCCGGGCCCGCCGCTTCGGGGCCAGCGGCCGGGGAAAGCTCGGGTGCGTTGGGCATGGTCGAATCCGTTCGATTAGCGTAAACCCTAATACTACGGCCGCCACCGGTCTGCGGTGATGTCAATCATGGGTGGGCGCGTCTATCCCGTCGAGCCCGCCGATCGAGCTGCTGCGCGAGCCGAAGTCTGGCTATAATGCTCGGCTGCCCCAATGATGGCGGGGTGGTGCATGGACCGGCGTGACGCTAAGTTGTCAAGTTGCCGGTCCGTTGATTGCGAACAGCCGAGAGGTCGCCCTGATAAGCGGTTCCGAGGCGTTGGCAGCAGGCACCGAAGAGCCATCGATGGTGCGGAGCCCATGGTGGGCGCCGGCCCAACCCGAAAGACCCTCATGAAGACCTTCAGCGCCAAACCGGCCGAGGTGACGCACGAGTGGTTTGTGCTTGATGCCACCGACAAGGTGCTCGGACGTGTTGCCAGCGAAGTGGCACTCCGTTTGCGCGGCAAGCACAAGGCCATTTACACGCCTCACGTCGATACCGGTGATTTCATCATCGTCGTCAATGCCGACAAGCTTCGTGTCACCGGCGCCAAAGCCGAAGACAAGATGTACTACCGGCACTCGGGCTACCCGGGCGGCATCCATGCCACCAGCTTCAAAGAGATGCAGGCCAAGCACCCCGGCCGCGCGCTCGAGAAGGCCGTCAAGGGCATGCTGCCCAAGGGCCCGCTGGGCTACGCGATGATCAAGAAGCTGAAGGTGTATGCCGGTGGTTCGCACCCGCACACCGCCCAGCAGCCCAAAGCGCTCGACATTGCAGCGCTGGCAACCTAAGGAGCGGTGATGATCGGTAATTGGAACTATGGCACCGGCCGCCGCAAGTCTTCGGTGGCGCGTGTGTTCATCAAGCGTGGCGAAGGCCAGATCGTGGTCAACGGCAAGTCCGTGGGCGACTATTTCGGCCGCCAGACCTCGATCATGATCGTCAAGCAGCCGCTGCTGCTGACGAACAACGAGATGGCGTTCGACATCAAGGTCAACGTGCGGGGTGGTGGTGAGTCCGGCCAGGCCGGTGCCGTGCGCCACGGCATCACCCGTGCCCTGATCGACTACGACGCGACCCTCAAGCCCGACCTGAGCCGCGCCGGTTTTGTCACCCGCGATGCCCGTGAAGTCGAGCGCAAGAAGGTCGGCCTGCACGGCGCCCGTCGCCGCAAGCAGTTCAGCAAGCGCTGATCAACTGCTGGCTCGCCAGACCAAAGGCCGCTTCGTGCGGCCTTTTTCAATGGGGCGGGCCGCCGCGATCGCACACATGCCCCAACTTGCGGGATTGGCTTTGTGGCCATCGCCCTCAATTTCCGATGACCGTAGTAGGATTTAGCCCTTTCCGGCTCGCCGAGCGCGGGCCTCGACCTTGATGCAGGAGTGCTGATGAACGCCGTTGCCGAAACCCTCGCCCCCGAAACCGGCGACATGCCCGCACCGCTGATCTTCACCGACAGCGCCGCCGCCAAGGTGGCTGATTTGGTGGCCGAAGAGGGCAACCCCGAACTGAAGCTGCGCGTCTTCGTGCAAGGCGGCGGCTGCTCGGGCTTCCAGTACGGCTTCACCTTCGACGAGGTCGTCAACGACGACGACACCGCGATGAACAAGAACGGTGTCACCCTGCTGATCGATGCGATGAGCCTGCAGTACCTGATGGGCGCCGAGATCGACTACAAGGAAGACCTGCAGGGCGCGCAGTTCGTGATCAAGAACCCGAACGCCACCACCACCTGCGGCTGCGGATCGAGCTTCTCGTCCTGACGATTCCGGTCTCGCCATGACAAAAGGGCACCTGAGGGTGCCCTTCTTGCTGGCTGGCATGGCCTGTTGGCTCAGGGCAGGCCGGGCACCGTCGGGCTGCTGGGGTCGTACAGGCTCTGGATCACCGGCGGATCGATGCCCGCCGGCTGCGACACATCGTCCTCGACCAAGTCGGTCAGCAGGGCCGCGGCGCTGCTGACCAGCGGCCAGGACAGGCAGGCGCCGGTGCCGTCTGCCGCGTCCAGGCCCAGCTCGAGCAGTGCGCTGGCATGGAACAAGCCCAGCGCGCGGTCCAGGCCCTGATGCGTCTGGCTGCGGCAGAACACGCAATAGTCAGTGATCGATTCGGCGATGCGCGAGGCCACCATCAGCGCGGCGCAGGCCGCGATGCCGTCGACCATGATCAGGTGCCGCTTGCTGGCGGCCACCAGCATCGCGCCCACCATCACCGCGGTCTCGAAGCCGCCAAAGGCCGCCAGCACCTCGACCGCATCGGTCACCTCGCGATGCCGGCCTTGCGCGCCCTGCACCACGATCATCAGGTGGGCCAGCAGGTCGGGGTTCATCTGCGGGCTGCTCATCATCAGCTCGCGCACGGGCGTGTCGGTCAGCCGGGCCAGCACCAGCGCGGCGCTCTCGTGGCTACCCACTCCCAGGCCGGCACAGGCCAGCAGGTTGCCACGCAGGCTGTCACCGATCTCCATGCCGGCGCGGATGGCCGCATGCGCCTGCTCCAGGCTCATCGCGTTGCCCACCCGGGCATTGCGTGTGCCGTGGGCGATCTTGCGCAAGATCAGCCGCTCGTGCGGCGGCAAGGTGGTGGCCACACCGCAATCCACCACCGACAGTGCCAGCCCCTGCTGCCGCGCAAACACGGCCACCGGCTGCTGGCCGGCGAGGATCTGCTGGACCATCTGATCGGTCTGTCGGCCCGTCGCGGCCTGGATGCCGTCGACCACCAGGCCGTGGTCGGCCGCAAAGATCACCAGCTGCGGTTCGATGAAACGCGGCTTCAGCGAGTGCTGCAGCAGCCCCAGCCGCACGGCCACCGGCTCCAGCTCACCCAGGCCGCCTTGCAAAAGCTCGCGGTGGTGCAGCTTGCCCAGCAAGGCCTGTTCGAGCAGCGGGTTCGAGGTGGGGGCGATCAGTGACATGCGGTCCAGTTTATGCAGTGGGCTTCAGCGCAGGAACAACTGATACACCGGGTTGCTCGATTCCTCCACGCAGGGATAGGCCAGCGCTGCGAGAAAGTCCTTGAAGGCCTTGCGATCGGCGGCAGTCTTGCCCGGCACCTGCAGGCCGACCAGGATGCGGCCGTAGTCGGCGCCTTGGTTGCGGTAGTGGAACAGGCTGATGTTCCAGTCGGGGTGCAGGCTGGAGAGAAAGCGCATCAGTGCGCCCGGACGCTCGGGGAAGACGAAGCGGAACAGTCGCTCGTCGGCTGCCAACGCTGAGCGCCCGCCCACCAGGTGGCGCACATGCTCCTTGGCCAGTTCGTCGTCGGTCAGGTTGACGGTGGCAAAGCCGTGGCGCACGAAGCTGCGCGCGATCTTGTCGGCCTCGTCGCGCTTGTTGATCGCCAGGCCGACGAACACATGCGCCACCTTGGCGTCCGAGATGCGGTAGTTGAACTCGGTGACCGCACGTGGGCCCACCAGTTCGCAGAAGCGCTTGAACGAGCCACGCTCCTCGGGAATGGTGACCGCGAACAACGCCTCGCGCTGCTCGCCGAATTCGGCCCGCTCGGCGACGAAGCGCAGGCGGTCGAAGTTCATGTTGGCGCCGCAGGTGATGGCCACCAGCGTCTGCCCCTTGCACTTGTGCTGCGCCACGTACTGCTTGATGGCGGCCACGCCCAGCGCGCCGGCGGGCTCGAGGATGCTGCGCGTGTCCTGGAACACGTCCTTGATCGCCGCGCAGACCTCGTCGGTGTCGACGATCACGA
>MESD01000145.1 GCA_001770815.1 Burkholderiales bacterium RIFCSPHIGHO2_12_FULL_69_20
CGATGGCGTGGCCCACGTGCACGATCACGTAGTCGCCCACCTGCACATCGGCCACCAGGGCGATGGAAATTTCCTTGCGGATGCCGCCGAGGTTCACCACAGCCTGGTCGTTGGGGCGCAGCTCCACCAGGAGCGCGGGAATGGCTAGACACATGGTTCGGTTTCCTTTGACGAAATGTTCTGCGGGGTCGCCGCCCATTGCTGCGCTGCGACCCAGGCCTGGCCGAGCGCGAGGCCGGCGTCGCCGCAGCCCTTGTCGAGCGGTCGGTGCACACGCAGGTTCGCGGCCTCCAGGCGCTCGGTGATCCGCTCGCGCAGGATGCGGTTGAAGAAGCAGCCGCCGCCGAGGCACACGTCGCGGCTGCTGCGCTCCGAGGAAGCACGGACAGCCCAGTCGGCCAGCGCGTCGGCCAGCGCGAGGTGGAAGCCCGCGGCAGCGGCGTCCACGCCATCGGGGCCGGTGTCGAACAGCGCGGGCATGAGGCCCAGCAGGTCAAGGCGGTTCTGGGCATCGATGAGCACGCCGGGCAGCGCGGTGGTGTCGGGGTATTGAGCGAGCCAGCGCGCGGCGGCGGCTTCGAGCGCGATGGCGGCTTGGGCTTCGTCGGTCTGCCGAACGCTCAGGCCCAGCGCACCCGCGGCCGCGTCGAACCAACGGCCGGTGCTGCTGGTGGCCGGGCAGTTCAGGTTCTTGGCCAACATCTGCTGCACGCCTGCGGCCACGGCCTCACCGACCTGCGGCGCGAAGCGTGAAGCGATCTGCTCACCACGGCCCATCGCGTGCAGTGCGCTCGCGGCCATGCGCCAGGGCTCGCGCGCGGCGCGGTCGCCGCCGGGCAAAGCGAGTGGCATCAGATGCCCCAGGCGCAACCACTGCGCGCCGTCCACCCAGAGCAGTTCACCGCCCCAGGCCAGCCCGTCTGTTCCGAGGCCCACGCCATCGAGCGCGAGGCCGATGACGGGGCCGTCGATATGGTGTTCGGCCACCACGGCCGCGATGTGCGCGTGGTGGTGCTGCACACCGATGGCGGGCACACCGAGCGCGGCGGCGAGCTGCACCGCGAGCTGGGTGCTGAAGAAGTCGGGGTGCAGGTCGTGCGCCACGGCGGCGATGGGCGCGCCGTGGCCGGCCAGCAGGGCCTCCACCGAGGCTTCGAGCGCGGCGCAGGCCGCCGGGTCGCTGAGGTCGCCGTGCACCGCCGACCAGACGGGCTGACCGTCCACCAGCAGGCAGGCGGCGTTTTTCAGCCAGGCGCCGCAGGCGAGCACGGTGGGCAAAGGCGCGGTGTTCATGGCGTCAGAGCGCGGTGCCGGCAGAGAGCGCTGCGCGGGCTTGGACCAGCTCGGCTTCGAGCTGCTCCACACGATCACGCAACACGGCTTCCGCAGCCGATGGCGCGGGTTCTTCGTGGTGGTGATGGCCGTGGCCCATGGCGTGGTCGAGCCAGTGCAGCCAGGCGTCCATGCCTTCGCCGGTGGTGGCCGAGAGCTGCAGGATTTCGATGGTGGGGTTCACACGCCGGGCGAGTTCTATGCAGCGCGCGACGTCGAACTTCACCTGCGGCAGCAGGTCTGTCTTGTTGAGGATCATGAGCTGCGAGGCCGCGAACATGTCGGGGTACTTGAGCGGCTTGTCTTCGCCCTCGGTGACCGAGAGGATGGCGACCTTGGCGGCTTCGCCCAGGTCCCACACGGCGGGGCAGACCAGGTTGCCCACGTTTTCGATGAACAGCAGGCTGTGCGCATCGTCATGGTGGTGATCGTGGTGGTCGTGGCCGTGGTCGTCATGGCTGTGCAGCTGCGCAAACGCTTCGCTCACCATGGGCGCGTCGAGGTGGCAGCCCTTGCCGGTGTTGACCTGGATCGCGGGCGCTCCGGTGGCGCGGATGCGGTCGGCGTCGAAGCTGGTCTGCTGGTCGCCTTCGATCACCGCGACGCGCAGGCTGGGCGCGTGGGTCTTGAGGGCTTCGATGGTGGCGCACAGCAGTGTGGTCTTGCCCGATCCGGGGCTCGACACGAGGTTGAGCGCGGTCACGCCGTGCGCTTCAAAGTGCCCGCGGTTCTGCTGCGCCACGCGGTTGTTGGCGCCGAGGATGTCGGTCTCCAGCTTGATGGCACGCGCCTGGCTCATGCCCGGCACCGAGACACGGGCCGCGCCGGCACCGAAGTGCAGGTCGCCGTTGCCGGGGTTCACCTGCACCACGCCGGCCTCGCCCGCATGGGTTTGGATATGCCGGGCATGGGCCGGGCTGTTGTCACTGCATCCGCAAACGACACACATGGTCTGTCTCCTGGTTCACTCAATCATCACTGACTTGCATGTCAATCACACGCAATTCCATGCCGCCCGTGGGTTGTAGCTGGTAGCCGCCGCAGGCCGGGCACGCATCGCCGCGCTGGGCAATCGCCACCGTCTGCCCGCAGCCCATGCACCAGGCCTGGCCGGGCGGTTCTTCGATCTCGATCTGGGCACCGTCGAGCACGGTGCCGGGCGCCAGGCTTTCCAGCGCGAAGCGCAGGGCCCGCACGTCCACGCCCGCGAGCTGGCCGGCTTCGAGCCGCAGCGACAGCAGGCGTGAAAATCCTTCGCTCACCGCCGTGTCTTCGACCAGCTGCAACACACCGCCGGCGAGGCTGGCTTCATGCATGTTGCACCTCCTGACCGGCGGGCAGCGTGTGCATCACGTCAAACGGCACGCAGGGGTCGAACGCGGCCATGAGCAGGCGCACGCGGCGCTCGGTGTCTTCGGCGGGCTGACCCCCACCCAGCGCGGCGATGCATTGCGCCACCACACCCTGCGGGTGGAAATTCCATTCGGTCGGCGCGAGCACGCGGCAGGCGGCCACGCGCGCCGGCGCATCGCCGGCCGGTTGATCGATCTCCACCTGGTGCACGAGCAGGCCACGCGCCATCTCCACCCACGCCATGCCCTGGCGCGGCCCGGTGCGCAGCGATCCGAAGGACAACCAGCCAGCGCCGCTCTGGCCCGGTGCGTCGGGCTGGCACAGGCGGATCAGCTCGGCGATGCGGCTGCCCAGCAGCGCCCAGGGGCTCAGGGGCAGCTCGATGTCCATGCCGTTCAGGCGCGTCCAGCTGCCGGTGTGGGCGCAGGCACCGTGCCACAACGGGTGCAGCGCGAAGCCGGGCTGGAGCGCCAGCGAGGCGGCCAGCGTGCGCTGGTCAGCCCCATCGGCGTGGGCGTGCAATGCGTCGGCGTGCGCCAGCGTGTTCGGCAGGTCCGACTCGCGCGCGGCGCGCAGCAACGAGGGCAGCCAGCCCGTGTGGCGACGGCTCCAGTCGTTTTGCCAGTCGCCGCCGAAGGCATCCCAGGCACGCAACCAGGTGTGGGGCGGTATCTGCAGCAGGTGATCTTGCAGCCAGCCGCGCAGCGCGGGCCAGGGGTCGGCCGGCAGCGTGGCCGCCGGCAACAGCAGCGGGCAGCATTGCAACGCGGCGTGTGCGGCATCGGCCCAGGCAGTGGTCGCAAGGCCGGGCTCGGCGGCCAGCAGGCGCGGCCAGTCCAGGCCGATGCGGCGGATGTGTTCCTGCGCGGTCTCGGTGCGCAGGCGCTGCGCCACTTGTTGGGGTGCGGGCAACAGGCCGGGCAAAGCGGCTTCAATGGCGAGCTGGGAGCACAGACGGTGCGCGTGGCTGCAAAGGTTGAACAGGCTGGCCAACAGACCGGGCAAGGCGCTCACCGCCTGACCGCGGGCCAGGCGCGGCGCCCAGTCCTGGCGGCTGCTTTGCAGGGCCAGCGGCAGCGGCGCGCCCGGTGCCACGCGCAGGCTGCCGGCCAGCGAGGACAGCGCGGTGGTCATCGGGAAACCTCCACCCGTCGGATGGCGATGAGAGCCCCCTTCGAAACGGCCGGGTGGGTGCTCATACCGCGGCTCCCGCGTCTGGCCGGCGGGCCATGAAGAACGCGCGGCGTGGTGGCAGCGGCTCGGCCGCAACCGGGGCCTCCACAGGTGCTTCGGGCTCAGGCCGGACCAGTGCCAGCGAAGCCAGCGCGGTCTCGCGCGCCAGGTCCTGGCTGGTGAAGCCGTTCATGGGAGAAAACAGCGCACAGGTCTCGTGGTAACCGATGGCGGGATCGTGCGCGCCGATGAAATCAAAACGTTCGCTGCCGAAGCCATGCACGGCCTTGCGCCCCACGCGGTTGCCGTGGGGCAGGTTCACCGAAGGCAGGCGCAGCAGGCTCATGAACCAAGGGGTGATCAGCACGCCTTCGGCCACGGGCTCTGTTGTTTCCTCCGCGCCAGCGGCCCATTCAAAGCCCACGGCTTCGACTTGCAGCGCCGGGTTGAGCAAGGGGATGCCCACCATGCGTTCGTGTTGCACGTGGCGGTAGAAGTCCACGAGGGTCTGCACGCGTGCGGCCAGTTGGGCGGGCGCGGCCGATGGGGTGTCCATGCGGGTGAGCGGGCTCATGGCTGTTGCCCATCGTGCGGTGCATGACCTGTGCTTGCGACACAAGTTGTCGGCGCGGCGGGCCCCTCACCCCAGCCCTCTCCCCAGAGGGGCGAGGGAGTGAAGCCACCTCGCCCGCTGGCGGGGGAGGCCAGGCCCGTCCTGAACGGGTCGAAAGAGGGTGAGGGTCGCCGTTTGTGTTCCACGTCCATCACTCCAGCATCAGGAACTGCTCGGCATCGCCGTCGCAGTTCGGGCAGCGCCAGTGCGCGGGCAAGTCCGCGAACGGCGTGCCTGGGGCGATCTGCCACTGCGGGTCGCCGAGCGCCGGGTCGTAGACCCACCAGCAGATCTTGCATTCGAGGCGCGAGCCGGGGCGGAGCACGTCGCGGTTGCCCAGGTACGAGCCTTCAAAACCTTCGAAGTGATCCACGCCGGCCATGATCACACGCCTTCTAAGTAGTTCATCACGTCGGCCAGCCGCTCGTGCGAATCGCGCAGGTCTTCCGGAGCGGCCATGGCCACTTCGGGCATGTCCACCACCTCGACCGTGTTGAGGATGACCTTGTCCATCGAGTTGTAGTACACCACGCGCCAGCAGTTGGGCAAGCGCGTGTTGGAGATGCGGCAGTTGCCGTAACCGCGTGAAAGCATCAATACGCGGCCGGTGCCGAGGTGGTGGTCGAGAAAGCCGATGTCTTCGGGCGTGACCGGCAGCAGCGTGAGGTTGACCACGTGCGACACCTGTCCGGGCTTCCAGCCCGCCACCTGGTCGCGGATTTCTTCCACCAGCAGGGGCGCGTTCTGCACGTTGGGCGGCAGCGGACCGGCCCAATGCGGCATCGCGCCCTGCGGCCACACGTCGTCCACCGCGATGGCGCGCAGCAGCGCCGGCACCGGGCCGACCTCGATCACGTCGTCGATCAGCGTGCGCTCGCCGTCCACGGTGCGGAAGGTGATGAGGCGCCACACGCCCGCAAGCACCGACTCCTGGATGCGCACTTCGAGCGCGCCGTCCTCTTCGCGCACCAGGGCGCTGGCCTCGCCTTCGCCCAGGATCTGGTTGACCAGCCGCAGGTCGGCCGCGGGCAATGCGGTCAGCGACACCTGGCCGCCGGGGCCGCGTTCGGCCGTGCGGTCGAGCAGCGCCAACACCTGGTCCAGCACCGCGCGGGCCGCGTCGCGCCCGGCCAGCTCCTCGGGCTCGGGCAGCACCGGCGGGCGGTAGGTGTCCATGTCTTTGGGCATGGGCAGGTATTCCAGTGCTTCGTCTTCGGACTGGGTGCCCGGGCCGAGGGCGACGAGCGGAATGGGGAAGTCTTTCATGGGGTGTCCTTGGTTATTTGGTTTTCATACCGTTTGGCATTCGAAGTGAGAACAAGGCGGGAAGCCGCAGACAGTTCTTTGGCACGGCAAGGCAGAGCAAAGTGGCTATCGCTTTGAAGGTCAATCGGCATTAATGGCAGCTACTGTCGCTGCTCGCTGCTCCGCCCTGACTCACCACCGGGATGCCGATGGTGGGCGGGCGCGAGGGCGGCATGGTGAGCGCGGCGGCCACGCCGCTCAGGTACACGTCCCAGTCCTGCATGCCGGCGATGGCGGTGACGTACTGGCCGTCGCGGAAGAACAGCAGCGTGGGCCAGCGCTGCGAGCCGTAGCGGCGCGCCACCGCGTCCTCGTTGTCGCGCGGCACGACGGCGATCTGGAAGCGGTTGGCGAAGCTCTTCATGAGTTCGGGCAACACGGCAGCCACGTCCTGGCCTTCGGGAAAGCGCACCGGGTCGCCGGCGAGCAACACGACGCGGTCACCACCGCCCGCGCTCCACGCGGCCACGGTGGTCTCATCCACCCAGGCGGCGCCGAAGTCGCGCGCCAGGCGCATCACCAGCGGTGGCGCGGGGTTGGTGTCGGGCACGGGCAGCGCAAAGGCGCGGCTGGGAGTTTCTGTGGCGGTGTTCATGGGGTCTCCTGTGTGGGTGTTTTAAAGCTGGCCAGAGAGCTGCTTCAGCTGCTCGGCGGTCGTCCGGGAAGGCAAAACAAAGCCCGCGTCGCCGCTGGCATCGAAGCCCTGCATGGCGCCGAGCACGAGGTCCAGTGCGGTGTTGACTTCGGCGGCGCGGGTGGCGTCAATGTGTTCGCGCGCATCGCCCAGGAACACCAGCAACCAGTCGCCAACGGCCAGCGGGCCGACCAGCGCGGTCGTGACGCGGCGGCGCTCGCCACGGCCTTCGCACCAGGCGTGGCCGGGCTCGGTGGCGGTGACCTGCATGGGCATGCCGATACACATGATCAGAGGTCCTTCGGCATGAAACGGTCGTCGCCGATCCGGCAGGCTTCTTGGGCTGCGGGGCGCTGCGTTTCGTAGGCGGCCAAGGCCAGTTCGTCCATGGTCACCGCCTCGCGTTTGCCAAGCGGTGCATTGCGTGGTGCGGGTTCGCCGCCCCAGCGCGCGATCTGTTTCACGCCCAGGGCCAGCGCCTCTTCCATCGCGGCCTTCACGACCGGGCGCAGGCTGCCGCCGTAGTCTTCCAGCTCCTGCGGCTGGCAGCCGATCAGCAGCACCTGGGCGGGGTACTTGCCGGTGAGCTGCGCGAGCGACAGCACTTCCTGGAAACCGGTCTGATGCAGGCTCATCTTCTTGGCGCCCATGAAGCGCGGTACGGCGTCGTCGCGCACCTGTTTCAGCGTGCCGGGCTCCAGGCCGTAGTCGATGGCGTCGAAGATCAGCAGCGCGTCGGCCGCCTGCACATGCTGGATCAGGTACAGGCCCTGCGTGCCGCCGTCGATGAGCGACACGTGTTCGGCGAACTCGAAGCTGCGCTGCAGCGCTTCGATGCAGCGCACGCCAAAGCCCTCGTCGGCCCAGAGCAGGTTGCCGATGCCGAGCACCACGATGGTCTGCGGCCGGACGGGGGTATCACCACAGGGGTGACAGGTGGATTCGGACGGATGGGCGCTCATGGTGGGTGGTCCCGAAAAACTCAGTGGGAGGGGGAAGACGTCGGCGCGCAGAGGCGCTTCCAGGCGCGGAAGCTGTCCCAGGCGGCCTGGTGCGCGAGCCAGAAGCCGGCGTCGATGCCGAACTGGCGCGCGCAACGGATGGCGGTGTCGGGCGACATCGCCCGCTGGCCGTGCACCAGCTCGTGCAGCCGGCGGCGCGACAGGCCCAGAACCCGGGCCGCCTCGCTCTGGCTCAAGCCCAGCGGTGCCAGGCAGGTGCGCGCCAGCAGCCGCCCCGGGTGCATGGGCGTGCGCACCGGCACGCCACGCGGCGGGATCACCGACGCGATGGTGTGCAGACGAAGTGGAGCAAGACGCGACATGATGGGCAAGCTAGTGGAGCGAAGGGATGGAAGTTCAGTGCGCCGAGGAACCGGCTTTGCCGGGCCTCCAGCGCCGCCCCCTGGGGGGTGACGCCGAAGGCGGCGCGGGGGGTCAATCTTTAAAAGTCCGGCGGCCGGAGATCATCGTGGACACGATCGACTGGCGACCCATGATGTCTTCGCGGATCGCGGCGTACACGTGCAGGACGACGAAGATGATCAGCGCCCACATGCCCATGCGGTGCCAGGTGTGAACGTCCTGGCTCTGGCCCATCAGCGGGATCACCCAGCCGAACATCTGTTCCTGCCACGAACCCATCTGCGAGCCTTCACCGTAGAGCGCAAAGCCGGTGACGATCATGAAAATCGTGAGCATCAGGAAGCCCGCGAACATGGCCAGCCGCGCCAGCGGGTTGTGGCCCACGTAGCGGCCCGGTCGCGGGATCAGGAAGGCGTACCACTTGAACATGGTGAGCACCTCTTTCCAGTAGGCCTTCTGGAAGATCGGCACCCAGAAGATTTCGCGCGCGTGGTGGTTGCCCACCAGCGCCCAGTAGGCGCGGCCGATCAGGCCCACCGCCAGCAGGTAGCCCGCCGTGAAGTGCGCGAAGCGGATGTAGCCCATGAGGTAGTGCGCGCTAGCCTCGCCGGGCATGGTGGGCAGCGGCTGGCCGATGAAATAGCCGGTGAGGGCCAGCACGGTGATGGACGCCGCGTTGATCCAGTGCCAGAGGCGCACGGGCGCTTCGTACACATAGACCGACTTGGTGGTCTGG
>MESD01000146.1:0-8943 GCA_001770815.1 Burkholderiales bacterium RIFCSPHIGHO2_12_FULL_69_20
CCGCAAGGCCGTGGCACCGGCCTATGCCGAGTTCGCCAAGGAATTCGGCGCCGACAAGATCGCCGCGATCCAGGCCGTGAAGTGAGCTGCGACGGCGGCTCGGGCCACCGAACCTGACGTCCATCATGAGCGACCGCATCCACGCCAGCTACTGGCTAGAGACCTGGGACGACCCGCAGCGTGCGGCCGAGGTCATCGCCGGTGAGCAATCCAGCGGCACCTTCCTGGCGCTGGCCAACGAGACGCCGGCGCTCAAGGCCCGCGCCGGTGCGCGCGTCGAGCGGCTGCAGGTGCTCGACAGCGTGGCCCAGCCCAGCCTGCCGGGGCTGTACCCGGCGGGCAGCCGCTTCACCCGCTGCCTGCTCGAGCTGTCGTGGCCGCTGGCCAACCTGGGCCCGTCGTTGCCCAACCTGATGGCCACCATCGCCGGCAACCTGTTCGAGCTGCGCCAGGTCTCGGGCCTGCGCATCCTCGATTTGACGTTGCCGCCGGCCTTTGCCGCCGCCAACCCCGGCCCCGCCTTCGGCATCGCCGGCACCCGGCGGCTGGCGGGCGTGGCCAGCGGGCCGCTGATCGGCACCATCGTCAAGCCCAGCGTGGGGCTGGACGCCGAGCAGACGGCCGCCGAGGTGCGCCAGCTGATCGCCGGCGGCATCGACTTCATCAAGGACGACGAGCTGCAAGCCGACGGCCCGGCCTGCCCATTCGACGACCGGGTGCGCGCGGTGATGCGCGAGGTCAATCACGGCGCGCAGCGGCTGGGCAAGCGGGTGATGGTGGCCTTCAACCTGACCGGCGAGCTCGATGTGATGAAGCGCCGCCACGACCTGGTGCTGCAACTGGGCGGCACCTGCGTGATGGCCAGCCTGAACAGCATCGGCCTGGTGGGCCTGCGTGCGCTGCGCCACCACTCGGCCCTGCCCATCCACGCCCACCGCAACGGCTGGGGTTATCTGAACCGCCACCCGGCGCTGGGCTGGGACTACGCACCCTGGCAGCAGCTGTGGCGGCTGGCCGGCGCCGACCACCTGCATGTCAACGGCCTGGCCAACAAGTTCAGCGAGGATGATCACAGCGTGATCGCCGCGGCACGCGCGGTGCTGGCGCCGCTGTGGCCCGATACGCCGATGGCCGCGATGCCGGTGTTCAGCTCGGGCCAGACCGGTCGGGTGGCCGCCGCCACCCATGCCGCGGTGGGCAGCACCGACCTGATCTTCGCCGCTGGCGGCGGCATCTTCGGCCATCCGGGCGGTGTGGCTGCGGGCGTCACCGCGCTGCGCCAGGCCTGGCAGGCGGCGGTCGACGGCGTGCCGCTGGCCGACGCCGCACGCGACCAGCCCGAGCTGCGCGACGCGCTGACGTTCTGGTGATGGTGACGCCGCCGATGGTCGCGCAGCAAGCACCACGCGAGGCCTGGCCCGACGGCCCGCTGCTGGCCTATTGCGCCGACGACTTCACCGGCGCCACCGACGTGATGGAGGCCTTCAGCGCGGCCGGCGTGTCCACCGTGTTGTTCCTGCAGCCGCCCGGCCCCGCCTGGGTGCAGCGCTTTGCCGGCACCCGCTGCATCGGCCTGGCCACCACGGCGCGTTGCCAGAGCCCGGCCTGGATGGACCAGCACCTGCTGGAGGCTTTCGGGCGCCTGCAGGCCTTCGGCGCGCCGATCCTGCAGTACAAGGTCTGCAGCACCTTCGATTCGTCGCCCGCGGTCGGCTCGATCGGCCGGGCCATCGACATCGGCACGCGCTTGATGCCGGGCGCGTGGTCGCCGATGGTGGTGGGCGCCCCCCGGCTGCGGCGTTACCAGGCCTTTGGCAACCTGTTTGCGGTGGTCGATGGCCAAGGCCATCGGCTCGACCGCCACCCGACCATGGCCCACCACCCGGTGACACCGATGGACGAGGCCGACCTGCGCCGCCACCTGGCGCGCCAGACCGCGCGCCACATCGAGCTGATCGACCTGGTGGCGCTGCAGGCCGGGCAGGGCGCGGCGCAACTGGCTGCACTCACCGCGGACCATCCGCCCACCGGCGCCGAGGCGCCGGTGGTGCTGCTCGACGTCATCGACGAGGCCACGCTGGCCGCCGCCGGTGCGCTGGTGTGGCAGCAGCGTGGTGCGGGCCTGTTCAGCGCCTCGTCGTCGGGCCTGCAGGACGCCCTGGCCGCGCACTGGCGCCAACAGGGCTGGCTGCCGGCGCGCGCGGCGCTGCCGGTGGCGGCGCCGGCGCCGGCCATCGCGGTGGTCAGCGGCAGCTGCTCGCCGGTCACCGGGGCGCAGATCGCCTGGGCGCGTGCGAACGGTTTTGCCACCGACCGGCTGGCCATCGATCGCGTGCTGGATGCGGCGCAGCGCGAGGCCGAGATCGGCCGGGCGGTGCAGGCCGCCATCGACGCACTGGCGTCTGGCCGCAGCCCGCTGGTGTTCTCGGCCGAAGGGCCCGACGACCCGGCGGTGCGCGGCTTCGAAGCCAGCGCCGCATCGGCTGGCCTGTCGCGCGCCGATGCCGCCGACAAAGTCGGTCGGGCTCTGGCCGAGGTGATGCGCCGCCTGCTCGACCGCCAGCCGGCCTTGCGCCGTTTCGTGGTGGCCGGTGGCGACAGCTCGGGCGCGGTGGCCGGTGCGCTGGACATCGCCGCGCTGGAGCTGCTGGCCGGGCTGGCGCCGGGCGCGCCGCTGTGCCGCGCGGCCTCTGCGCTGCCCGCGCGCGATGGCCTGGAGCTGGTGCTCAAGGGCGGCCAGATGGGCAGGCCCGCCTTCTTCGGCCAGGTGCTGCAGGGCCGGGCCTGAGGTGCGGCTCATGAGCCGCCGCTGCGCTAAGCTCGGCCGATGACGGTCGAGCAGATCCAGCGCCGCAAGCTGTTCCAGGAAGTGCTGGACCGGCTGCTGCAGCGCATCCGCAGCGGCGAGCTGGCGCCGGGTGATCAACTGCCGTCCGAACGTGACCTGATGGCCTTCTACGGCGTGGGCCGGCCGGCGGTGCGCGAGGCGCTGCAGGCGCTGGCCAACTCGGGCATCGTCGAGATCGCGCATGGTGAACGGGCGCGGGTGGTGGTGCCCACGGCGCAGTTGCTGATTGCCCAGGTGGCGGGCGGCGCGCAGCACCTGTTGCGCAGCCAGCCCGACATGCTGGCGCATCTGAAAGAGGCCCGGGTGTTTCTGGAAACCGGCCTGGCGCGCTTGGCGGCCGAGCGTGCCACCGCGGCCGACGTGGTGCGGCTGCGCCAGCGGCTGGACGAGCACCGCGCCGCGATGGTCGAGCTCGACCAGTTCCTGCTGCGCGACATGGCCTTTCACCGCGAGATTGCGCTGATCAGCGGCAACCCGATCTACCCGGCCATCGTCGAGGCGCTGTTTCATTGGGCCAGCGAGTACTACCAGACCATCGTGCGCGCGCCCGGCGTTGAATCGCTGACGCTGGCCGAGCACCAGCGCATCGTCGAGACCATCGCCGCGCACGATGCCGACGGCGCGGCGCTGGCCATGCGCGAGCACCTGACCCGCGCCAATGCGCTGTACGAGCGTGTGGCCACGCCCGAGGCCCGCGCCGCGGCCGATGCCTGATCCAACGGCGAACCCCCACAAGACATGAGCGAGAACACCTCCCCCGGCCAGGCGGCACTGGCCGGCGTGCGCGTGATCGACCTGACCAGCGTGGTCTTCGGCCCCTACGCCACCCAGGCGCTGGCCGACTATGGCGCCGACGTCATCAAGGTCGAGGGGCCCGAGGGCGACAGCACCCGCGGCATCGGCCCGGCGCGTGAACCCGGCATGGCCACGATCTTTCTCGGCGCCAACCGCAACAAGCGCAGCGTGGTGCTGGACCTCAAATCGGACGCCGGCCGCACGGCCCTGCTGGCACTGACCGACAGCGCCGACGTGTTCATCCACAACGTGCGGCCGCAGTCGCTGCAACGCATGGGGCTGTCGGCCGAGGTGATGCGCGCGCGCAACCCGCGGCTGGTGTTCGTCGGCCTGCACGGCTTCGGCGAGTTGGGGCCTTATGCCGGCGCACCGGCCTACGACGACATCATCCAGGCGCTCAGCGGCGCGGCCGACCTGATCCATCGGCAGTCGGGCGAGCCGGGTTACTTTCCCACCATCGCCGCCGACAAGGTCTGCGGGCTGACCGCCGTGCACGCGGTGCTGGCCGCGTTGTTCCAGCGCGAGCGCAGCGGCGTCGGCCAGGTGGTGGAGGTGCCGATGTTCGAGAGCATGGCCTCGTTCCTGCTCGTCGAGCACCTGTACGCGCGCCACCTGCAGACCGGCCCCGACACCAGCGCACCCACCGCGGCCGACGTGGGCTATCCACGCTCGATGGCGCGCACCCGCCGGCCTTACCGCACCGCCGACGGCCATGCCTGCGTGATGCCCTACTCCGATCAGAACTGGCGCCGCTTCTTCGCCGCGGTCGAGCGGCCCGACCTGGCGGCGGATCCACGCTTTGCCACGCTGTCGCTGCGCACCCGCCACATCGAAGACCTGCTGGTGCAGCTCAGCGCGATCATCGCGCAGCAGCCCACGGCCCACTGGCAGGCGCTGTGCCAGCGGCTGGACATCCCGTTTGCGCCGATCAACCGGCTGCACGACCTGGAGCACGATCCGCACCTGCAGGCGGTGGGCTTCTTCCAGACGCTGACCGACCACGATGGCCAGGACCTGCGCTTCACCCGGCCACCGGTGCGGTTGTCCAACAGCCAGGTGCCGGCCACGCTGCCGCCGCGGCTGGGCCAGCACACCGTCGAGGTGCTGGGCAGCCTGGGCTTGGCGCCCGAGCTGCTGGCGCAGCTGCTGCCGACTGCGCCCGATGCGGATGCTGATGCCGGCCCCGACCCGACGGCGCGCCAGCCGGTCTGAGCAATGCGGGCCGCCCACCTCATCGGCGTCGGCCTGACGCCCTTCGGACGCCATGAGGGCGCCAGCGCGCTGGACCTGATGGCGCGTGCCGCGCAGTCTGCACTCGACGATGCCGGCCTGGAACGCGGGCAGGTCGACGGCCTGCTGTGCGGTTATGCCACCACGCTGCCGCACCTGATGCTGGCTACCCTGTTCGCCGAGCGTTTTGCCTTGCAGCCGCGTTACGCGCACAGCATGCAGCTGGGTGGCGCCACCGGCGCGGCGCTGCTGATGCTGGCCGGTGATCTGGTGCGCTCGGGCCGCTGCCAGCGGGTGCTGGTGGTGGCCGGTGAGAACCGATTGAGCGGGCAGCATCGTGACAACGCGATCCAGACCCTGGCCCAGGTCGGTGATGCGCAGACCGAGGTGCCCAACGGCGGCTCGGTGCCGGCCTACTACGCGCTGATGGCCTCGCGCTACCTGCATGAAACCGGCACCACCGAGGCCGACCTGGCCGAGCTGGCGGTGCTGATGCGCCGCCATGCCGGTGCGCACCCGGGCGCGCAATTGCGCAGCCCGTTGACGGTGGCCGACGTGCTGGCCTCCAAACCCATCGCCACGCCGCTGAAGCTGGCCGACTGCTGCCCGATCTCCGATGGCGCCGCGGCGCTGCTGGTGTCGGCCCAGCCGGGCAGCGGCCCGCGTGTGGTGCTGCGCGGTGCCGGTCAGGCACACCGCCACCAGCACCTCAGCGCGATGGACTCGGTGTTGGCCTGCGGCGCCGGCGAGGCCGCCCAGCGCGCCTTGTTGGAGGCCGGCCTGCGGCTTGAGCAGATCGACCACCTGGCGATCTACGACTCGTTCACGATCACGCTGGCGATGCTGCTCGAGGAGATCGGCTTTGCAGCGCGCGGCGGCAGTGCGGCGCGTGCCCGCGCCGGCGACTTCGGCCCGCAGGGCGCGCTGCCGCTCAACCTGCACGGCGGCCTGCTGTCGTATGGCCACTGCGGCGTGGCCGGCGGCATGGCGCATGCGGTCGAGGCCGTCACCCAACTGGCCGGCCGTGCCGGCGCGCGCCAGGTGCCACGCGCCCAGCATGCCCTGGTGCATGCCGACGGCGGGGTGATGTCCTCGCATGTCAGCCTGGTGCTGTTGCGCGAGGGCTGATCACGATGGCCACCGACACCCCGTTCAGCCAAGGCCTGGCCGCTGGCCGGCTGCGTTATCAGCGCTGCCAGGCCTGCGGTGCCGCGCTGACCGGCCAGCGCTATGCCTGCACCCAATGCGCCAGCACGCGCCTGGCCTGGTGCGACGCCGCCGGCACCGGCGCCGTGTACGCCGTCAGCACGGTGCACCGCGCGCCGACCGAGGCCTTCCGCGCGCTGGTGCCCTACACGCTGGTGCTGGTCGACCTGGACGAAGGCCCCCGCGTGATGGCGCATGGCGCGCCCGGGCTGGTGATCGGCGAGCGCGTGGCCGCCCAGCCGATGCAGGTGGATGCGCAGCCGCTGATCCGCTTCGACCCGCAGCCCGTGCGCTGATCGAAGGCCAACGACGCCCGGCCGGCGGTGCCGCCGTGGTGACAGGTGCGCGCAGCGTTAGTCACTACCCTCGCCGTCGATGGCCCAAGGCCACCGCGCTGCCACCCGGGCAGGCGGCCGCATCGACAGGAGATCGCACCATGTTCAACCCCCTGGATTTCACCGGCAAGACGGTGCTCGTCGTCGGCGGATCGAGCGGCATCGGCAATGGCATCGCCCGCGCCTTTCTCGGCCAGGGCGCCGAGGTCCACGTCTGGGGCACCCGTGCCAATGCCAGCGCTTATGCCACCGAGGGGGGCTCCGACCTGGCGGGGTTGCACTATGCCCAGGTGGACGTGGGCGACCCCGAGGCCATCACGCGCCACCCACCGGCGTTTGCCAAACTCGACGTGCTGGTGCTGTCGCAGGGCATCGTGATCTACAAGCGCGGCGAGTTCTCGCCGGAGGGCTTCCGCAAGGTGGTGCAGGTCAACCTGAACAGCCTGATGGACTGCGCACTGAAGTTCCATGGGCTGCTGAAAGCCGCCCAGGGCACGCTGATCACGATCAGCTCCACCGCGGCCTTCCACGCCACGCGCGGCAACCCGGCCTACAACGCGTCGAAGGCGGGTGCGGTGGGCCTCACCCGCACGCTGGGCGAGGCCTGGGCCAGCGAGGGCATCCGCGTCAACGGCATCGCGCCGGGGCTGGTCGACACCAAGCTGACCCAGGTGACCACGCGCCACCCCGAGCGGCTGCAGGCCTCGCTGGCCAACATCCCGGCAGGGCGCCTGGGCACGCCGCAGGACATGGCGGGCGTGGCGCTGTTTCTCGCGTCGCCGCTGTCGGCCTACGTCTACGGCCAGACCATCCCGGTGGATGGCGGCCTGATCCTCTGAGTGACTGCGTGAAGGAGCCGGCATGAGCTGGAGTTTCGAGACCGACCCCGAGTACCAGCAGGAACTCGACTGGGTCGAAACCTTCGTGCGCGAGGAGGTCGAGCCACTCGACCATGTGCTGGGCAGCCCCTACGACGTCACCGACCCCGGCTTCGTCAAGCTGGTGCGCCCGCTGCAGCAGCGCACCCGCGCGCGCAAGCTCTGGGGCTGCCACCTCGGTGCCGATCTGGGCGGGCCGGGTTACGGCCAGGTCAAGCTGGCGCTGCTCAACGAGATCCTCGGCCGCTCGGCTTTCGGGCCGACGGTGTTCGGCTGCCAGGCCCCCGACTCGGGCAATGCCGAGATCCTGGCGCACTTCGGCACCGCGGCGCAGACGGCACAGTACCTGCAGCCGCTGCTGGCCAATGAGATCGTCTCGTGCTTCGCGATGACCGAGCCGCAGGGCGGCGCCGACCCCAAGGTGCTGACCACCACGGCGGTGCGCGAGGGCGACGAGTGGGTCATCAGCGGCCAGAAGTGGTTCGCGTCGAATGCGCGTTATGCGGCCTTCTTCATCGTCATGGTGGTGACCGACCCCGAGGCGCCGCCCTACCAGCGCATGTCGATGCTGATCGTGCCGGCCGGCACCAAGGGCCTGGAGATCGTGCGCAACGTCGGCTGGGGCTCGGAGCGCGCGGCCACGCACGGCTACCTCAACTTCGACCGGGTGCGGGTGCCGGCCGATGCGATGCTGGGCCGGCCGGGCCAGGCCTTCGTGGTGGCCCAGGTGCGGCTGGGGGGCGGCCGCATCCACCACGCGATGCGCACCATCGGCGAGGCGCGCAAGGCCATGGACATGATGTGCGAACGCGTGCTGTCGCGCGTGACGCAGGGCGAGCTGCTGGCCAAGAAGCAGATGGTGCAGGAGAAGATTGCCGACTCGTGGATCGAGCTCGAGCAGTTCCGCCTGCTGGTGCTGCGCACGGCCTGGCTGATCGACAAGCACAACGACTACAAGCGGGTGCGCAAGGACATCGCCGCGGTCAAGGCGGCGATGCCCAAGGTGCTGCACGACATCGCCTCGCGCGCGCTGCACCTGCACGGCTCGCTCGGGCTGTCCAGCGAGATGCCGTTCGCCAGCCAGGTGCTGGCCTCGTATTTCCTGGCCCTGGCCGACGGGCCGACCGAGGTGCACAAGGTGACGCTGGCGCGCGAGGTGCTGGGCGGCTACCGCGCCACCACCGATCTGTTCCCCGCCTACCACCTGCCGCGGGTCGAGGCCGAGGCGCAGGCCAAGTTCGCCGACCTGCTGGCCGAGCTGGCGCAGGAGCTGGGGTCCTGAACCTGCCGGAACCGAGCCGGTCGGCCAGTCTGGCGTGAGGCAGTCAGCGCGGGGCCAGCAGGGTCGCCAGCTCGGGCATCAGCGCGCCGGTGCCGCCTTGGGTGAGTGCACCCTCCAGCGTGGCCAGCACGGCCGCGGCGATGTCCTTCGTGGCGCCGGTGTCGGCGGCCATCGCGTTGTAGTAGCCCAGGTCCTTGCAGGCGTTGGCGATTGAGAAGCGCATGCCCGACGGGTCTTGCGCCAGCAGGTAGGGCCTGATGCGCTCCAGCGCGGTGCCGCCGCCACCGCCCTTGGCCAGCACGTCGACGAAGACCTCGGGCGCCACGCCGTTGCGCTGCGCGCAGGCGGCCGCCTCCGAGATCAGGGCCA
>MESD01000146.1:8968-37750 GCA_001770815.1 Burkholderiales bacterium RIFCSPHIGHO2_12_FULL_69_20
CAGCAGCTTCATGCTGTGGCCGGCACCCACCGGGCCGGCGTGGATGATGTTCTCGGCAAAGCACTGCAGCAGCCCTCGGCATCGATCCAGCAGCGCTGCGTCGCCGCCCACCAGCAGGTTCAATCGGCCCTCGGCGGCCTCCTTGGGCGTGCGTGTCATCGGCGCGTCGAGGAACTGGCTGGCGGCGGCCTGCACGGCCTGCGCCATGCGCAGCGTCGACGACGGGATGGCGGTCGAGCAGTCGATCACCACGCTGCCCGGTCGCAGGCCTTCGAGCACGCCGCCGGGGCCGGTGAGCACGGCCTCGACCTGGGGCGAGCCGGTCAGCACCAGGATCACCACCTCGCTGCGCGCGGCCAGCGCGGCGGCGCTGTCATAACCCACGGCGCCAGCGGCCTTCAGCGCGTCCAGCGGCTGGTTGCCGGCGTGCTCGAGCATGGCGAGCGCATGCCCGTGCTGGACCAGGTTGCTGGCGATGCCGTGGCCCATCAGGCCGATGCCGACCATGCCGATTGATTGCTTCATGTTTTCTCCTGGAACTGACGCTGCTGAATAGGTCCGCAGGAAGGGCGCGGGGCCGGACCGGCGCGGTGATAGCCTGAGCGGTTGCCACCCCTCTTGACGCGCCCAACCGCTTCCATGCAAACCTACGACATTGTCACCATCGACGGCGACGGCATCGGCCCCGAAGTCAACCAGTCGGCCATCACCGTGCTGCGCGAGGCCATGGGCGACCGTCTGCGCTTCACCGCGGCCGACGGCGGCGCGGCGCACTATGCCAAGACTGGCGCCGTGCTGCCGCCCGACACCTTCAACGCCTGCCGTGACGCCCATGCCATCCTGCACGGCGCGGCGGGCCTGCCCGGCGTCACCTACCCCGACGGCACCGAGGTCGGCAACGACCTGCACCTGCAGCTGCGCTTCCGGCTCGACCTGTACGCCAACGTGCGGCCGATCCGGCTGTACCGCGGCGTCACCTCGCCGCTGGCGGGCTGGGCCGCGGGCAGCATCGACTACGTGATCGTGCGCGAGAACACCGAAGGCCTGTACGCCAGCCGCGGCGCGGGCATCGTGCTGCGCGGCGAGGTGGCCACCGACACGCTGGTGGTCACGCGCAAGGGCGTCGAGCGGGTGGCCCGCTTCAGCTTCGAGCTGGCGCGGCGCCGATCCGGTGCCAAACGCGACGGCCGGCGCCGCGTGACGGTCTGCGACAAGGCCAACATCCTGCGCAGCTACGCCTTCTTCCGCGCGGTCTGCACCGAGGTGGCGGCCCACTATCCCGACGTGGAGATCGACTACGCCTATGCCGATGCGATCACCGTGCACCTGCTCAAGAAGCCCGACTTCTACGACGTGATCGTGGCCGAGAACATGTTCGGCGACATCCTCTCCGACCTCGGCGCCGGCACGGTGGGCGGGCTGGGCATCGCCGCATCGGCCGAGCTGGGCGACGGGCATGGCCTGTTCCAGGGCGCACACGGCTCGGCGCCCGACATCGCCGGGCAGAACCTGGCCAGCCCGCTGGCCACCATCCTGTCGGGCGCGATGATGCTGCGCTGGCTGGCCGCCCGCCATGCTGATGCCACGCTGCTGGCCGGTGCCGACCGGGTGGAGCAGGCGGTTGAAGCCGTGCTCGCCCAAGGCGAGCAGGTGCCGCGCGACCTGGGCGGCAGCGCCCGCTGCACCGAGATGACCGACGCCGTCTGCCGCCAGCTGCGCTGATCGCCACGCCGCCCCTTGCATCACCCCTCGCCCCTTGCACCGCTTCACCGCCACCCCATGACTTTCATCCCTGCCAGCCAACCCGCCGAACCCGCGTCGCCGCAGGCCTAGTGCTTTGCCTTCGTGCAGCGCGAGTTGCTGCTGCCCGACGAGCAGGCGCCCGACTTTCAACCGCTGGAGGTGGCCCGCTTCCTGGCCGACGCCACCGCGCGGCATTACCTGGGCCGCCTGGCCGAGGTGGATTGCTGGGCCGTGAGCCTGCCCGCGCCGCCGCCCGGCTGGCAGCCCCGGCCGCTGCGCTCGGCGATGCAGAGCCTGGTGCCGGTGCTGGGCGCGCTGGCCGGGCGCGCCGCCCAGGCGCTGGAGTGGGACCGCAGCCACCGCTTCTGCGGCGTGTGCGGCACGCCCACCGCGCTGGCCGGCTTCGTCGAAGCGGGTGAATCGCTGGAGGACTGCGTGCACCGCGAGGTGGCCGAGGAGGTGGCGGTCACGGTGCAGGACCTGCGCTACTACGGCAGCCAGAGCTGGCCGTTTCCGCACAGCCTGATGGTCGCCTTCACGGCCCGCTGGGTGGGCGGCGAGATCGTGCCGCAACCCGGCGAGATCGAGCATGCGCAGTGGTTTGCGATCGACGCGCTGCCCGGCATCCCGCCGCGCTTCTCGATCGCCGGGCATTTGATCCGCGACACGGTGGCCGCGATGCAGGCGGGCGGCTGGGGCTGATCGCCCCGCAGCCGCCCGGAGCGGCCCGGATCAGTGCCCGGCGCGCCGCCGGGCCAGCGCGATGAACCAGTCCACGCTGTCGGCGTTGCTCATCGCGTCGCGCTTCATCACGCTGTCGGGCGAGGCACCCATCAGCAGCTTCTTGACCGGCAGCTCCATCTTCTTGCCCGACAGCGTGCGCGGCAGCGCCGCCACCTGGAACACCTCGTTGGGCACGTGCCGCGGCGACAAGGCCTGGCGCACCTCGGCCTTGATGCGCGCGGTCAGCGCGTCGTCGAGCGTGAGGCCTTCGCGCAGCACCACGAACAGCGGCATCCAGCTCTCGCGGCCCAGGTACTCGAGGTCGACCACCAGGCTGTCCAGCACCTCGGGCAGGGCCTCGACCGCGCGGTACAGCTCGGCCGTGCCCATGCGCACGCCCTGGCGGTTGATGGTGGCGTCGCTGCGGCCGTAGATGATGGAGCCGGTGGTGCCGACGTCGGGCCGGGGGATCAGGCGGATCCAGTCGCCGTGGCGCCAGATGCCTGGGTACATGTCGAAGTAGCTGTCCTTCAAGCGGCTGCCGTCCGCATCGCCCCACAGGTACAGCGGCATCGACGGCATCGGCTTGACGCAGACCAGCTCGCCCACTTCGTCCAGCAAGGGTTGGCCGTTCTCGCTCCAGGCCTCGACCGCGGCGCCCAGGCAGCGGCACTGCATCTCGCCAGCCACCACCGGCAGGGTGGGCAGGCCGGCGATGAAGGCACCCGCGAAGTCGGTGCCCCCGCTCATCGGCGTGAGCCAGATGTCGCGGCCGTCCACCTGCGGCAGCTTGGCCCAGATCCAGCGGTAGGCGTCGTCGGCCAGCGGCGAACCGGTGGAGCCGATGGCGCGCAGCGTCGACAGGTCGGCCTCATCTTGGGGCTCGACACCGGCCTTCAGGCAGGAGGCGTAGAACGCCGCGCCCGAGCCGAAGAAGGTGACGCGCGCGGCGCCCGCAAAGCGCCACAGCACGCCCCAGTCGGGTGGCTGGCCGGGGCCGTTGGCGCCGGCCGGGTTGCCGTCGTAGAGGCACACCGTGGTGCCGCCGAGCAGGCCGCCGACCTGGCTGTTCCACATGATCCAGCCGGTCGACGCGAACCAGTGGTAACGGTCGCCGGTCTGCACCGTCGGGCCCAGGTTGTTGTGCAGCGTGGCCAGCTTCAGGTTCTCGAGCATCACACCGCCGTGGCCGTGCACGATGGGCTTGGGCAGGCCGGTGGTGCCGCTGGAATAAACCACCCACAGCGGGTGGTCGAAGGGCAGCCACTCGGGCTGGAAGGTCTCGATCTCGGCCTGCGCCACGCCGCTGCCGGCCAGCAGCGCGGCCAGGTCGTGCGCGCCGCGGCCAGGGGCGGCCAGCGCCTGCGGATCGGCGGCCTTGTCGAGGCGGCGCCACAGCACCACCTGCTCGACGCTGGGCAGCGCGGCCAGCAGTTCGGCCAGCACCGGCCGGCGGTCGTAGGCCACGCCGCCCCAGCGGTAGCCGTCGGCGGCGATCAGCACCTTGGGGGCGATCTGGCGGAAGCGGTCCAGCACCGCCACCGGGCCCATGTCGGGCGAGCAGATCGACCAGACCGCGCCGAGGCTGGCGCAGGCCAGGAAGGCGATCGCCGTCTCGGGCGTGTTGGCCAGCACCGCCACCACCCGGTCGCCGCGCTGCACGCCCATGCGCCGCAACGCCAGCGCCATCGCCGCCACCTGCTGCCGCAGTTCGGGCCAGGTCAGCTCGCGCAGCTGGCCGGCGGCCAACAGGGGCTCGTCGGCGAAGACGATGGCCGGGTGGCCGGCGGCGTGCGACGCATCGGCATGGCGCAGCACCTGGCGCGTGTAGTTGACCTGGGCGCCGTCGAACCACCGCGCGCCCGGCATGCGCTCGGCATCCAGCACCTGGCGGTACGGCGTGGGCGACTCGATGGCGAAGTAGTCCCAGATCGAGGCCCAGAAGCCGCTGAGATCGTCCACCGACCAGCGCCACAGCGCCTCGTACTGCGCGAACTGCAGGCCGCGGTGGTCGCTCAGCCAGCGCTGGTAACGGGTGATCTGGGGTTCGGGCAGGGTGGGCATGGGACTCCTCGGGGGCAGGCTGCCGACTGTGCCTGAACCGCGCCCCACGCCCTGTCAACCAGGTGCCAGCGGGCGTGGCCAGCAGGCGTGGCCGGCGGGGTGCCGCGGCCCGCCGCGTCAGGACGCCGCTGCCTTTGCCAACAGCGCCCGCGCCGTGCGCGCACGCTGCCACTGCATGTACAGCACGCCGGCCAGCACCACCGCGCCGCCGATCAGCTGCTCGGCCAGCGGCTGCACGCCGAAGAACAGCAGCGAGATCAGCACCGCGAACACCGGCACCATGTTCTGCCACAGCCCGCCGGTCTGGATGCCCAGCCGGCTGACGCCGGTGTTCCAGGCCACGGTGGCCAGCGCGGTGCAGAACACCGCCGCCACCAGCAGCTGCATCACCGGCAGCGGCGCCGGGCTCAGGTTGGGCGCGCCCACCAGGCCGGTGGCGCGTGCGCCGGCCCAGAACAGCAGCAGCCAGGGCAGGGCGCCGATGGTGGTGAGGTAGGTGCGCTGCAGCTGCCCGGTGCCGGGCGTGAACCAGCGCTGCGCCAGGATCGAGTAGACCGTCCAGCTGCAGATGGCCAGCACCACCAGCAGCTCGCCGCCCTGCAGGCTGAAGGCCGCGCCAAATGTCGCCCCCCCGGAAGCGCCACCCGGCGTGCCGGCCTGGGCGCGGCCCGTCACCGCGATGCCCGCGCCGATCAGCGTGAGCGCGGTGGCGCCCCAGAAACCACGCTCGAGCCTGGCGCCAGTCATCAGCCGCGACACCACCGCCACGTACACCGGCGAGCCGGCCGACAGCGCGGCCACCGTCATCGGATGGGTGCGGTACAGGCCCAGGTTGTAGAGCACCAGGAAGCCCGCCACGCACAGGCTCAGCACGGCCACCCGCCACAGCGGGATCGGCGATCGCAGCTGGCGCGGGCCGACCGAGACCGCCACCATGCCGCCCAGCAGCACCGTGGCCACCACGTAGCGCAGCGGCGAGACCCAGAACGGATCGAAGTGCTTCAGCAGCGCGGCCGACAGCGGCAGGTTCAGCCCCCACAGCACGCTGGCGACCAGGTAGCCGCCGGTGCCGATCAGCGCCGCGCGCCGGGCGGTGGCCAGCGCCCCGCTGGCAGCGGCCGATGACGGGCCGGAGGCGCTCACGCGTCGGCCACGAAACGCGGCCAGGTCTCGGCCACGTACTTCAGGAAGGCCGGGCCCAGGCCCTCGGCCTGCAGGTGGGCGCGGCTGACCGGCCGTTCGATGCAGCGGAACGCCGAGTCGGCCAGCGCGCGGCGGGCAAAGTCATGGTGCAGCATCGCGCCGCGGCCGATCAGCACGAAGTCGGCGCCATGTTCCAGGCAACGCCGTGCGGTGGCCGCGTCCATGATCTTGCCGGCCACGCCCAGCTTGGTGGTGCCGCGCGGCAGCGCCGCGAAGTGGTCGATCAACGGCTGGCCGGCGTAGGCCGCATCCAGCGGCGGCTTGAAGCAGTCCCACAGCGACATGTCCAGGTAGTCGAGCTGGCCGCCGGCCATCACCTGCTGCGCCAGCGCCAGCGACTCGGGCATGGTGATGCCGAAGCGCTCGGGCGACAGCCGCAGGCCCAGCTGGAAGTGCGGCCCGGTGGCCGCGCGCACGCCGGCGATCAGCTCGAACAGGATGCGGCTGCGGTTCTCGAAAGAGCCGCCGTAGCGGTCGCTGCGCTGGTTGTGCTCGGCATCCAGAAACTGCGCCAGCAGGTAGCCATGCGCGCCGTGCAGCTCGACGCCCTGGAAGCCGGCCCGCTCGGCGCGCTGCGCGGCGGCGATGAAATCCTGCACCAGCTGCTCGACCTCACCGGTGCTCAGCGCGCGGGCGCCGGTCTCGGCATCGTCCCAGGGCGCGACGACGGGCTGGCCGCTGAGGGCCGTGTCGGCGCGCAGGCCCGAGTGCTGCAGCTGCAGGCTGGACACGCTGCCACCGGCATGGATGCCCTGAGCCAGCCGGGTGAGGCCGGGCAGGTGCGCGTCCGACCACACCCCCAGCTGCCCCGGAAAGCCCTGGCCCGAGGCCTGCACATGCGCGGCGCAGGTCATGGTCATCGCGAAGCCGCCCGCAGCGCGCATCGTCAGCCAGTGGTATTCGTCGTCGCCCAGCGTGCCGTCGGCATGGCTTTGCCAGTTGGTCAGCGGCGCCAGCGTGATGCGGTGCGCCCAGGCCGGGCCGCGGCTGAGGTGCAAGGGGTCGGACAGGGCGGGGGTCGGGGCAGTCATGGGCATCCTTGTGGTCCGCCGCAGTGTGGCGGGGCCGATGCCGGCCCGGCTAACACCTCGGTGACAGGCGCGGCCGAAGCAGGCTCATGCCGACGCCGCAGCGGCGTGCCCGACCGCCCGCCTGCCCGCCCGCCTCAGGCCGGCCGCACCAGCGCCAGCTGGCGTGATTGCACCACCAACTGGCCGCTGCTGTCCCACAGCGCGCCGTCTTCGATCACCCGGCCGTCGCTCAGGTCGTGCGACCAGAACTGCCCCAGCAGCCAGCCCGGCGCCGGGCGGCGACGCAGGTGCACCGTCAGCTCGATGGTGGGCACCCAGCCCACCATGCCCAGCAGGCCGAACACCGCCGGCGGAAACGCGTCGGCCATCAGCAGGCAGGCCAGTGCGTCGGGCGCCCGGCCATCGGCAAAGCGGATCCAGCCGCTGACCCGGGCCTGGCGGGCGGCACCGGGCGCGGCCTCGTCGGGATGCAGCCGGATGTCCAGCCGGTCGAGGATGGCCAGCGCCACGCCCTGGGCCGGGGCCGAGCGGCCGGGGCAGGCCTCGGGCGGCGGCATGTCGGGCATCGGCCGGGTCAGCAGCGGTGGCGCTGCCGTCTCGGGCGCACCCAGATCGCCCATCGCCGCCAGCACCTCCAGCCGGGCGCTGCCGCCTTGCACCAGCGTGGCCCGCACGGTGCTGAGCGTGCGTCCGCTGCGCAGCAACTGGGTGTCGATGCGGCAGGGCTGGCCGGCCAGCCCGGGGCGCAGGTAGTGCACGCTGATGCTCAGTGGGTCGGGCTGCGCGGGCGTGATCTGCCGCAGCGCCTGGGCTGCCAGCGCCAGCAGGTAGCCGCCGTTGGGGTTGGCGCCGATGTTCCAGGCGGAATCCACATGGCCTGAAAACGCGGCCGCGCCGTCCAGGCCATCGCCCGTGGGCGCGAGCGGGTTCACCCGGGTGTCGTTGTCGAAGTGGCTCATGGGCGAGGGCTCATCGGCCCATGCGCTCGTGCGTCCGTGCGCACAGGGGCCGGGCAACAGGCGCCGGGGTCACTCGAACAGTTCGGGATCGGTGCGGGTGATTTCCTGCCACAGCGGCTGAAAATGCATCCAGCCCACGGCGGCGCTGCCGGCGTTCTCGCGCGTGTAGACGGCCGATGCGTGCGGGATGTGCTTGGGCGTGCCCGCCGCCATCGCCAGCAGTTGGGCCTGCGCGCAGCGCTCGAAGCAGACGTACCAGAACACCGCTTCATCGACCGTGGCCCCCACGGTGAAGTGGCCGTGGTTCTGGTGGATGGCGGCGCGGTGTTGGCCGAAGGCTTGCGCAAAATCGCGGCCGGCCTCGACCTCGAACACCACGGCGCCGCCGTGGTCGGCGATCACCACGTTCTGCTCGTAGAACGCGCACGAGTCCTGGGTCAGCGGGTCCAGCGGCACGCCCAGTGCGCTGAAGGCCTTGCCGTAGACCGAATGCGCATGCGCGGCGGCCATCACATCCGGGCGCGCCGCATGCACCGCCGCGTGCAGCACGTAGGCCGCGCGGTTGACACTGTGTTGGCCGTAGACCACTTCGCCGTGGTGATTGACGAGGATGAGGTCGGACACGCGCATGTGCCGAAACGACAGGCCCAGCGGGTTGACCCAGAAGTGGTCGGGAAACTCGGGGTCACGCACCGTGATGTGGCCCGCCACGCCTTCGCCGAAGCCGAAGCGGCCGAAGATGCGCAGTGCACCCGCCAGCTTCTGCTTGCGGCGCAGGCGTTCCTCGGCCACGGTGGCGGCCGGCGCCATCGAGGCCATGCCGATCGTGGTGACGGCCTTGGGCGTGAGCGGGATGCCGTCGATCATCGGGATCGCGGCGACGGTGGGGGCGTCAGGGGTGTCGATCATGGTGTCAGCCTGGGGTTTTGGTGAGTGTGCGTGAATCGGTGAAATCCAGCCGGGGTGGCGTGGGCCGGGTGGGCGGATTTGGCCGCACCGGTCATTTCCCGGGTCATTGCCCGGTGAAGGCCGCCGGCCGCTTCTCGACGAAGTGCGCCACGCCTTCCTTGAAGTCGGCGGTGCTGAAGCTGGCCAGCATCTCGCGGTTGCCGATCGCTATCGCTTCGCGCATCGACAACTGATCAACCGCCCACAGCTGGCGCTTGATCACCGCCATCGAACGCGGCGACACGTTGTCGGCCAGGTCCAGCGCGTAGGCGCGCACCGCGGCCATCAGCTCATCGGCCGGCAGCACGCGGTCGACCACGCCCAGGCGCAGCGCTTCGTCGGCGTCGAACTTGCGCGCCGACATCAGCAGGTCCAGCGATTTGGCCAGGCCCACCAGGCGCGGCAGCGTGTGGCTGATGCCATGTTCGGCGATCAGACCGCGGCGCGCGAAGGCGGTGGTGAACTTGGCGCCGGCCGCCGCGAAGCGCTGGTCGCAGTACAGCGCATAGACCAGCCCCAGCCCGGCGCAGGCGCCGTTGATGGCCGCGATGATGGGCTTGGGCACCGCCGGAAAGTACGAATGTGGCGTCTGGTAATCGGGGCTGCTGGCGGGGTCGAACGGGGCCGGTTCGGCCTTGGGGTTTTCGGCCGACAGCGTGGCGCCGCCGCTGGCCGTGCCGGCGCTCAGGCTGTCCATGTCGGCGCCGGCGCAAAAACCGCGGCCGGCACCGGTCAGCACGATCACCCGCACCTCGGCATCGTCGGTGGCCCGGCGCATCGCGGCGCGCAGCGCATCGCCCAGCCCGGCGGTGTAGGCGTTGAGCCGGTCGGGCCGGTTCAGCGTGATGGTGGCGATGCGCTGGGAGACTTCGTACAGGACGTCGGTGTCGTTCATGGTGGGTGCTCCTTACGGGCGCATTGAGAAGCTGGCCTTGCCGGGCGTGCGCAGGGGTTCGGCCAGGTGGGCAAAGTCGACCAGCAGTCGGCGGGTCTGGCGCGGGTCGATGATCTCCTCGACCCAGAACTTTTCGGCGCTGCGAAACGGCGAGCGCAGGGCGTTCAACCGGGCTTCGATCTTCAGCAGCTCGGCCTTTGGGTCGGCGGCGGCCTCGATGTCGGCGCGGTAGGCGGCTTCGATGCCGCCTTCCAGCGGCAGGCTGCCCCAGTACGCCGACAGCCAGGCATAGCGCAACGCCAGCCGGTTGAAGGGCTTGTGCGCGGCGCCGGCCACGCCGAAGGCGTTGCGCACGATCACCGTGCACCAGGGCACGGTGGTCTGGCTCATCGCCGCCATCGCCCGCACGCCCAGCCGGATGGTGGCGCTGCGCTCGGCCTCCAGCCCGATCATGAAACCCGGGCAGTCCATCAGGTAGACGACCGGCAGGTGGAAGGTCTCGGCCAGGTCGACGAAGCGGATCACCTTCTGGCAGGTGTCGGCGCTCCAGGCGCCGCCGTAGTGGTAGGGGTCGCTGGCCAGCAGCATCACCGGGTGGCCGTCGAGGCGGGCCAGGCCGGCGATGATGCTGCGGCCGAAGTGGGCGCCCATCTCGAAGAAGCTGCCGTGGTCGACCACCGCGTCGATGATCGGCCGCATCTTGTAGACGCTGCGCCGGTTGCGCGGCACGGCCTTCATCAGGAACTCGTCGGCGCGCTCGGGGTCGTCGCTGCGGGGGAGCACCGGCGGCACACCATGCACCGATTGCGGCAGGTACGAGAGAAAGCGGCGGGCTTGCTCGAACGCCTCTTCCTCGGTCTCGACCATGTTGTCGATGGCGCCGCTCTTGGTCTGGATGTCGGCGCCGCCCAGTTCTTGTTTGCTCAGCGCCTGGCCCAGCCGCGCGACCAAGGGCGGGCCGGCGACGAACATCGCCGAGCTGCGTGTCATCACCGAGAAATGGCTGGCCGCCAGCCGTGCCGCGCCCAGCCCGGCCACCGAGCCCAGCCCCAGGCCGACCACCGGCACCTCGGCCAGGTTGGCCGTCATCTTGAAGAAGCCGCGCGCGCTTTCACCGATGCCGCCGGGCAGGTTGCTGGCGCCCTTGGTCTCGATGGTCTTGACCGAGCCGCCGCCGCCCGAGCCTTCGATGATGCGCAGGATGGGCAGGCGCAGGTCGCTGGCCATGTCCTCGGCCATCAGCGGCTTGGCGGCGATCGACGCATCGGCCGAGCCGCCGCGCACGGTGAAGTCGTCGCCCACCACCACCACCGTCCGGCCGGCGATCTTGCCGCGGCCGAACACGCAGTTGGCCGGCGTCACCTGCGCAATCCGGCCGTCGGCGTCGTACGAGGCTATGCCCGACAGCGCGCCCACCTCGTGAAAGCTGCCGTCGTCGAGCAGCTTGGTGATGCGCTCGCGCACCGTCAGCCGCCCGGCGTCGTGCTGGCGCTTGACCTTGTCCGCCCCACCCATCTGCTGCGCCATCGCGGTGCGCCGCGCCAGTTCGTCGAGTTCGGGTTTCCAGGTCATGCGGCGGCCTCGGCAGTGGGATCGGGCGCATCGTGCGCCTGCGGGCGCGCGCCGGCTGTCGCCCACATTGCAGTGCTTTCCCGGGGCGAAGTCGCAGGCGCGCTGGCGTACCGTGCAGGTTCGATCAAATCCGTCTGCAGGACACTCCACACATGGCCATCAACCGCATCGAATCGCTGGTCACCGGCACCGTCTGGAAGCTCGAGCGCCAGACCGGCGATACGCTGGCGGCGGGTGACACCATCCTGATCATCGAGTCGATGAAGATGGAAATTCCGATCGACGCCCCCGCGGCTGGCACGCTGCGCGAGTTGCTGGTGGCCGAGGGCGAGAGCGTGACCGAAGGGCAGGTGCTGGCTGTCGTGTCGAGCTGAGCATCGGCCCGCCGGCGTTCGCGCGCGGCGCGCCCCGGGCATGACGTCCCCGGTTGCGACTAGAGTGGGCGTCGATCAACCCGCCGGACGCGCCACGCCGCCATGAACCGACTTCAATCCGAGCTGCAGCGCCTGTACCTGCCGCAGGCGTCTGCTGGCCAGGGCGACGCCCTCGACGAACCCCGTCTGATCGATGCCGATGGACGGGTGCGGGCGATGGTGCTGGCGCTGGCCCGGCCCGCCGACTGGGCGCTGTTGTCGGCGGTCTGGCGCGGTGTTCAGGTTGATCTGGACCTGCCGGCGCCCGCCATCGCGGTCTCCGGCACCGACAGCTATCAACTCTGGTTCTCGCTCGCGCAGCCGCTGCCCGGCGCGCAAGCCTGGGCCTTTCTCGACGCCTTGCGCCGGCGTTACCTGGGCGACGTCCGGGCGCACCGTGTCGGCCTGCTGCCCACGGTCGATGCCGCGTCGCCGCCGCAGGCGGTGCATGCCAGGCAGGTGCCTGCACCGCAGGCCGACAGCGGCCATTGGTCGGCCTTCGTGGCGCCTGATCTCGCGCCGGTGTTCGCCGACGAGCCCTGGCTCGACCTGCCGCCCAACCCCGACGGCCAGGCGGCACTGTTGGCGGGCCTCGCCAGCATGCCTATCGCCGATTTTGAGCGGGCGCTGGCGCAACTGCATCCCGCCGCGTTGCCGGTGCCGGACACGCCGGCCTCGGCACCCGCCGAGGCCGCGCACGCCGACGTGGGCACGGTGAACCTGCGCACGCCATCGCCCGGCCCCTGGCTGGACCCGAAGCGCTTTCTGCTC
Organism: Burkholderiales bacterium RIFCSPHIGHO2_12_FULL_69_20; assembly: GCA_001770815.1. Taxonomy (GTDB): domain Bacteria; phylum Pseudomonadota; class Gammaproteobacteria; order Burkholderiales; family Burkholderiaceae_C; genus Pseudaquabacterium. The sequence continues at coordinate 21,291 of MESD01000146.1, forward strand.
GACGTGATGAACGACGACACCGTGGCGCTGGCCCTGCGCATCGAAGCGGCGAAGGCGCTCTTGCCCGGCTTCGACGTCGCACGGCGCGAGAACGGGGACCGATGAAACTCGCCGTCTTCGTTCACCGCGATGGTGCAGGGGCGGTCGCGGCCGCCGTGGCCTTCGACGACTGGGACGCGCCCGAGGCAACCAAGACCTACACCTGCCGCATCGCGCATGTCGAGAAGGCCGTGCGCGGTGCGCTCGACCTGAGCGATCTGCCGTGTCTGTTGCAACTGCTGCGCCAGCATGCGCTGGCCCCCGAGCTGATCCTGATCGACGGGCTGGTCCATCTTGATGCCGACGAGACGCCGGCGCTGGGGCGGCATCTGCACCATGCGCTGGAAGGGCGCACGGCCGTCATCGGCGTGTCCAAGCTGGCCGTGCCCGGCCTGCCGGCACAGTTTCAGCTGGTCCGGGAGGAGGAGGCGCGGCCGCTGATGATCAGCTGCGTCGGCATCGACCTCGGCGCCGCCAAGGCCCGGCTGCGTGCGATGCACGGCAGGCGACGTGTGCCCACGCTGTTGAAGCTGGTGGCCCGCATCGCGAAAGACCCGGCACTGCGGTCTGACCCGCCACAAGGGCCGGCACGGGGCTGAACCGGGCCGAACTGGGCCGAGAAGGAAACCGATGACGATGGACATCACCCCCCTGTTTGCGCTGGGCATGCGCGTGGGCGACAAGCTGGTGGCGCGCGGCGAGACGATTGCCGTGGCCGAATCCTCGGCCGGTGGCCTGGTCTCGGCCGCGCTGCTGGCGCGCGCCGGTGCCTCGGCCTACTACTTCGGCGGTGCGGTGTTGTATACGCGCCGCTCGGGTCGGCTGCTGACCACGCTGACCGCTGCCGACACCGTCGGCATGCGCTCGTCGAGCCCGCCTTATGCGGCGCTGCTGGCCCGCCACCAGCGCATGCGCTTCCGGGCGAGCTGGGGCCTGGCGGAGACCGGTGCTGCCGGGCCGACCGGCAACCCCTACGGCGATCCGGCCGGCCACACCTGCCTGGCCGTCGATGGCCCGGTGCTGCGCGATCGCCTGCTGCGCACCGGCCTGGACGACCGGCCGGGCAACATGATCGCCTTCGCCATCGCGGCACTCGAATTGCTGGAGGCGGCGATCGACGCCGCGCCGGCCGCCGGCCACGGCGACCCGGGCGGCTGACGCAGCGCTAACGGCTGAGGTGAGCGCTGCCGCGCACCAGCCGGCCCGGCGTGGCGCCGGTGGGTTCACCTTGCAGGTAGGTGACGGTGCCCGACAGGATGGTGGCGACATAACCGTCGGCCAGCTGGCGCATGCGGCGCCCGTTGGCCGGCAGGTCGTGCGCCACGGTGGGCACATGCAGCTTCAGGCGGTCGAGGTCGATCAGGTTGATGTCGGCCTTGTAGCCGACCGCCAGCCGGCCCCGGTCGGCCAGACCGGCCAGTGCCGCCGGCTCACTGGTCAGCGCGGCGATCGCCTGTGGCAGCGGGATGCGCTGGTCGACGCTGGCGTCGCGCGCCCAGCGCACCAGGTAGTAGGTGGGAAAGCTGGCGTCGCAGATCATGCCGTAGTGAGCGCCGCCATCGGCCAGCCCGACAACGGTGTGCGGATGGCCCAGCATCTCGCGCACCGCGTTCAGGTTGCCATCGCGGTAGTTGGCACCGGGCTGGTAGAACATTGCCCGGCCTTCGTCGGCCAGCAGCAGGTCGTAGGCGTAATCCTCGACCGACCGACCCGCCGCCTTGGCGCGCACGTCGATGCGGTCAGCCGGCTGCGGTTCGTAGTCGACCTCCTGGCCCCAGGGGAAGGCGTACTGGAAAGCCTTCACCGTCTTCAGGTTCACCGGGTTGGTGTCCTCGGCCTGCTCTGACAGCAACTGCGCGCGGAAGGCGGGGTCGCGCATGCGCGCCACCCGCTGCGCCAGCGGCAGGTGCTTGATCGCCTTGTAGCTGGGGTGGTAGGCAAACGGGTGGAAGCTCAACTCGAGGCCGTAGAACATGCCGACCGGGCGCGGCGCCACCTGTGCGCGCATCTGCAGGCCGTCGCGGGCGGCGTCGCTCAGCGCGGCCAGCGATTGGCGCCAGGCCGCTTCATCGCCGGTGGGCATCTGGATCAGCGTGTACGACAGCGGCCGCCCGCTGCGCTCGGCCAGCCGGCGCATCAGCGCGAACTCGGACACCGCATCGCCCATCGGCGCGGGGATGATCTGGAACACGCCGCGGCCGGCGTCCTTCAGGCCGTCGGCCAGCGCGCCGAGTTCGTCTTCGTCGGAGAACAGGCTGGGCGCCAGCGCGCCCGCCTTGGTGCGGTGCAACAGGTTGCGCGAGGTGCTGACGCCCAGCGCGCCGGCGCGGATCGCCTGCGTGGTGAGTTGGCGCATGCTGGCCAGATCCTGGGCCGTGGGCGGCTCTTGCGTGGCCGCGCGCTCGCCCATCACGAACACACGCAGCGCCGAGTGCGGCAACTGGGCGGCCACGTCGACGTCGAAACAGCGCGCCGCCAGTGCGTCCAGGTACTCGGGAAAGGTTTCCCAGTTCCACGGCAGGCCTTCGGTCATCACCACCTCGGGCACGTCCTCGACGCCCTCCATCACCTTGACCAGCAGATCGCGCTGCGCCGGCTTGCAAGGCGCGAAGCCGACGCCGCAGTTGCCCATCACCACCGAGGTGACGCCGTGGCCCGACGACGGCGTGAGGCGCTGCTCCCAGGTGGCCTGCCCGTCGTAGTGGGTGTGCACGTCGACGAAGCCGGGTGTCACCAGCAGGCCGTGGGCGTCGAGCGTCTGCTTGGACGTGCCGGTGACCGTGCCGATGGCGGCGATGACGCCATCCTTCACCGCCACGTCGGCGAGCCGCGGCGCGCTGCCCAGGCCGTCGTGCACCGTGCCGCCAAGGATGATGAGGTCGTAGTCCGCCATGTCCAGTCTCCTCGAGGGGGTGCTGTCGACACCGGCCTGCGGGTCGAAGTGCACGATCGTAGCGGCCGTGCCGGCGGGCGCGATGGCGCCTGCGCGACTTTGAGGCCGGTCGTAGACTGCCGCGGCCGGCAGCCGGTTGTCTGCCGCCTTCACCACACTTCAGGAACCCCGCGACATGACATTGGCGATGAGTTGGGACGAGTGGGCCGACCACGATGCGGTGGCGCTGGCCGCGCGGGTGCGCCGCGGCGAGGTGACGGCGGCCGAGCTGGCCGCCCAGGCCGCGGCCGCGGTGGGCCGGGTCAACCCGCTGCTGAGCGCGGTGGTCGAGGTCTTCGACGATGCCGTGACCGACCCCTTCGCGGCGGGTGCCCATGCCGAAGGCTTCTTCGCCGGTGTGCCCTTCTTCGTCAAGGACCTGGGCCCGACGCTGCAAGGCCGGCTGCAGGAGATGGGCTCGTTGTTCATGCGCGGCCATCGGGCCACCGAGGACAGTTTTCTCACCGGGCGCATGCGCCAGGCGGGGCTGAACCTGATCGGGCGCACCACCACGCCCGAGTTCGGTGTCTGCTCGTCGGCCGAGAACCCGGCCGTCTACGTCACCCGCAACCCCTGGGACCGCGACTACACCACACTGGGCTCGTCGGCGGGCACCTCGGCGGTGGTGGCGTCGGGTGTGCTGCCGCTGTCGCATGCCACCGACGGCGGCGGCTCGATCCGCATCCCCGCCGGGGCCAACGGCAACCTCGGGCTCAAGCCCTCGCGCGGCGTGTTCTCGATCGCGCCCAAGCTGTCCGACCTGAGCGGGCTGGTCTCCACCCAGGGCTGCCAGAGCCGCACGGTGCGTGACACCGCCGCCTTCGTCGACCACTGCCGCGGCGGCGCACCGGGCGAGTTCATGCCCTACTGGCTGCCCGACGAGCCCTACAGCCGGCTGATCGAGCGTGATCCGGGGCGGCTGCGCATCGCGCTGTCGCACGAGTGGGGCGACTATCGCGCCACGCCGCACTTCGTGGCCGAGTTGGAGCGTATCGGCCGCTTGCTCGAAGGCCTAGGCCACCACGTCGAGTGGGCGCTGCCGGCGGTCGACTACCGCGCCGCCTTTGCCGCCCAGACCACCTGCTACATCAGCAACTTCGCGCAGACCATCGCCAACTTGCTGGCGGCCCGAGGCCTGGATCGCCCGCCGGCCGACCTGATCGAGCCGATCAACCTCCGCATCTGGGAAGCCGGCCTGCGCACCAGCTTCACCGAGCGGGCGCAGATGCAGGCCGTCTTCAACACCACCTCGCGTGGCTTCGGTGCCTTCTTCGAGGACTGGGACATCCTGCTGACGCCGATCACCGCGCTGACCACCCCGAAGCTCGGCGTCACCGAGTACCTGACGATCAGCGACAACCCCTCGGTGCTCGACTGGTTCGCGCACCTGTGGCGCAACTTCGCCTACACGCCGCTGGCTAACCTGTGCGGCATCCCCGGTCTGTCGATGCCGCTGGGCATGCAGGAGAGCGGCCTGCCGCTGGGCATCCAGGCCCAGGCACGGCAGGCCAACGACGGGCTGCTGCTGCAGCTGGCCGCGCAGATCGAGCGCGCGCTGGGCGGGCGCTGGAACGCAGGCCGCAAGCCGGCCACGCACGTGACGCACGCGGCGCAGAACACGCAAACCGGAGCGTGCACATGACCGACCCCAAAGCCATCCTCGTGATCGGCGCCGGCGACGCCACCGGCGGCGCCATCGCCCGGCGCTTCGCCCGCGAGGGCTACATCGCCTGCGTCACCCGGCGCAATGCCGACAAGCTGCAGCCGCTGCTCGAGCAGATACGCGCCGAGGGTGGCCAGGCCCACGGCTTCGGCAGCGACGCGCGCAAGGAGGACGAGATGGTGGCGCTGGTCGCGCAGATCGAACGCGACATCGCACCCATCGAGGTGGCGGTCTTCAACATCGGCGCCAACGTGCGCTTCGCCATCACCGAGACCACCGCGCGGGTGTACTTCAAGGTCTGGGAGATGGCCTGCTTCAGCGGCTTTCTGATGGGCCGCGAGTGCGCCAAGGCGATGCTGCCACGCGGGCGCGGCACCATCCTGTTCACCGGCGCCACCGCCAGCCTGCGGGGGCGCGAGGGCTTCGCGGCCTTTGCCGGTGCCAAGCACGCGCTGCGCGCGCTGGCGCAGAGCATGGCGCGCGAGCTGTGGCCGCAGGGCATCCACGTGGCGCATCCGGTGATCGACGGCGCGATCGACACCGAGTTCATCCGCAGCAACTTCCCCGAGCGCTATGCGATGAAAGACCGGCAGGGCATCCTCAGCCCCGACAGCATTGCCGAGGCCTACTGGCAGATCCACCAGCAGCCGCGCGACGCCTGGACGCACGAGACCGAGCTGCGGCCTTGGCTGGAAACCTGGTGAGCGTGATCCATTTTTCACCGCCCCCCATCCACCCGCGGAGTGACCATGACCGTGAATGTCGAGTTCCTGTTCGATGTCGGCAGCCCCAATGCCTACTTCTGCCACCGGGTGATCCCGGCCATCGAGGCGCGCACCGGCGTGCGTTTCAGCTACGTGCCGGTGCTGCTGGGCGGCCTGTTCAAGCTGGCCAACAACCGATCACCGGCCGAGGCCTTTGCCGGCATCCCGAACAAACGGGCCTACGACCAGCTGGAGATCGATCGCTTCGTGCAGCGGCATGGCCTGACGGCCTACCGCTTCAACCCGCACTTTCCGGTCAATACGCTGAAGATCATGCGCGGCGCGGTGGCGGCGCAGGCGCTGGGCTGCTTCGCGCCCTATGTCGAGGCGGTGTACGCGGCGATGTGGGAGCAGCAGCGCGACATGGCCGACGAGGCGCAGATCCTCGCGGTGCTGGCGGCGGCGGGGCTCGATGGCCCGGCGCTGCTGGCGAAGTCGCAGGCGCCCGAGGTCAAGGCCGCGCTGCTGACCAATACCGAGCAGGCGCATGCGCGCGGCGCCTTCGGCTCGCCCACCTTCTTCGTCGGCGACCAGATCTACTTCGGCAAGGACCGGCTGCGCGAGGTGGAGGACGCCATCGCGCAGGCCAGCGTGCGCTGATCCGTCGACGCGGCCTGCGGGGCGCTGCCGTTCAGCCCTTCGGCAGGCGGTACAGGGCGCAGACCTTGTTGCCGTCGGGGTCGCGCAGGTAGGCCAGGTAGAGGTTGCCGTGGGCACCCTCGCGCACGCCCGGCGGGTCTTCGCAGGAGGTGCCGCCATTGGCCAGCCCGGCGGCATGCCAGGCGTTGGCCTGATCGGCCGACTGGCAGGCAAAACCGATGGTGCTGCCGTTGCCCACCGTGGCCGGCTTGCCGTCGATCGGCAGCGAGACCGAGAACACGCCGGTCGGCGTGCGCCAGAAGACGCGGTGGCGGTCTACCGCACCGGCGGGCACGCCCAGGGCGCCCAGCACCGCGTCGTAGAACGCCTTGGATTGGTCCAGGTGGTTGGTGCCGATCATGATGTGCGAAAACATGCTGCGAGGGTCTCCAGGCGGACGCGTGACGCGTCGGGTTGCAAGGGTTGGGGCGAGGGCGCGCCAACGGCGGCCCCGGGGCATTGTCGCCAGAAGTGCCGGAAGCGCCGGTTGCGCGGCTACGCCGACATCGAGGGCCGCAAGCCCATCGCCGCGCGCCAGCGTTGCAGGTGCGGCTGCTGTTCACTGGGCTTGATCTTCACCACGCGGGCAAAGTCGACCGCCACCACCGCGGTGATGTCGGCGATGCTGAACTGATCGGCGGCGATGAACTCGCGCCCGGCCAGGCGCTGATCCAGCGTGGTGAAGAACTGCTGCACCCGCGCCAGCCCGCGCTGCGCCAGCTGCGGGATCTGCGGGTAGTCCACCGGCCCGGGCAGCGCGCGGTTGACCATCGCCGGCGTGCTGTTGCGCAGCGCCTCGGCGATGGCCAGCAGGCCCTCGAATTCAGCCCGCCACTGCCAGCTGGCGATCTCGGCCTTGTCCTGCGGCGTGCTGCCCAGCAGCGGCGGCTGCGGGTAACGCGCCTCCAGGTAGGCGGCGATCGCGGCGTTGTCGGTCAGCAGCAGGCCCTCGTCGGTGCGCAGCGCCGGCACGGTGCACTGCGGGTTGATCTGGCGGTAGGCCTGGCCGAGTTGCTCGCCGCGCATCAGGTCGACCAACACGGTGTCGTGGGCGATGCCCTTCTCGGCAAGCAGGATGCGGGCGCGGCGCGGGCTGGGCGCGGTGGCGCAGTCGTAGAGGGTGATCATGGTCTGGGCCTTGGCAGCAGGGGGGGGAGGGCGGCATCGCCGCCACGGCATGCTGCGCCCTCGGCCGGCGCGACGCTGCCGCGTAGGTGACCCGTGGCTACGGCCACACGCCGTGCGCGCATCCCCGCCCCGTGTCGGGCTTGACGCTGATACCGTCAAGCGGTTGCCGATCCGGCGTCATCGCACCCAGCCACCGCCATGCCCGATTGCCTGCCCTCCGACCTGGTCACCCTGCGCGATCGGGTGGCCGATCTCGCCCGCCACGCGCTGGTGCCCTTGCGTGACGACGACCGCCTGGCGCCCGCCGATCGGGCCGCGCAGGTGCGTGCGCTGGCCAAGGCGGCCGGCCTGTTCAGCCTGACCCAGGCGGCCGACACCCCCGAGCTGACCTTGCTGGTGGCCCGCGAGACGCTGGCCTGGCACGGCGTGGGCCACCTGCCGGGGCTGTTCGGCCCCGAGGCTGGGCTGCTGGCGGGCATTGCCGAGCCGCTGCGCAGCAGCCACCTGCTGCCGCTGCTGGCCGGCGACCGGCGCACCGGCTTCGCCTTCACCGAACCGGCCGACGCGCCACGCCCCAGCTGGGCCGAGGTCGATGGCGATCAGCTGGTGATCAGCGGGCGCAAGTCCTACGTCACCGGCGGCGCGGACGCTGATTTCCTCACCGCGCTGGTCGAGGTCGACGGCCAGGGGCCGGCGATGGTGGTGATCGACACCGATCTGCCGGGCGTCACGCTGGAGCGCCAGTTCATGTCGCTCGACGGCAGCCACCATGCGGCCTTTCACTTCGACCGGGTGCGCGTGCCGCGCCACCACGCCATCGGCGCACCGGGCGAAGGCCGCAGCCGCGCGCTGGGCAAGATCAGCGCGGTGCGGCGCGCCATCGCCGCCGATGCCGTCGGCACCATGGCCTGGGTGATCACGCTGGTGGCGCATGAGCTGCAGCGTGAGCGCCGCGGCGGCGCGCGTGCCGCCAGCGAGCGCATCCGCCTGCGCTACGGCGACATGCGCATCCAGGCCTATGCGGCGCGCGCCACGGTCTACCGCACTGCGCGTGCCGCCGACGCCGGGCTGGACGTGGTCAACGAGAGCATCGTCGCCAAGGTGTTCACCACCGAAGTGGCCAACCAGCTGGTGGACATGGCGGTGCAGCTGGTGGGCGGCGAGGCACTGGTCAGCGGCCACCCGCTGGAGCACACGCTGCGCCGGCTGCGCGCGCTGCGCCTGACCGAGGGCGAGAGCGACACGCTGCGGGTCAACGTGGCGCGTGGCCACCTCGACCTGGGCAAGGGCCGGCTCTGAGGCGGAGCGGCTTGCTGTGGCGCCGGCGGGTATCCCGGCGCGGGGTCGTGATGCAGACGGTCGCCGCTGCCACCAGCCACATTCCACAAGACGCCTTGCACGTTCGGCGATAGCTTGTGATGTTGGCAAGCAGCGCGAACGTGTCGGTCCCGTCATCGACGGCGCCAGGGCCTGACCCACTGCCGCCGCCGTCGCCGCGTTTGCACATTCCCAGGAGCCAAGGATGCCCGGACAGACCTTCATCGACATCGTGCAACAGCAGGCCCGCAACCGGCCGCAGGCGCTGGCCTACCGCTGCGGCGAACGGCGCTGGACCTTTGCCGATGTCGAGCGCGACACCAACCGCATCGCCAATGCGCTGGTGGCCATGGGCATCGTGGCCGGCGAGCGGGTGGCCGCGCTGACCAAGTTTCATGTCGAGGCGCTGCTGCTGACGCTGGCAGCCGCCAAGCTGGGGGCCGTGTGCATGCCGGTGAACTGGCGCCTGGCGCCGGGCGAGGTGCGCTACATCGTCGACCACGGCGGTGCCAAGCTGATGATGGCCGACCGCGGCTTTCTGCCGCTGGTCGACCGCGCCGGCATGCCCACGCTGCAGCAGGTGGTGGTGACCGACGGCGCGCACGATGGGTTGGCCGGCTTCCACGACTGGTTCGCCGCAGGGTCGGACCAATTCAGCCCGGTGCCCGCCAAGCCCGAAGACCCGCTGCTGCAGCTGTATTCATCGGGCACCACCGGCCTGCCCAAGGGCGTGGTGCTGTCGCATGCCGGCCTGGCCTACAACTGCCAGCTGGGCGTGACGGTGTGGCAGGTCAGCGAAGGCAGCGTGGTCGGCAACGCGCTGCCCACCTTCCACATCGCCGGCGCCAACATGGCGCTGTTTGCGCTCTACAGCGGCGCCACCGGTTCGTCCTATCCCGACTTCGACCCCGGCGGCTTCATCGATGCGATCGGTGCACACGGCATCACCCACACCTTCGTGGTGCCGGCGATGATCCTGTTCATGCTGCAGTCGCCCAAGGCGCGCCAGGGCGACTACCGCACGCTCAAGCTGATGGCCTATGGCGGCTCGCCGATCAGCGACCGCGTGCTCACCGACGCGATGGACGCCTTCGGCTGCGGCTTCATGCAGGTCTACGGCCTGACCGAGATCGCCGGCTCGGCCACCTTCCTGGTGCCTGAAGACCACCAGACCAGCGGCCCCAAGGCCAGGCTGCTGCGCTCGGCCGGCCGGCCGATCCCCGGTGCGCGGGTGCGGGTGGTCGCGCCCGGCACGCTGCATGATCTGCAGGATTTGCCAGATGGCCAGACCGGCGAGGTGCTGATCGAGTCCCCCGGCAACATGCTCGGTTACTGGCGCAATGCCGAGGCCACCGCGGCGGCGTTTCCCGAGGGCCGCAATGCCAACGGCGGCTGGTTTCGAAGTGGCGACGGCGGCTACCTGGACGGCGGCTACCTGTTCATCAACGACCGCATCAAGGACATGATCATCTCGGGCGGCGAGAACATCTACCCGGCCGAGATCGAGAACCTGCTGATGCAGCACCCCGATGTGGCCGACGGCGCGGTGATCGGCGTGCCCGACGACAAGTGGGGCGAAAGCGTCAAAGCCTGCGTGGTGCGCCGCCCGGGCAGCCCCGTGACCGAGCGCGAGATCATCGACTGGATGCGCGAGCGCCTGGCGCATTTCAAGTGCCCCAGGTCGGTCGACTTCGTCGAAGCCCTGCCGCGCAACCCCAGCGGCAAGCTGCTCAAGCGTTTGCTGCGCGAGCCGTTCTGGCAGGGCAGGACCCGCGCGGTGCATTGAGCACGGCCCGCCGCGCCGACCAGACCAGCCGCAAGGGCTCAGGGCAGCGCCTTCTTCAGCGCCATCGCGCCACGGATCTGTCCCGGGCTGTAGCCGACGGCGCGGTCGCCGGGGTACAGCGCGTTCAACTTGGCGACCACCGCCGGGCTCAGTTGCTCGGGGGCGCCGTGGCAAGCCACGCACAACTGCTGGGTTGGCAGCGCGCGCAGGTAGCGGTAGCTCGACTGGCCGTCCTCGGTCACGATCTCGGCCCGCTCCAATGTGGCGGGGCGCTCGCCGGCGGCGGCACGGCGGTCGAAGTCGGCCAGCGTGGCCGCCTCCCAGGCATCGGGCACCGCCTTGGGATTGCGGTTGCGCAGGCTCCCCCGCCGGATCTGCCAGCCGCTCTGGGCGGACGCGGCCTGGGCCATCTGCGGCGCCTTGTCCCGGCACACGCCGATGGCCCCTTCGGGCCCGCCCTGGTCGATGGCCGCGGTCAGCACCGCCAACAGCTTGGGCGGCACCGCAGTGGCCACGGCGCGGGCTTCGCCCACCCAGGGGGCATCGGCGGCAGCCGCCGGCCCGGCGGCAGCCAGCATCATCAACAAGGGAATCGCACGCATGATCAGCTCCTTGGCATCCAGGTCGACATCGGTCCAGTCTGGTGCATCCGTGTGGGCCCGACATTGACCGGGCGCAGACCCGCCGTCGCGCGGTGGACAATCCGGCGCATGGGCAAAACGGCTGTGGCGGCCGAGGCCGGCCGCAGCGGGTTGATTGCCCGGCGCCGCCGTCGTGCCCACGGCCCCATGACCGCACTACCCATATGGGCTATGAACCATCACCCATCGCGGGAATAGACGCACCCGCATCCCAGCAACGCTAATGCAGCATGCAAAAGGCGCCTTCGAGGCGCCTTCAACGCCCAGGAGACAAGCATGAATTTCGACAAGGTTTTCGACGCATCCGGCCTGGCCTGCCCGCTGCCCATCGTCAAGACGAAGAAGGCGCTGGCCGACATGGCGTCGGGCCAGGTGCTGCGTGTGCTGGCCACCGACCCCGGCTCGGTCTGCGACATGGCGGCCTTTGCCGAGCAGACCGGCAATGATTTGCTGTCGTCGGGGGAAGAGGGCGGCAAGTACGTCTTCTTCCTGAAGAAGGCCTGAGCCCCCCACCCGCACGACCCGTTCAGGAGCCGACATGGCGACAAAAAAGATGGCGCTGATCGCCACCAAGGGTGCGCTGGACATGGCCTACCCGCCACTGATCCTGGCGTCCACCGCCGCGGCGCTGGGCTGGGAGGTGCAGATCTTCTTCACCTTCTACGGTCTGCAGCTGCTGCGCAAGGACCTGAGCGGCATCGCCATCAGCCCGCTGGCCAATCCGGCCATGCCGATGCCCGTGCCGATGCCGGTGATCGTCTCGATGCTGCCCGGCATGGAAGCCATGGCCACGTCGATGATGAAGGCCAAGATGAAGAAGAAGGGCGTGGCCTCGCTGACCGAGCTGCGCGACCTGTGCCAGGAAGCCGAGGTCAAGTTCATCGCCTGCCAGATGACGGTGGACCTGTTCGACTTCGAGAAGTCCGACTTCATCGATGGCATCGAATACGGCGGCGCCGCCACCTTCATGAAGTTCGCCGGCGAGACCGACGTCTGCCTGTTCATCTGAGTGCATCATCACGGCCATCGGGCCGGCACCGGGAGTGCACATGGACAATGCGGGGATGAACTTGTCGACGATGGTGGTGGTGGGCGGCTTCGTGCTCGCGTTCGTATTCGGCCTGATCGCCAACAAGACCAACTTCTGCACCATGGGGGCGATCTCCGACGTCGTCAACATGGGGCACTGGGGCCGGGTGCGCATGTGGCTGCTGGCCATCGCCGTGGCCATGGCCGGCACCGGCGTGCTGGCGCTTGCGGGCCAGATCGACCTGAGCAAGGCGGGGGTGCAGCGGCCGGTGCTGCCGTGGCTGTCGCTGGCGTTGGGCGGGCTGGTCTTCGGCCTGGGCATGACGCTGGCCGGCGGCTGCGCCAACAAGAATCTGGTGCGCCTGGGCGGCGGCAGCCTGCGTTCGCTGGTGGTGCTGGTGTTCATGGGCATCGCCTCGTACATGACGCTCAAGGGCCTGTTCGGCCAATGGCGCTCGACTCTGCTCGACCCGGTGAACATCGACCTGGGCGCCGCCGGCTGGAAGGACCAGAGCCTGGGCAGCCTGCTGGCGCGCCTGTCGGGCCTGGACGCGCGCACCGCCTCGATCGCGGTGCTGGTGGGGGTGGTCGTGCTGCTGCTGGTGATCGTGTTCAAGGACCGGCGTTTCCGTGGCAATCGCCTGCAGGTGCTGGGCGGCACGGTGCTGGGCCTGCTGGTGGCCGCGGGCTGGTATGTCACCGGCCATCTCGGCTACGGCGAAAACCCCGAGACGCTGGAGACCGTGTTCCACGCCACCAACTCGCGCACGCTGGAGTCGCTGAGCTTCGTCGGCCCGGTGGCCTACGGGCTGGAACTGCTGATGCTGTGGACCGACAAGTCGCTGCATGTCAGCTTCGGCATCGCCAGCGTGATCGGCGTGGTGCTGGGCTCGCTGGTGATGGCGCTGCTCTCGCGCAGCTTCCGCTGGGAGGGCTTTGCATCGCTGGCCGATCTGCGCAACCAGCTGATCGGCGCGGTGCTGATGGGCTTTGGCGGCGTGACGGCGCTGGGCTGCACCATCGGCCAGGGGCTGTCGGGCATCTCGACGCTGGCGATCGGCTCGTTCGTGGCGGTGGCCGGCATCGTGGTGGGCTCGGTGGCGATGCTGCGGGTCATGCTCTGGCAGGCCGAGCGCGAGGACTGATCCCGGGTCGCTGAACTCGAGCTGCAAGCCGCGGCCGGATCAGCCTGTGCAAGACGTGGCCGCGTCGTTCAGACGTTGGGCCAGCGCCTGAGACAGCACGGCAGCCGGGCCATCGGCCAGCGCCAGCAGCCGTTTGGCCAGGCGCCTGAAGTGCGGCTCGCCCACCTGCACGGCGGCCCGCAGCGCGCGGCCCTCATCACCCGCGCACCACGCGGCATAGGCGGCCTTCAGGCCCGGGTACAGTGCTTCGCGGTGGCCCTCGTAACCGGCAAACCAGAAGTGCAGCGGCGCGCTGGCGCCGTCGGCCAGCAGGGCCGGCAAGGTGGTGCCCAGGTCGGCCAGGTGATCACGCACCGCGCGCAGGCGCAGCTCGCTGCGCCGGTCGTCGGCCAGCGCCTGGCGCAGCGTGGCCCAGCGCGGGCCCAGCCAGCGCCCGGCGCGCAATTCGCCCAGCTCGTGCAGCAACAGCACCGGGCGGGCGGTGTGCAGCAGATCGGGCAGCCGGGCGCTGAACTGCTCGGGCGACTGCAGGCCACAGGCCGCGGCAAAGCGGCCGAACGCACCCTCGGCCGGGCGCAGGCTGTGCGCCTCGAAGCGCTCCCACAGCCAGCGCGCCAGCGCGGCCTGGCGCAGCACGATGGTCTCGTCCGCTGCCAGCAGCGCCAGCGGCGCGGCCAGGCAACGCGCCAGTTCACGCCCGTACAGCTGCACCCGCACCGGCTCGCCATCGACCTGTGCCGGGCTGGCCATGGCCCGCTCGGCGACGAAGAACACCGGCCGGCCGGGGCCGACCAGCCCGGCACCGTAGCCCAGCCCCAACGGCTGCAGCGCGGCATCGATGGTGGCCACGTCGAACGGGTCGACCGGCATGCCCGCGCAGGGCACCGGCTCGAACGATCGGCCGTCCAGCGTGTCCCAGTGCGCTTCGCGCCGCGCCAGCCAGTCGCCCAGCGCGGCGCGTGGCAGCGTTTCGCCAAAGGCCAGGCCCTGCGCCCAGCGGTAGTACTCGCGCATCTGCAGCAGGTAGATGCACAGCGGCAGATCGGCCGCGAAGCGGGCGTCGGTGATGTCGCAATTGGTCTGCACCGCTGCCAGCAGCGGGGGCAGGGCGTGCGGGCTCATCACGTGGGCAGGCGCAGGTACCGGTGCCGGTGCAGGGGTTGCCGGCTGGCGGGTGGCAGGCGCCTCACTCCTCGCCCGCCGGGTTGGGGTCGCGGATCTGGCACAGCAGGTCTTCGGCCAGTTGCTGGTTGTCGGCAAACATCACCTTGATGCGGCCCTCGGCCGCCGCGCGCTGGGCGCGCAGGGCCTTGGCATGCGTCGACGCCTCGCGGAACTTGTCGAACTCGGCGAGCTTGTCGATCTGGGCGAAGGGTTTGACGCTGAAGACGAAGTAGGGCATGGCGGGGTCTCGGACGCAACTCAAACGTAACTCAAACGTTACTCAGACGTAGTGGCGGGTCAGGCGCCGCCGGCCCGGCACCGCGGCCTGGATGATCACGCCGTGCACCTCGGCCAGGTCGGGCAACGGCACATCGGGCCAGGCCGGGTTCAGCGGGTGCAGCCACCATTGCCCGTCACGCTGCAGCAGCTGGCGAAAGGTGTATTCGCCCTCGCTGCGCGCCAGCACGTAGCAGCCCGGGCGCAGTGCGCCGTCGGGCTCGATCAGGATGATCTCGCCTTCGCTGAACTCGGGCGCCATGCTCTGGCCCAGCACCCGCAGCGCAAAGGCCTCGCCGCCACTGCAGCCGGCGTCTTCGTGGTCGGCGCCCAGCGCCGGGCTGCTTTGACAACCGCAAGCGCTCATTCGACCAGCTCCTGGCACACCTGACCGGCGGGCACACCGGCGGCGCGCAGTTCGGCACGCACCGATTCGACGAACGGCGCCGGACCGGCCAGGTAAAAATCGCAATCGATGTCGAACAGGTCGGCGCGTATCGCCGCGGCCACCTGGCAGGCGCCGGCGCTGGGGTCGGCATGCAGCAGCAGGGTGTACTCGAAGCCGTCGAGCGCCTCCGACCAGGCCCGGCACTGGTTGGCCAGGAAGTGCCCGTCGGGCCGCGTGGCCAGCCAGAACAGCGACAACGAGGGTGCGGCGTCCAGCGACAACGCATGCTCGATCAGGCTCTTGATCGGCGCGAAGCCGGTGTCGCAGGCCACGAACACCAGCGGGCGCTGGCTGTCGGTCAGCACGAAGTCGCCCTCGGGGCCCCACAGCGTGACGGCGTCGCCAGCCTTCAGCCGGTCGGCAAACAGGGCTTGCGCCAGTGCATCGCTGTCGTCGCGGGCGATGAAGAAGTGCAGGTTGCGGTCGTCGCAGGGGCAGCTGGCAATCGGCAGCGTGCGGCGCAGGCCGTCTTGCGGCCCCTGCGCCAGCGCCAGCCCCAGCGTCACCGATTGACCAGCCAGGAAGCGCAGGCGCTGGCTGCGCGGCGTCTGCAGGTGCAGCAGCCGGGTGTCGGGCGCCAGCGCGCGGATGGCGCGCACCTGGGTGACGATCTGCTGCACCGGGATGTCGGCCGGGCCGCTGGCCTCCAGCGTCTCGATCGTCAGCTCGCTGCTGGCGGCGGTGTGGGCGCAGGCCAGCAGGTAGCCCTGGGCCTTCTCGGTCTCGGACAGGGCGTAATCGGTGTGCATGGTGCGCACCACCTGGCCGTGAATCACCCGCACCTTGCACATGCCGCAGCTGCCGTTGCCGCAGCCGTAGTTGAGCTTGAGCCCCGCGCGCATGCCGGCCTGCAGCAGCGTGTCGCGGCCCTCCACGGTGAACTGGTGTCCGCTGGGCCGCAGCGTGACCTGCGCCGACACCATCTTGAGCACATCGTCCATGACATCCAGCAGATCGACCGGTTCGGTGGCCAGTGCACGCGCCAGCCCGTCGTTCAGCTGGCGGTGCAGCGCCGCGAGGCGCGCATCGTCGACGGCCAGCGGCCGCAGTTCATCACGCAACCGGATCACCAGCGCGTGGTAGCGCTGCAGCAACCGCTGCACGTCGGCCAGCTCCTGCCCCTGGCTGAAGAGGCGCTGCGCCAGCACCTCCTGGCTGGGCAGCAGGCGCTCGCGCAGGCGCTTGCCGAAGGCTTCTTCGCGGATGCGCACCACCCGCTCGAGCATGCCCGAGGCTTCCAGGTCGGTCTGCGGGTACAGCTTGATCAGGGTCTCGGTCGAGATCAGGCCGTCGGCCAGTTCGATCTCGCCAGCGCGCACGCGCTGCTGCAGCACGCCGCGTGGCACGCCCACCAGCTGCGCCGCGCGCCACACCGTCACCCATTGCGCCATGGCAGCTCCGGGGCGGCGGTGAGGTCGAGGTAGCGGGCGCGGTACAGCAGGCGCGGGGCGGCGGGGTCGTCATGGAAGGCGCTGCGGTCGTGCAGCAC
>MESD01000147.1 GCA_001770815.1 Burkholderiales bacterium RIFCSPHIGHO2_12_FULL_69_20
GCCAAGGCCGCGCAGGCCACGGCCCAGGCCACCGCGCAGGACGCCACCGGCGCCAAGCAGGCGGTGGTGCTGTTGGAGTCGCGTGTCAAGGCCGCCGAGCAGACCGGCAAGGAGATCGGCGCCGGCATCCGCAACATCGCCGACGCCACCGGCAAGATCAACGTGGCCGAGGTGGCCGACCTGGGCGGGCGGCTCAACAAGATCAACCTCGACCTGGTCAACATCGCGTCGAAGATCGGCTGAACACGCTGAACACGCGCGCCAGCCCAGGCCCCCATGCCCATCGTCTACCTCGAGCCCAGCGACCTGTCTGCCGACCAGGCGCAGCGGGTGCTCGACTTCCTGAACCGCGCCAGCAGCGCGCAGCAGCTCAACATCGACATCGAGTTCCCGGGCGAACCCGACATCGGCATCCGCCTGGGCCAGCGCCTGCTCGATGCCCGTGCCGCGCTGGGCGGCAGCTTCACGCAGATCAGCCAGGTGCGCGCGATCCGGCTGATCGGCCCCGAGCGTTTCACCGAGATCTGCGTGGCCGCGCTGGGGCTGGACGTGCGGCGCTGGGTCGAGCTGTTCTACGGCGGCGCGCCGCTGGCGCCGCAGACCGAGACGGGCCTGTCGGTGGCCATCACCCTGCGCCCGCAGCCGGCCTGGCTGGGCCAGCCGTTGATGCTGACGGTGTCGGTGCGCGACCACGGCGGCAGCGCCCGCATGGGCGTGCCGGTGGCGGTGCACACCGGGCTGGGCACGCTGGTGGCGATGTACGGCTTCAGCCGCATCGAGGGCGAGGCGGTGACTGTGATCACCGGCATCGACGGCACGGCCGATCTCGAGCTGGTGGTCGAGCCATCGGAGCCGCTGTCCGAGATCCAGCAGTCGGCGCTGGAGCATGCGCTGGGCGGGCTGGATGCGGCCGCACCCGATCCGCAGAAGCTCAACGACGCCTTCGCCGCGATGGTCGACACCTACCTGCAGGAGCGCAGCTACAACCTGCGCCGCGCGGTCGACGTGTGGGTGCGCGACCAGCGCGAGGCCATGGTCGACAGCGTCAACCCCACGCGCTGGGCCTTTGCCTGGCCGGTCAAGAGCGTGCTGCTGCAGGCCGACGCGCTGGCGGCGGACGGCAGCGGCAACATGCTGGCGCGCGCGGTGGCCACCGCCACCTGGAAGAACTGGGTCGGCGCCTGGCTGCTGGCACTCGACGGTTATCTGCAGCGCAGCGGCAAGATCGCCGAGGCGCTGGCCGCCGCCAGCCAGGGCGGCGACGGCAAGCTGCTGGGCAACCTGCTGGGCCAGGCGCAGCGCTTCGTGGCGGCGCAGCCCGGGCGCGCGGCCGAGTGGCTGGGCCGCAAGCAGGTGCAGACGGCGGTGCGTGATCTGGTCAGCGGCGATCTGACCCGGCTGGGCGCCGAGGCGCAGGTGGATCTGCTCACTCAGCTGGAAGTGGCCGCCGACGAGGTGCGGCCCACCTCGATCGGCAGCTACACGCTGGTGACGCAGACGCGTAAATCGCTGGTCAAGGACATCGGCAACCTCGGGCTGATCGAAGACGGCAAGCTGCTGCAGATGCGCGAGCTGGTCAGCGACATTCAGCGCCAGGCCGCGCTGGTCGATCAGCAGGCGCGCCAGATCGGCACGTTGGCCACGGCGGTGCAGACCGACCGCCAGTTCATCGCCCAGCAGCTCGAGCTGTTCAACCAGCAGCGCACCCAGTTGAGCGGGCAGATCGGCCAGTTCACCCAGCTGGCCAGCCAGTTCGAGCAGACCAGCCGCAGCGTCAGCGCGCAGGTGGGGCAGTTCAACACCGACCTGGCCAACTTCCAGCGCAACACCACGCAGCTGAACACCCGCATCGACCGGCTGCAGACCGACCTGGTGGACGTGAACCGCAGGATCGCGCCGCTGATCGTTCAGCCGATACGGGCGCCGGCCGCACCGGCCGATGGCGCAGCGGCCGACCCACCACCGGCGCCATCGCCCCCGGCGCGGCCACGCCGTCGCAAGCCTTGAGCCAGCGTCTGTGATGAGCGTGCCGTCGTCGCCTTTCGGGCTGTACCCCACGCGCAACCGGGTGGCTGCGCAGCGCGTGATGTCCGGCACCGCGTTCACGCTGGGGCAGCCGGTGGTCGAGGGTGGTGTCAGCTTGTTCCGCCAATCGCTGTGGTTGGCGGTGCCGGTGGCCGCGCGCGGGGCCGCCGCCTTGCAGCTGGCCACCAGTGCACTGGCGCTGCGCTTCGAGCCGCTGACGCTGGACGTGCCCACCGACGACCGGCACTGGTTCGACGACGTGGTCACCGAGGACGACAACCAGACGGTGCGCATCGAGTGGTCGTGGCCGGCCACGGTGACCGCGCTGCCCGATCCGACCTTCGTGCAGCACCACATCGGCTTCGACCTGTACCGCGCCGATGGCGACCGGCGCGCCGACGAGCCGACCCAAAGCGGCCACACCGGCAGCACGCTGAGCCCGCCGTGGGTCGGCTCGCCGATGGTGGTGGTGATGCAGCAGGCGGTATTGCCGACCATGTTCACCGAGACCCTGGTGATGTTGATGGTGACCACATCGGCCAACACGGCGGCTGGCGCACCGGTTGAGTCGGGGCTACCCGATGCCGCCTCATCGCCGGGAGGGGCCGCTGCCGCGCAGGCGGCGGCGCCGGGCAGCCAGGTCGGGCAGACAGCGGCACAGGCGGCGGCACAGGCGGCGGCACAGGCGGCCGTGCAGATGCAGCGCCCGCGCTCGCACGTGGTGCCCACCGTCACGCTGCGCGGCGTGCCCACCAGCCCGCGTGCCAGGCTGGTGATGGAAGCGCGCGGCAACGCGCCTGAAACCTTGCTGTGGCTGACCATGCTGCCCGGCGAGCAGGGCACGGTGACGCTGCCGCAGCCGCCGGTGGCCGATGAATGGGCCGCCGCGCTGGAGCAGGTGCGCAAGCGCCTGGCCGATGAAGCGCCGCCGCTGGATTCACCGGTGCTGCTGCGGCTGGACATCGAATCGGACGCACCTTGCCGCGTCACCCTGACGCAGGCCGCGCTGGCGCTGGACGGCGAGTTCGAAGCCGTGGCCGACGCGGCCCGTGCCGACTTCGACGGCACCCGCGTGCAGACGCAGGCCTTGCCGCTGGTGCTGCCCACGGGCGGCGCCCTGCAGGGGCTGCGGCTGACCGGCCGTGTGGAGGGCGGCGCGGCGGCCGATGCCGGTGCCGCCGCCAGCCTGCCGGCCGATCTGCGCCGCGGGCTGCTGCTGACCAGCCCCGCGCGGGCGCTGGTGCACTCCGTGCTGGACGAGCCCACGCGCGTGGGCGGCCTGGCACTGGCCTGGCATCCGCTGAGCGATGCGGTGGCCCTCACGCTGCGCCTGCTGGGCGACGCGGCCGACACGCCCAGCGCAGCACCGCTGCTCGAGCTGCCGCTGCGCGCCGACACACCGGCGCCCGGCTGGCTGGCGCTGCGCAGCGCCGCGGCGATCGATCTGCAAGCCCGCCACCTGTGGCTGGAACTGACCATCAACGAAGGCAGCGGCCTGTGGCTGGCCGACCCCGATGCGCCCGTGCCCACGCAGGGCTGCTGCGAGCCGCGCGATTCACCCGCCCATCCCGCCCAGCCGCTGGGCGTGCAGCCGGCGCTGGCCTGGCTGCCGCCGCCGCGGGTTGATCCGGTGGACGCCCCCGCGTTGCCGCGTGGGGTGGCGCTGCTCGTCGGCGGCCAGGTGCTGGCTGCCGCACTGGCCGAACGCTTCGAGCTCGATGCACCGGCGCCGTTGCTGCCGGCGCTGGACAGCCAGGGCCTGCAGGCGCAAAGCGGCAGTGCGGCGCGGCTGACGCTGGTGTCGGCACGCGCACGGCTGCGGCTGGCCTGATCTTGAGCTGCGCCCCGGACGGGCAACCCACGCAGAATGCGGGGGCCGGCCATCAACGGCCGCTGGCGTGAGCCCGGAGAACCCATGTCCCTCGTGTTAGACCATGTCGTCATCCTCGTGGCCGAGCTGGAAGCAGCGATCGCCGACTACACCGCGTTGGGCCTGACCGTGCAACGCGGCGGCACGCATGCCGGCGGCGCGACGCACAACGCCCTGATCGGCTTTGCCGACGGCAGCTACCTGGAGCTGATCGCCTTCCTGAAGCCCGACCCCGCCCACCGCTGGGGGCCGGCCGCCCAACGCGGCATCGAGGGCTTCATCGACTTCGCGCTGCTGCCGTCCAGCGTGGGCGAGGTGGTGGCCGCGGCGCGCAGCCGCGGGCTGGCCTACGACGGGCCGGTCGACAGCGGCCGGCTGCGGCCCGACGGTCAACGGCTGGCCTGGCAGATGGGCATGCCGCCGTCGCGCGATCTGCCGTTTCTGTGTGGCGACATCACACCGCGCGCGCTGCGCGTGTGCGAAGGCGAGGTGCGCTGGCACGCCAATGGCGTGCAAGGCGTGGCGGTACTCAGCGTGCTGGTGGCCAATCTCGAGACCAGCCTGGCGCGTTACGCCGCCTTGCTGGGCCCGGCAGCCGTGCAAGGGGTGCGCTGCGTTGGCCTGCCGGGCCTGGGCCTGCGTCAGGCGCTGCTGCCGCTGGGCACCACCACGCTGGCCCTGGTGTCGCCCGGCCCGGATGTGCAGGACGCCGCCCCCTTGCGCGCGCGGCTCGATCAGCAGGGCGAAGGCGTGCTGGGGCTGTCCTTGCACGGCCCGGCGGGCGTGGCCCCGCTGGCCTGGCCACGTGATCGCACCCACGGCGCGGCCTTCGACACCACGCCCGGCCCCGGCTGAGCGGGTCGGGCCGCGCCGGCGCGCGCGGTCCCGTGGGTGACTGCGTGGGTGGGGCCCGTCGCGCACATTGCGGCTCTTCCATCCAACCGAGGAGCACCCCATGGGCGTGGCCATCACCAAGCAGTCGATCGATCTGGGCATCGTCACCACCAACGGACCGGCGATGCTGGCGTTCTACCGCGACCTGCTGGGCCTGACGCTGCAAGGCGAGATGCCCATGCCCGGCGGCAAGGGCACGATGCACCGGCTGCTGTGCGGCGACAGCCTGATCAAGCTGGTGGTGATGCCAGAACTGCCCGCCGCGGCGGTGCCCGGCGGCATCGGCGGCGGCGCCGGTTACCGCTACTGGACGATCAGCGTGAGCAACCTCGATCAGATGGCCCAGGCCTGCACCGCCGCTGGCCACAAGCTGGTGTGGCCGGTGCGCGAGATCCGCAAGGGCATCCGCATCGCGATGGTCGAAGACCCGGACGGCAACTGGGTCGAGTTCCTGCAGATCGGCTGACGGGAGGTGGGCGCGGCTACTCGGGATCGGCGCGCCCGTGCCCCGACACCTCGGCGCCCGCATCGGGCGCCAGGCGCCGGTACATCAGCACCGAGGCCAGCGAAATCACGCTGATGGCGATGAAGGCGCGGCTGAAGTCCTGCGCCAGCAGCACGCTGCGTGCATCGGCCGCGCGCGAGGCATCCAGCAGCATCGCCGCCACCGCCACGCCGGCGGCCAGTGACAGCTGCTGCACCACCGCCACGAACGCCGTGGCCTGGCTCAGCTGGGCCGGCTCGATGTCGGCATAACCCAGCGTGTTCAGGCTGGTGAACTGCAGCGATCGGAAAAAGCCGCCCGCCAGCAGCACGCCGATGATCAGCGCATGCGGCGTCTGCGCGGTGAACAGCGCCATCGCCGCCAGCAGCGCGCTGCTGATGACGGCGTTGACGCCCAGCACGCGCCGGAAGCCGAAGCGCCGCAGGATCGGCGAGGCGGTGAGCTTCATCGTCACCGCGCCCACCGCCGCGGCGAAGGTGAGCGAGCCCGACGCGAAGGCGCTCATGCCGAAGCCCAGCTGCAGCATCAGTGGCAGCAGGAACGGGATCGCCCCCACCGACAGCCGGAACAGCGCGCCGGCCAGCAGCGTGATGCGGAAGCTGGCGATGCGCAGCAGCTGCAGGTCGAGAATCGGATGCGCCACCCGGCGCGCGTGGCGCAGATAGAGGGCCAGCAGCGCCGCGCCGCCCGCCATCATCGCCAGGGCCGGCCAGCCGCCGCCGGCGCGGTTGCCGGCCAGCGTGAAGCCGAAGATCGCCAGCGACAGGCCCAGCCCGGTGAGCGCGAAGCCGGGCCAGTCCAGCGGGCGCAGCCGATCGGCCCTGACCTGCGGTACCAGCCGCCAGGCCAGCGCCAGGCCGATCAGCCCCACCGGCACGTTGAGCCAGAAGATGCCGCGCCAGTGGTAGTAGGTGGTGATGAAGCCGCCCACCGGCGGGCCGAGGATCGGCGCCATCAGCGCCGGGATGCTGAGCCAGGCCATCGCCGAGACCATCTCGCGCTTGGGGATCACGCGCAGCAGGATCAGCCGGCCCACCGGCAGCATCATCGCGCCGCCCAGGCCCTGGCAGAACCGGCCGGCGATCAGGCTGTGCAGGTTCCAGGCCAGCGCGCAGCCCACCGACGACAGCGTGAACACCGCGATGGACGCGGCGAACACCGTCTTGGCGCCCCAGCGGTCGGCGCACCAGCCGCTGATGGGGATGAAGATCGCCAGCGCCACGTAGTAGGCGGTGAAGGCCAGCTTCAGCGCGATGGGGTCGACCTGCAGATCGGCCGCCATCGCCGCCAGCGAGGTGGCGATCACCGTGCTGACCAGGCTCTCCATGAACAGCGCCGACGCCACCACCAGGGTCAGCACGCGGGTGGACGGCATCGAGGTGCTCAGGGCGCCGGCCTCATCGGGGCGCCGGTGTCAAGCCACCGGCAGCGGCGCCACCTCGTTGATCAGCCGTGCCATCAAGGCCGGGTCTTCCATCGGCAGGAAGTGGGTCTTGTCGCTGAAGTGCCGGTCGCGGCCGTGGTGAAACTCGCCCGCCAGCCCCGGCCAGGTGGGCGAGCCCAGCGGGTCCCAGGGCAGGATGCTGGGGTCTTGCGCCCGGGCGCGCACCACCAGCACGGGGATCTGCAGCGCGCGGATGCTGGCCACCACGCCGGGGTTCTGCCGGGCCTGCGGGTAGATGCTGCCTTCGAAGGCAGGCGCGCAGGCCAGCAGGCAGCCGTTGCCGTTGTCGGCCGGACGCAGGCCGTGCTCGCAGTAGTCGCGCAGCGATTGGCGGTTGAACACCGAATACGGCGGCCGGTCGGCGAAGCGGTCGAACATGGCCTGCGCCGAAGCAAAGTGGTTCTTGCGCCCGGCCGATGGGTGCAGCGTGCCGGCGGGCACCGGCCGCAGGTGGTAGGCCGCGGGCGCCAGCAGCACCGGATCGACCAGCACCAGCTGCGAGAAGCGGGGTGATTCGAAGGCCGCGGCCTGCACCAGCGCATGTGCGCCCATGCTGTGGCCGATGCCCACGGCGCCCTGCAGCTCGAAGGCGGCGGCCACGCCGGCCAGATCACGGCCGAAGGCTTCCCAACTGCCAAAAGGCGCGGCCTCGCTGCGGCCGTGACCCCGCTGGTCGACGGCAATCACATGCCGGCCGGGCAGGTGGTGGATCACCTGATCCCACACCCGGGCATGAAAGCCGGTGGCATGCACCATGAACACGGTGGGGCTGCTGCCGCGCAGCGCGGCGCGCCACTCGAAGCAGGCCAGCGTGAGGCCGTTGCTGAGGATGTGGTGCAGGCGGGGTTCGGGGGCGGCTGAATCGGTCACGGCCGCAGTGTCGGTCATCGCCGCGGTCATCCGTCAGACCTCGGCCGCCAGCCGGCTGGCCTGGTCGATGGCGCGCTTGGCGTCCAGCTCGGCGGCCTCGAAGGCGCCGCCCACCAGGTGCGTCTTGAGACCCGCGGCCTGCAGCTCGTCGTACAGCGCGCGTTGCGGGGTCTGGCCGGCGCAGACGATCACCGTGTCCACCGCAAACAGCTTGGGCTCACCGTTGACCCGCACATGCAGGCCGGCGTCGTCGATCAACAGGTACTCGACGCCGCCCACCATCTGCACGCCGCGGCGGTTCAGCACCAGCCGGTGCGTCCAGCCGGTGGTGCGGCCCAGGGTCTTGCCCAGCGCGTCGGCCTTGCGCTGCATCAGGATCACCTCGCGGTCGGACTTGGCCACCTGCGGCACCACGCCGGTGACGCCGCCGCGCGGGTGGCGCTTGAAATCGATGCCCCACTCGCGGGCGAAGACATCGATGTCGACCGCGCCCGAGGTGCCCTGGTGCGTGACCAGTTCGGCCACGTCGAAGCCGATGCCGCCCGCGCCCATGATCGCCACGCGTTGGCCGATGGGTTGGCGGCCGAGGATGGCGTCGATGTAGGCCACCACCTTCGGATGGTGAATGCCCGGGATGTCGGGCGTGCGCGGCTGGATGCCGGTGGCCACCACCACCTCGTCGAAGCCTTCGGCCTTCAGCATCGCCGCATCGGCGCGGGTGTTCAGCCGCAGCGTGATGCCGTGCAGGACGATCATGCGGCGGTAGTAGCGCAGCGTCTCGTGGAACTCTTCCTTGCCCGGGATGCGCTTGGCCAGGTTGAACTGGCCACCGATCTCGCTGCCTGCGTCGATCAGCGTGATCCGGTGGCCCCGCTGCGCCGCCACGGTGGCAAAGGCCAGGCCGGCCGGGCCGGCGCCGATCACTGCGATGCGTTTGGCGCTCTGCACCGGCCGGTAGTTCAGCAGCGTCTCGTTGCAGGCGCGTGGGTTGACCAGGCAGCTGACCTGCTGGTTGCCGCTGAAGGTGTGGTCCAGGCAGGCCTGGTTGCAGGCTATGCAGGTGTTGATCTGGTCCTCGCGGCCGTCACGCGCCTTGTTCACCAGCTCGGGGTCGGCCAGCATCGGCCGGGCCATCGACACCAGATCGGTGTCGCCGCGCGCCAGCACGTCTTCGGCCACCTGCGGCATGTTGATGCGGTTGCTGGTGATCACCGGCACGCTCACCACCTTGCGCAAGCGCCCGGTCACGCTGGCGAAGGCCGCACGCGGCACCATCGTGGCGATGGTCGGCACGGGGGCCTCGTGCCAGCAGAAGTGGGTGCTGATGATGCTGGCGCCGGCCGCCTCGACCGCCTGGGCCAGCGAGACGACTTCGTCCCAGGCCAGGCCACCTTCGAGCATGTCCATCGCCGAGATGCGGAAGATCACGATGAAGTCAGGCCCCACGGCCTGACGCACGCGGCGCACCGCCTCCACCGCGAAACGCATGCGGTTTTCCCAGGGGCCGCCCCAGTCGTCGGTGCGCAGGTTGGTCTTCTTGACCAGGAAGGTGCTGATCAGGTAACCCGCCGAGCCGATGATCTCGACGCCGTCGTAACCGGCGAACCGGGCCATGCGCGCGCACTGGGCAAAGTCGTCCAGCTGCTTCTCGATGCCCTCTTCGGTCAGCGCATTCGGCGTGTGGCTGCCGATGCGCGACTTGACGGCCGAGGCGGCCACGCAATCGGGCGTGCGCGCCAGTGGGCCGGTGTGCAGGATCTGCATGCAGATCTTCACGTCCGGGTCGGCCGCATGCACGGCGTTGGTGATCAGCCGGTGCTGCTCGGCCTCTTCGGGCGTGGACAGCTTGCTGCCGCGGCCGGCCTCGCGGTTGGGGTAGATGCCGCCGGTGATGATCATGCCCACGCCGCCGCGGGCGCGCTCGGCGTAATAGGCCGCCATGCGCTCGAAGCCGTGCGCGACCTCTTCGAGCCCGGTGTGCATCGAGCCCATCAGGATGCGGTTCTTCAGCCGGGTGTGGCCCAGATCGAGGGGGGCGAAGACATGCGGGTAGCGGGCGTGGCCGGTCATCGGAGGTCTCGGGAAACGTGGAGGGGTGCCGCGATGCGCGCGATCGGCCGGCGTTGCAGCGGCGAACCTGCGGTCTTGGGCGTGCGGGGACAGCTTGCATCGTGTCGCCAGTCGGTCACGCCGGGTATCGTCGAAACTGACGAATCTGCGCTTCAGGCTCGCTTGGCGGGCGTCGGCGCGGGCATGATGGCCGCGCGCCGGCTGGGCCCACATCCATCATCCATCCGCTGATCCAAGACCGATCCAAGGAGACCTTGTGCTGCATCCGTACCACCACGCCCGCATCACCCCCGACAAGCCCGCCGTGATCATGGCCGGCACCGGCCAGGTGCAGACCTACCGCGAGCTCGAAGACCGCTCCAACCAGGTGGCGCAGCTGTTCCGCGCGCTCGGCCTGAAGGCCGGCGACCACATCGCGCTGATGCTCGAGAACCACCCGCGCTACTTCGACATCTGCTGGGGCGCGCAGCGCGCCGGCCTGATCTACACCGCGATGAGCACCCGGCTGACCGAGGGCGAGGTCAGCTACATCGTCGACGACTGCGGCGCCAAGGCGGTGATTGCCTCGCGGGCGATGGCCGGCGCGGTGCAGCACCTGCCGGCGGCCTGCCGTGGCGTGGCCACCTGGCTGATGCTCGACGGCACCATCGAGGGCTGGACGGCCTTCGAGCCCACCGTGGCCGCGCAGCCCACCGCCCGCATCGCCGATGAGATCGCCGGTGGCGACATGCTGTATTCCAGCGGCACCACCGGCCGGCCCAAGGGTGTGTTCGTGCCGCCGCAAGAGCTGGCCATCGACGCGGCCAACTCGATGACCGAGATCATGGGCAAGCTGTACGGCGTGAACGCCGAGTCGATCTACCTGTCGCCGGCGCCGCTGTACCACGCCGCGCCGCTGCGCTTCACGATGGGCGTGCACCGGCTGGGCGGCACCGTGGTGGTGATGGAGCACTTCGACGCCGAGGAGTACCTGCGTCTTGTCGAGCATCACCGGATCACCCACACGCAACTGGTGCCAACGATGTTCGTGCGCATGCTCAAGCTGCCCGAAGAAGCGCGCCTGCGCCACGACGTGTCGTCGCTGCGCTGTGCCATCCATGCCGCTGCGCCGTGCCCGGTGCCGGTCAAGGAGCAGATGATCGCCTGGTGGGGTCCGGTGCTGTGGGAGTACTACGCCGGCACCGAGGGCAACGGCATCACCATCGTCAACTCTGAGCAGTGGCTGACGCACAAGGGCACGGTGGGCCGCGCGGTGGTGGGTGAGCTGCGCATCTGCGACGACGAGACCGGCGAGCTGCTGCCTCCGGGCCAGAGCGGCACGGTCTACTTCGCCAATGGCCGGCCGTTCGAGTACCACAACGACCCGGCCAAGACCGCCGGCTCCACCCATCCCAAGGGCTGGACCACGCTGGGCGACGTGGGTTATGCGGATGCCGAGGGCTACCTCTACCTCACCGACCGCAAGGCTTACATGATCATCTCGGGCGGGGTGAACATCTACCCGCAGGAGGCCGAGAACGTGCTGATCAACCACCCCCAGGTGGCCGACTGCGCGGTGCTGGGCGTGCCCAACGAGGAGTTCGGCGAGGAGGTCAAGGCGGTGGTGCAGCCGCGCGACATGGCCGAGGCCGGCCCCGAGCTGGCGCAGGCGCTGATCGCCTACTGCCGCGAGCACCTCTCGCACATCAAGTGCCCAAGATCGGTCGACTTCGAGGCCGAGCTGCCGCGCCACCCGACCGGCAAGCTCTACAAGCGGCTGCTGAAAGACCGCTACTGGGCCGGGCACGCGTCGAAGATCCTTTGACGCGCTGATGCGCTGATGCGCCGCGCATGCGCCGGCCGTGCTCAGCCCGCGCCGGCGCGGGGCGTGCGCTGCAGCCAGCGCAGCAGGGTGTCGAGCAACTGCTCCAGCGCGTAGGGCTTGACGATGAAGTCGTTCATGCCGACGGCCAGGCAGCGCGCGGTGTCCTCCGACTGCACGTCGGCCGTGGTCGCCAGGATCGGCACCTGCTGACCGTGCGGCAGCGCGCGGATGCGCCGCGTGGCTTCCAGGCCGTCCATGTTGGGCATGTGCACGTCCATCAGGATCAGGTCGTGGCGCGCGGCGTCGAAGCGCTGCAGCGCCTCGACGCCGTCGGTGGCGATGTCGAGTTCCAGCCCGGTGCCGCGCAGCATCTCGATCGCCACCAGGCGGTTCACCGCGTTGTCTTCCACCAGCAGCACGCGGCGTCCGTGGTGCGCCTGCTGCAAGGCGGTTTCCAGTTGCGCCAGCCGCAGCCGCGGTGTTGTTGATGCCGCGGGCGGCGGTGCAACCCCCTTGCACAGACGGGCGGTGAACCAGAAGGTGCTGCCCTGTCCCGGCGCGCTGCTGGCGC
Source organism: Burkholderiales bacterium RIFCSPHIGHO2_12_FULL_69_20 (assembly GCA_001770815.1). Classification (GTDB taxonomy): domain Bacteria; phylum Pseudomonadota; class Gammaproteobacteria; order Burkholderiales; family Burkholderiaceae_C; genus Pseudaquabacterium. Next base: position 12,054 of record MESD01000147.1, read on the forward strand.
CGGCGTCGCCGCCCATCAGCCGGGCCAGCCGCAGCGTGATCGTCAGGCCCAGGCCGCTGCCACCGTAGCGGCGGGTGATCGAGTTGTCGACCTGCTCGAACGGCATGAACAGACGCTGCAAGGCCTCGGGCGGGATGCCGATGCCGGTGTCGGTCACCTCGAAGCGCAGCAGCACCTGCCCGGCGGTCTCTTCATCCATGCGCAGCGACAGCGTCACCCGGCCCCGCTCGGTGAACTTGATCGCATTGCCTGCCAGGTTCAGCAGGCACTGGCGCAGGCGCACCGCATCGCCGACCAGCGCCGCGGGCAGCACCGGTATCGGGGCCACGCGCAGTTCCAGCGACTTGTCGGCGGCCGAGTCGCGCAGCATGTCGGCCACCTCGTCGAGCAGCGCTGCGGGCTGTAGCGCCAGCGTGTCGAGGGCCAGCTTGTCGGCGTCGATCTTGGTCAGGTCCAGGATGTCGCTGATGATGTCCACCAGGTGCCGGCTGGCCGATTCGATGACACGCAGCCGCTCACCCTGCTGCACGGCCAGCGCCTCATCACGCCGGATCAGCGACACCATGCCCACGATGGCGTTCAGCGGCGTGCGGATCTCGTGCGACATCTTGGCCAGAAACTCGCCCTTGGCCAGGTTGGCGGCCTCGGCGGCTTCGCGGGCCCGCTGCAGCTCGCGGGTGCGCGTGGCCACCTGGTCTTCCAGTTGCTCGCGGTAGTGGCTCAACTCCTCGAGGGTGGTGTGCTGCTCGGTGATGTCTTCGGTGAAGGTGACGATGCCGCCCACCGTGCCATCGGGCCGCAACCAGGGCCGCAGTTCCCAGCGCACCCACTGCACGCTGCCATCTTGGCGCACGAAGCGGTCTTCGTCGGCCCGCAACACCTCGCCGGCCAGCGCACGCTGGTGCAGCGCCTTCCACTCGGCGCGGATTTCGGGAAACACCTCGTAGTGCAGCCGGCCGCGCAACGGCATGTCACCCAGGCCGTAGGTCTTGCGCCAGCGCTGGCTGACGAACAGGTAGCGCATGTCGCGGTCGAACATGGCCAACGCCGCGGGCGCATGCTCGATGAACAGCTTGAGCCGGGCCTCGGTCTCGGCCAGCGCCAGCTGGGCCAGCTTGCGCGCCTGGATGTCCTCGATCACCGAGACGAAGAAGTCAGGCTGTCCATCGGCCTTGTGCACCAGGCCCACGGTCAGGTTGACCCAGACCGCCTCGCCGTTCTTGCGCAGGTAGCGCTTCTCGATCGTGTAGGTGGCGATCTCGCCGGCCAGCACGCGGCCGACCTGTGCCACGTCGGCCGCCAGGTCGTCGGGGTGGGTGACGTCCTGAAAGCGCTGGCCGAGCAGCTCGTCGCGGGTATAGCCCAGGATCTGGCACAGCCGTTCGTTGGCCCGCAGCCAGTGGCCATCGGGTGCCACCATCGCCATGCCCACCGCCGCCTGCTCGAAGGTGGCGCGGAACTCGCGCTCGCCGGCCTCGCGTGCGGTCACGGCCACCGCACGCTGGTCTTCGGCCCAGGCGGCCTTGCGCGCGATCACGGCCATGCGGCGGCGCTGTACCCAGGTGGCCGCCAGCGCCAGCGCCAGCAGCACACCCAGCGCCACGGCGATCTGCAGGGGCCGGCTGGCCAGGCCGCTGGGCACCTCGGGATTGCGCCAACGCGCCAGGATCTCGAAATAGGGCGAGCCGGGATCGGCCCGCCAGGCGTCGAGGTGGTGATCGATGGCGCGCAGCAGATCGGGCCGGCGGCCCTTGCCAGTGACATAAAACAGCTGCGACGGCAGGAAAATCAGCGGCGTCTCGACCACCGCATAGGCCTTCGCGCGAGACCAGCCGAAGTGCTGGTTGACGATGGCCACGTCGGCACGGCCGGCTGCGACGGCCTGCAGTGCTTCGTCGAGGCTGCGGGTGAAGATGAACTGCACCGTCAGGCCGAAGTCGGCCATCTGTTGCGACAAATGGCTCAGCTGGATGCTGTCTTCCAGCACGGCCACACGCTGGTGGTCCAGGTCGAGCATCGAGCTGATCTGCTTGCCCGGGCGGGCATAGACCTGCGACCAGGAATGCAGCGCGGGGGTCTTGTGGAAGTCGAAGCGCTGCGCCCGTTCGGGGGTGAAGGCGACATCGGGCATCAGGTCGAGTTGGCCGGCCGCCAACGCCTCCAGGCAGACCCGCCACTCGCAGGGCACGTAGTGCAGTGTCCAGCGCTCAGCCTCGGCCATGCGCTCGATCACGTCGACCAGGACGCCAGCCGCTTGGCCGTCCGGCCGCAGGAATATCTTGGGTTCGTTCTGGTAGACGCCCACGCGCACTTCGGACGTTGGGCCGGCGGGTCGATCGGCGGGCGCGGCGCTGGCGCCATTTTGGGCCAGGACCAGCAGCAGCGCGGTGATGACAACGCGTTTGGACATGCCGCGCATGCTACTGCGGCGCTTTGCGCCCCGGCGGATCCAGCCTGACGCGCCGGCCCGCCCAACCGTGCGCGGCGCGTGCCAGTGCACGCGCGGTGCGGCGGGCGGCGGCGCCGGCTGCAGGCGTCGATCAGGCGGCCAGCAGCGCGTCGGCCAGCTGCTGGCGCTGGTGCGCCGCGTCACCGAACCAGGGTTGCAGCCACAGCGCGCGGCGCAGGTAGAGCTGGGCGTCGCAGTCGTAGGTGAAGCCGAAGCCGCCGTGGAACTGCACCGCCCGGTCGCTCGCGAAGACGAAGCTGTCACCGGCCTCGGCCTTGGCCATGCGCAGCGCGATGTCGGCCTCGGCCAGCGCGCCGGTACCTGCGTCTGCGGCATCGACCAGCAGCGTGGCCGCATGGGCCACGTGCGAGCGCGTCCGCTCCAGGCCGACCAGCATGTCGGCGGCGGGGTGCTTGAGCCCCTGGTAGCTGCCGATCTTGCGGCCGAAGGCGCTGCGGGTGTTCAGGTAATCGACCACCACGTCCAGCACGCCGGCGATGCCGCCCGCGGCTTCCGCCGAGGCCAGCAGCAGGCCGGCGCGGTGGATGGCGCGCAGCGCGGCCAGCGCCGCATCGCCGGTGATCAGCGCCTCGGCCGGCAGCGTCAGGCCGTCGAGCAGCAGACGGTGGCAACGCCGCGTCTCGTCGATGATGGTTTCGCGCTGCAGCGTGCCGCTGGGCAGGCCGGCGGTGGGCAGCACGGCCAGCGCGGGCGCGCCGTCCAGCGCCACCGACACCAGCAGCACATCGGCCACCGCGCCGTCGGTCACCAGCGTCTTGTTGCCCTGCAGCGTGGCGGACCCGCCGACCACGCTGGCGCGGGCCTGCAGCCGGGTCAGATCCCAGTCGCCATCGTCCTCGAACAGCGCAACGCTGGCGATGCCGCCGCCGGCCAGGCGCGGCAGCCAGGCCGCCTGCTGGGCCTGGCTGCCGCCGGCCAGCAGGCCCTGGATGGCCAGCTGCGTGCTGGCGAAGGGCGTGGCCAGCAGGTGGCGGCCCATGGGCTCGGCGATCACCGCGGTGTGGCCCAGCGAGAGCCCGCTGCCGCCGAAGCGCTCGGGCACCGCGATGCCGTTCCAGCCGAGCTGGGTGATCTCTTGCCACAGGCCGCGGTCGAAGCCGGCTTCACTGGTCAGCAGGCCGCGCACCGTCAGCGAGGGCGAATGCTCGCGGCAGAAGGCCACGGCGCTGTCCTGCAGCATCGCCTGCTCGTCGCTGAAGTTGATGCGTGTGGACAGTGGGGAGAGGGTGGGGTCGCTCATCGTGCTCTTACTCAAACTCAGTCTTTGGGCAGGCCCAGCACCCGCTCGCCCACGATGTTGGCCTGGATCTGGCTGGGCCCGCCGCCGATGGTGGAGGCAAAGGCGTTGAGGTAGCTGCGGGGCCACAGGCCGCCGTCGACGGCATGGGCGTCGCCCACCCAGCGCGCGCCATTGGCGCCCTGCAGCGTCAGCGCAAACTGGTACAGGCGGCGGTTGTGCTCCGAGAGCCGCAGCTTGTTCGACAGCGGGATCGCGTCGGGCCGCTCGCTGCACAGCGCCGGGAAACGGCCGCGCTCGTTGCACAGCCGGTCGCCCTGGGCCTCGATCTGAAAGCGCACCAGCTGGTCGCGGATGAACGGGTCGTCGATCGCCGGGCGGCCGTTGCGGCGCGAGCGCCGCGCCAGCTCGATCACGTCGCCGATGCCCAGCGCCATGCGCGTCAGGCCACCGGCCTGGCCGCCGCTGGCGCCACGCTCGAAGGTCAGCGTCTTCATCGCGATCGCCCAGCCTTCACCCTCCTTGCCCATCAGGCAGCTGGCCGGCACGCGGGCGTTGTCGAAGAAGGTCTGGGTGAAGCCGAATTCGCCGGTCAGCTTGCGGATCGGCGTGGTGCTGATGCCGGGCACCTGCATCGGGATCAGGAAGTACGACAGGCCGGCATAACGTTTGGATCGTGAGCCCCCGAGGTCGCCGCTTTGCGGCGCCCGGCCCCCCGAGGGGGCGTCAGCCGCTTTGGGGCGGCCCGGCGCCGGCTGCGGGTCGGTGCGCGCCAGCAGGATCATGTACTTGGCATGGCTGCCCAGGCTGGTCCAGATCTTGGCGCCGTTGATCACGTAGTCATCACCATCCCGCACGGCGCGGGTCTGGGCATTTGCCAGGTCGCTGCCCTGGTCGGGCTCGGAAAAGCCCTGGCACCAGATGTCGTCACCGCTGAGGATGCCAGGGATGAAGCGGCGCTTCTGTTCCTCGGTGCCAATGGCCAGGATCAGCGGGCCGGCCCAGAACAGGCCGATGGTGTTGGGGAAGAACGGCACCTTCAGCCGTGCCATCTCGGCGGTGGCGATGTCCTGGAAGGCCTGCGGCCGACCGCCGCCGCCGTAGGCTGTCGGCCAGGTCATGCCGAGGTAGCCGGCCTGGTAGACCTTGCGCTGCCAGTCGCGCAGGTAGTGGAACTGCGGATCGGTGCCCACCTCCATGAAGGATTCAGGCAGCAGGAAGTCGGGCGTGGGTGGGCGGTTGGCTTGCAGCCAGTCGGCCACCTCCTGGCGGAAGGTCTCGAGTTCGTTCAAGGGTCGGTCTCCCAATCGTCGTGGTGCCAGGGCAGGGCGGTGCCTAGGATTTCACCCAAGCCGGCTGGCGCTTCTCGCGGAAGGCGGCCATGCCCTCGGCGGCCTCGGGCGAGCGGAACATGCGCGCGCTCCACTCGCTGGCCACGCTGAAGGCCTCGTCGCGTGGCAGCTGCGGGATGCGACGCACCAGCTTCTTGCATTCGGCCACCGCGATCGGGCCGCCGGCCTGGATCGCATCGATCTCTTGCTGCACAGCGGCGGCCAGTTCCGCGGCCGGGACAGCGCGGTGCGCCAGCCCCATCGTCACTGCCTGGGTGCCGCTGAAACGCTCGCCGGTGAGGAACAGCTTCATGCCGTGGTGCGGCCCCAGCTTGGGCAGGCACACCACCGAGATCACCGCCGGGATCACGCCGATCTTCACCTCCGAAAAGCTGAACGGTGCGTCGGCCACGGTGATCACGATGTCGCTGGCGCCCACCAGCCCCAGCCCGCCGGCAAAGGCCGCGCCGTTGACCGCGGCGATCACCGGCTTGTCGGCGTCCTGCATGTGCGCCAGCACGTCGGCCAGCGTCACGCCCTGGCGGCCGTCGATCACCTGCCCGGGCGGGCTTTTCAGGTCGGCCCCGGCGCAGAAGGCAGTGCCGGCACCGGTCAGCACGACGCAGCGCACGGCGGGGTCGGCCAGTGCGGCATCGAGGTGGTCGGATAACTGATTGACCAGCGCCGCCGACAGCGCGTTGCGCTGCTCGGGCCGGTTCAGCGTGATCCAGGCGGCGCCCTGGCGGACGTCGTACAGCGTGGCGGTGGAGGTCGTCATGGTGGGCAAGTCGCTTTCGGTGCGTCATCTTCCCTGCCGCACGGGCGGGCAGGTGTCACGGGCGGAACAGTCTGGCCATCGGCCGGCCCCGACACTGCGGCCTCCGCCTGATATTGCCCGCCTGCCATTGCCCATGACCGCCGACGCCTCCACCCTCCCCACCCCGCCCGGCCTCGCCTCTATCGATGCCGTCACTGCCGCGTTGGCCACGTCCGGCTACATCTCGACGCGCCAGATCTCCACCGCTGTCTACCTGGCCCACCACCTGCGCAAGCCGGTGCTGATCGAGGGCCCGGCGGGCGTCGGCAAGACCGACCTGGCGGTGTCGGCGGCCAAGGCGCTGGGCTTCTCGCTGCTGCGCCTGCAGTGTTACGAGGGGCTGGACGACAGCAAGGCGCTGTACGAATGGAAGTACGGCAAGCAGCTGCTCTACACCCAGATCCTGAAAGAGAAGATCGGCCTGCTGGTCGACGGCACCGACACGCTGGCCGGCGCCTTCACCAAGCTGGCGGGCTTTCAGGACCTGTTCTTCTCGCGTGATTTTCTCGAACCGCGCCCGCTGCTGCAGGCGATGGAGCAGCCCGGCGGCAGCGTGCTGCTGATCGACGAGATCGACAAGAGCGAAGAGGCCTTCGAGGCGCTGCTGCTCGAGGTGCTGGCCGACTACCAGGTGACCATCCCCGAGATCGGCACCATCCGCGCCCAGGTGCCGCCGCTGGTGGTGCTGACCTCCAACAACACCCGCGAGCTGGGCGATGCGCTCAAGCGCCGCTGCCTGCACCTGCACATCGGCTTTCCCGATGCCGCGCTCGAGCAGCGGGTGCTGCAGGCGCGGGTGCCCGGCATCTCGGGCCTGCTGCTGCGCCAGCTGGTGGCCTTCGTGCAGCTGCTGCGTTTGCAGAACATCCGCAAGCCGCCGTCGATCGCCGAATCGGTGGACTGGGCGCGCACGCTGCTGCTGCTGCATGCCGGCGTGCTGGACGAGGCGATGGTGCGCGACACCCTCAACGTGCTGCTCAAGCGCGAGACCGACATCCAGGAGGTGCAGGGCGCGCTGAGCCAGCTGACGCAGGCGGCCGTGCAGGAGGCCGGTCGCGTGGCGGCGCTGCCGGCTTGAGCGTGTCCACCGCCATCACCATCGCCACCACCGCGCCGACGATGGACAGCATGCTCACCGGCTTCGTGCGGGCGCTGCGTGCGGCGGGCGCCGAGGCGTCGACCGCCGAGAGCATCGACGCCGCCCGCGCCGTGGCGCTGGTGGGTTATGCCGACCGCGAGACGCTGAAGGCCTCGCTGGCGGTGGCGCTGGCCAAGTCGGTCGAAGAAA
>MESD01000148.1 GCA_001770815.1 Burkholderiales bacterium RIFCSPHIGHO2_12_FULL_69_20
TCCTCGAAGAGGGCATCGCCAACAAGGCCAGCGACATCGACATGATCTACCTCACCGGCTACGGCTTCCCGCTGTGGCGCGGTGGCCCGCTGTGCTACGCCGACAGCGTGGGCCTGTACAACGTGGTGACGACGATGAAGCGCTTCGCGTTGAACCCCAACGACGACGGCGCCTTCTGGCAGCCGGCGCCGCTGCTGGCCAAGCTGGCCGCCGACGGCAAGTCGTTCACCTGATCGCCACCGCGAACCCATCCAAGGAACTCCCATGACCAACGCCGTCATCGTCTCCACCGCCCGCACCCCGCTTGCCAAGAGCTGGAAAGGCGCCTTCAACATGACCCACGGCGCCACGCTGGGCGGCCATGCGATCCAGCACGCGGTGCAGCGCGCCGGCATCGACCCCGGCGCGATCGAAGACGTGCTGATGGGCTGCGCCAACCCCGAAGGCGCCACCGGCATGAACATCGCCCGCCAGGCGCTGTTGCGCGCCGGCCTGCCGATCACGGTGAGCGGCGTCACGATCAACCGCTTCTGCTCCAGCGGCCTGCAGACCATCGCGATGGCCGCGCAGCGCATCATCGCCGGCGAAGGCGACGTGTACGTGGCCGGCGGCGTCGAGAGCATCTCCTGCGTGCAGCAGGAGATGAACATGCACATGCTGGCCGACAGCTGGTTGAAACAGCACAAGCCGGCCGTCTACATGAGCATGCTCGAGACCGCCGAGAACGTGGCCAAGCGCTACGGCATCAGCAAGGAGCGCATGGACCACTACGGCGCCGGCAGCCAGCAGAAGGCCTGCGCCGCCCAAGAGGCCGGCCTGTTCAACGACGAGATCGCGCCGATCACCGTGACCGCCGGCGTCGCCGATGCGGTGATGGGCCTGCGCAGCAAGGAAGTGACCGTCAGCGCCGACGAAGGCCTGCGCCCGGGCACCACCTACGAAGGCATCGTCGGCGTGCGCCCGGCCATGCCCGGCGGCGTGGTGACCGCTGGCAACGCCAGCCAGTTCAGCGATGGTGGTGGCGCCTGCGTGCTGGTCAGCGACACCTACGCACAGCAGAAGGGCTTGAAGCCGCTGGGCCGCTTTCTGGGCTTTGCGGTGGCCGGCTGCGAGCCCGACGAGATGGGCATCGGCCCGGTGTTTGCCGTGCCCAAGGTGCTGAAGAAGCTGGGCCTGACGGTGGCCGACATCGACCTGTGGGAGCTGAACGAGGCCTTCGCGGTGCAGGTGCTGTACTGCGCCGACCAACTGGGCATCCCGATGGACCGGCTCAACGTCAATGGCGGCGCCATCGCGGTGGGCCACCCTTATGGCGTGAGCGGCCAGCGCCTGACCGGCCATGCGCTGATCGAAGGCAAGCGCCGCGGCGCCAAGCGGGTGTGCGTGACGATGTGCATCGGCGGCGGCATGGGTGCCGCGGGTATTTTTGAAGTGCTCTGACGCTCGATCCGCCATGACCCTGCTGCGCACGCCGGACGAGGCCTTTGCCCACCTGCCGGGCTGGCCGTACGCGGCCCGGTATGCGCAGCCGCTGGGCGAGGCGGGCCCACGTTTGGCCTACATCGATGAAGGCCCGCGCGATGCGCCGGCCACCGTGCTGTGCCTGCATGGCAACCCGAGCTGGGGCTACCTGTACCGGCACATGCTGCCGGAGTTCCTGGGTGCCGGGCTGCGCGTGGTGGTGCCCGACCTGATCGGCTTCGGCCGATCGGACAAGCCCGCCGACGAAGCCTGGCATCGTTTCGACACCCATCGCCAGAGCCTGCTGAACTTCATCGAGTTGCTCGATCTGCGCAAGCTGATGCTGGTCTGCCAGGACTGGGGTGGCATCTTTGGCCTGACCTTGCCGATGGTCATGCCCGAGCGCTTCACCCGAGCGCTGGTGATGAACACCACGCTGGCCACCGGTGAACTGACCGAGGGTTTCAAGGCCTGGCGAACCTACAGCAACAGCCAGCCCGACCTGGCGGTGGGCCGGATGTTGCGTCGTGGCAAGCCCGACATGTCGGCCGAAGAGGCGGCGGGCTACGACGCGCCGTTCCCCGATGCCCGCTACAAGGCGGCGCTGCGGGCCTTCCCCAACTTGGTGCCCGACGGTGCCGATGCCCCCGGTGCGGCCACCAGCCGCGAAGCGCTGGCCTTCTGGCAGCAGCGCTGGACAGGCGACAGCTTCATGGCCGTGGGCCAGCAAGACCCGGTGCTGGCCGGTGCGCCGATGGACGCGCTGCGGGCGGCCATCCGCGGCTGCCCGCCGCCGATGGTGGTGGCCGAGGGCGGCCACTTCGTGCCCGAGTGGGGTGCACCGATTGCCCGGGCCGCGCTGGCGCACTTCGGGCTGAGCCGCTGAGCGACCCAATACCACCCTTGAGCGGCCAGCCTGACGCCCAACGCTCGCCGGGCCTGATCCTTTCAACGTGACTGACAGCCCCATGCGCGCCACCGTCGATTTCTACCTGAACCACTGGCTGGACGTGACCGGCCTCAGCGCGCGTCCGCGTTTTGCCGACCACTCCAGCGACACCTTCACCCAGGTGCTGGACACCTGCGAGAAGATCGCCCGCGACAAGTTCGCGCCGTTCAACCGGCTGGTCGACACCGAGGAGCCGCGCTTTGATGGTGAGAAGGTGATCCTGCCGCAAGCCACGCAAGATGCCTGGGATGCCTACGCCGCATCGGGCATGCTGTCGGCCGCGCAGGACCACGACATCGGCGGCATGCAGCTGCCCTACACGCTGGAGCTGGCGGCCAACGCCTTCTTCTCCAAGGCCTCGGTCAGCATCAACGCCAGCCTGCTGAGCGTGGGCAACGCCAACCTGCTGATGAAACACGGCACGCCGCTGCAGCAGCAGGTGTTTGCGCACCACGAGTTCTCGGGCCGCTTCTCGGGCACGATGTGCCTGAGCGAGCCGCAGGCCGGCTCCAGCCTGTCGGACGTGGCCACCCGCGCGGTGCCCGATGGTGCAGACCACGAGGCCGATCCACTCGGCCCGCGCTACCGGCTCAAGGGCAACAAGATGTGGATCTCGGCTGGCGAGCACGAGCTGACCGAGAACATCATCCACCTGGTGCTGGCCAAGATCCCCGGGCCCGATGGCAAGACCGTGCCCGGCACCAAGGGCATCTCGCTGTTCATCGTGCCCAAGCACCTGGTGGATGGCGACGCCCGGCTCACCGGCCAGCGCAACGATGTGGCGCTGGCGGGGCTGAACCACAAGTGCGGCTGGCGCGGCACCACCAATACGCTGCTGAACTTCGGCGAAGGCCGTTACAAGCCTGGCGGCCAACCCGGCGCGGTGGGCTACCTGGTGGGCCAACCGGGCGAGGGCCTGCGCTGCATGTTCCACATGATGAACGAGGCACGCATCGGCGTCGGCATGGCCGCCACGATGCTGGGCATGGCCGGCTACGAGGTCAGCCTGGACTACGCGCGGCAGCGGCCCCAAGGGCGTCTGGTCGGCCCCGGTGGCAAGGACGCGGCTGCGCCGCAGGTGCCGATCATCCAGCACGCCGACGTCAAGCGCATGCTGCTGGCGCAGAAGGCCTATGCCGAAGGCGCGCTGGCACTCGAGCTGTACTGCGCCCGGCTGGTCGACGAGCACCACACCGGCGACGCGGCCGCGGCGAAAGAGGCGGCGCTGCTGCTGGAGGTGCTGACGCCCATCGCCAAAGGCTGGCCCAGCGAGTGGTGCCTGGAGGCCAACAGCCTGGCCATCCAGGTGCTGGGTGGCTACGGCTACACCCGCGACTTTCCGGTCGAGCAGTACTGGCGCGACAACCGGCTGAACATGATCCACGAGGGCACCCACGGCATCCAGGGCATGGACCTGCTGGGCCGCAAGGTGGTGATGGACGGCGGTGCGGGCCTGCAACTGCTGGCCGCCACCATCGGCAAGACCATCGAACGCGCCGGCCTGGTGGCAGGCCTGCGCGACCACGGCACCGAACTGGCTGCCGCGCTGCAGCGGCTGCAGACCGCCACGCAGGCGGCCTGGTCCACCGGCAACCCCGAAGACGCGCTGGCCAATGCCACGCCCTACCTGCAGGCCTTCGGCCACGTGGTGCTGGCCTGGATGTGGCTGGAGGTGGCGCTGGCGGCCCAGGCACCCGCCCGTGCCGGTGCGGCCCCACTCGACGTTGGCTTCGTGCAGGGCAAGCTGCAGGCTTGCCGCTACTTCTTTGCCTACGAACTGCCCAAGATCGACGCCTGGCTGGCGGTGGTGGCCTCGCGCAGCGCCATTTGCCGTGCCATGCAGGAGGATTGGTTTTGAGCGCATCCTCGGGGGATGAAACCCGCCACGATTGAAGCCTGGGTCTGGCTGCTGATCTACGGTGGCCTGCTGCTGGCCTGCCTGGGCTGGTTTGTTGCACGCATCGATCCCGGCCTCGGCTGGGTGCTGGGCGCCGTGGGTGGCGTGGCCCTGGTGGCGGGCGTGCTGCTGATCGTGGTGCGTTCGCGCATGGGGCCTTGACCGTCGCCGACCGCTCTTCAAAGTTCATTCAACCAAGAGATCTCCGCATGGGAACACCGATCCAACAACTCTTCGACCTGAGCGGCCGCACCGCGCTGGTGACCGGCGGCTCACGCGGCCTGGGGCTGCAGATCGCCGAGGCGCTGGGGGAGGCCGGCGCCAAGGTGATGCTCACCTCGCGCAAGGCCGCCGACCTGGAAGAGGCCGCCGCGCACCTGAGCGCGCGCGGCATCGACGCGCGCTGGATTGCCGCCGACGCGGCCAGCCCCGACGACGTGCAGCGTGTCTGCACCGAGACGCTGGAGCGCCTGGGCCCGGTCGACATCCTGGTCAACAACGCCGGCGCCGCCTGGGCCGCCCCGGCCGAAGACCACCCGCTGGCGGCCTGGGACAAGCTGATGAACCTGAATGTGCGCAGCCTGTTCGTCTTCAGCCAGGCCATCGCCAAGCTGAGCATGATTCCGCGCCGCCAGGGCCGCATCATCAACCTCGCGTCGATCGCCGGCATCGCCGGCAACCCGCCCGACATGAAGACCATCGCCTACAACACCAGCAAGGGCGCGGTGGTCAACTTCACCCGCGCGCTGGCGGCCGAGTGGGGCGCGCACGGCATCAACGTCAACGCCATCGCGCCGGGCTTCTTTCCGAGCAAGATGACCGAGTTCACGCTGGCGCAGCATGGCACCGAGATGGCCGAGCGCACCCCGCTGCAGCGGCTGGGCGACGACGACGACCTGAAAGGCGCGGCGCTGCTGTTCGCGTCGGACGCCGGCAAGCACATCACCGGGCAGATCCTGGTGGTCGACGGCGGCGTGAGCTGCGTGATCGGTTGAGCGCCGCCGACAGGACCACCATGCGCAAGAAGGTTTCGCCCATCCCGTTCCCGGTGCGGGTGCCGTTCGTCGAGTCGCTGGGCATCGGGCTGCATGCCTACAGCGAAGGCCATGCCGAGCTGCGCGTCGATCTGGACGAAGGCCACCACAACGCCTGGGACGTGGCGCACGGCGGCGTGGTGATGACGCTGCTGGATGTGTCGATGGCCATGGCCGCGCGCAGCGCCACCGGCCATGCCGGCGGCGTGGCCACCATCGAGATGAAGACCAGCTTCCTGCGCCCGGCCGAGCACCAGTTGCGCGCCGTCGGCAAGGTGCTGCACAAGACCAGCACGCTGGTGTTCTGCGAAGGCTCGCTGTTCGACGACCAGGGCCAGTTGTGCGCCATGGCCACCGGCACTTTCAAGGCGCTGCGCGGTCTGCCGGCGCGTGGGCGCATCGCGACCCAAACCCCCACCCAAACCCCCACGCAGGCACCCATCGGGGCGCCTGCTGCAACCCCCGAGGACAACCCGCCATGAGCAACCTGATCAACCGCCAGATCCAGCTGGCTTCGCGCCCCACCGGCGAGCCCACCGCCGCCAACTTCCGCCTGGTCGAGACGCCGGTGCCCGAGATCAGCGACGGCCAGGTGCTGGTGCGCCAGCACTTCATGAGCCTGGACCCGTACATGCGTGGCCGCATGAACGACGGCAAGAGCTACGCGCTGCCGCAGCCGCTCGACCAGGTGATGGAAGGTGGCAGCGCCGGCGAGGTGCTGCTGTCGCGCCACCCCGGTTTCGTGGTCGGCGA
>MESD01000149.1:0-2693 GCA_001770815.1 Burkholderiales bacterium RIFCSPHIGHO2_12_FULL_69_20
CGCGGGCCAGCGCCGCCGCGGCACCGCCCCCGCGGCGGGCGAGCCGGTCGTCCGCCATGACCCCATCCGTCCGCCCGATCGAAGCAGGCCCCAGCCCCTGCGTGACTTCCCCTGCCACTTGGTCCAAGCCGAGGGTAACTTGGGCCAGCATCTCGCAGCGCACGCCGTGATCCAGCAGCGCGTTGGCGACCGAGACGGCCTGCGATGCGCCAGCGACGGCGACTCGCGCAGCGGCCAGCCGACGCCAGGAAGCGCGGGGGCGCGCTGCGCCCGGCATGACCCCGTCGGTGTTGACGACGCGGTTCATCTCGATGCGACGCAGCCCCGACCCGGCCAGGTGCAGCGACTCCAGCCACTCGACACCAGCGCCATGGCCCCGGCAGACCACGCCGAAGGCCGGGTGCGGCGAGCCAGGCAGCGGCAGGAACACGCCGCCTGCCGCGCCCGACTGGCAGAGCGGCGCCAGGCATCTAGCGGCCGCCGTCACCGGCCTGGCCACCCACTGCAGCAGGAAGTGGCCGGGTGGCGCCACCGCGCCGGCGCCCTCGGGTGCGTGCGGCACTTCGCGCACGACGAGTTCGGTGGCGCCACGGGCATCGCGGTAGGCCAGGGCGCGCAGCCACAACGCCCGGGCCGGGTGGACGAGGGCCCAGGCTGCAGCGGCCTCGTAGTCGTGCAGCGGGACGCGCAACCGGTGCGTGGGGTGGTGAGTCATGGTCGGAGCCTCTCTTCAGCGGATGCGGAATCGTTGAAGAAGAAGTGAGCCACGGCCACCTGCATCGGGCTCAAATGCCCTGCCTGCCGGATCTGCGTCAGATGACGGTGCGGGCCTCGCGCGGCACCAGGCCGCCCAGCGACCGGCCCTCAAGCGGCAGGCCCGCCAGCACATGGCGCCGCAGGCCCCACGAGTCTGCATGCCGTACGTGCGCGATCCAACCCTGCACCGCGGCGTCGAACTCGGCGAAGGTGATGGCGCCGTCGAGCCACAGCGCGTGGCGCTCGCACAGACGCCGGCTCGCAGCCACCACGCGCCGGGCCTTCACGCGACGGTGGTCGCCCCACACCACGAAGCCCTACCCGGGCACGCCAGCCGCGGTGGGCAGGGCCTGCGCCGCGGCCTCGTGGACCCGCAGGCGCAGTCGGGTTGCCAGGAACGCCACGATGCGTTCTCGACATGCGGCCAATTGCGCCTTGTCGTCGTGGAAGAGGCAGAAGTCGTCGACATAGCGCAGGTAAGGCGCGCATCCCAGCGTACGCCGCACGAAGTGGTCCAGCGCGTCCTTGTACACGTTGGACCAGAACTGCGAGGTCAGGTTGCCGATGGGCAGCCCGCGCGGGCGGCACAGCGCCAGCAGGTCGTCGCCCGCGAACAGCGGGGCATCCGCGCCGCCCACGCCGTCGCCGCTGGCCACGACGAGTTCGATCACGCGCCGCAGGCCTGGCTCGGGAATGCGCCGCCACAGCGCGGCCAGCAGCACGCCGTGGTCGATGCTGGGGAAGTGCCGGCGCACGTCCATGCGCAGCACATGGCGGTAGCGGGTACAGAGCTGCTGCAGCCGGTCCACGGCGCGGTGCGTGCCCTTGCCGACACGGTTGGCGTAGCTGTCGGCGATGTAGTGCGGCTCGAAGCGCGGCTCGATCACCTGGCACAGCGCGTGGTGCACGACGCGGTCGGCAAACGGCGCCGCGCTGATGAGTCGCCGTTTCGGCTCGTGCACATCGAAGTGCACGTACGGCCCCGGCCGCCAGGCGCCGCGTGCCAGATCTCGCTGCAGCGCGAGCAGCCGCTGGCCCAGCGCATACTCGTACCCTGCCACCGCGGTGGTGTCGTGTTTGCCGCGCGCCGCGCATCGGCAGGCGCCCAGCAGGTTGTCCCAGGCAATGAAGGCTTCGAAACCGCCACCGTCCGGCGCTACGTCAGGCGACGGCATGGTCGTTCACACGCGCTCGCGCGAGCTGCTGGAGTGGCTGGTGCCGCACAGCGCCGGCTTCCCGCGCGAGCACCGCCATACCGTGGGCCGCCATGTGGTGGACCTGGCGCTGCAGGCGCATGACGCGTTGGTGGCCGCGCGGCATCTGCCGCCGCCCCGGCGCGCCGAAGCGCTGCTCGACGCCGACATCCGGCTCGACCAGTTGCGCCAACACCTGCACCTGTGCCTGCGCTGGCAGTGGACGAGCCCGAGCCAGTACGAACACGTCAGCCGAATGATCGAGGAACTGGGACGGCTCATCGGTGGCTGGCGGCGCGCTGCCGAACGGCAGCAGGGGTGGGCCGCGCCGGAGGGAATGCATCCACCCGAAGCGCGGCCCGGTTCGGTATGCGCCTTGGCCGAGGGCGCCAAGACGGGATGCACCCGCGCCATTTCCGGCGCCCATGAGCTCGGCGTGCGAACCGTGATCCGCACGCAATTCCGCCTTGCCGCCCTTGAGGCGCGGCCATGGGCCCGGGGATGTGTACGGCCGGCCGCCACGCGAAAGCCGATGTTGTTGTCGTTGTCGTCGTGCGGATCGTTGTCGTTGCGGTTGGCAAGGCGAGCGTTGCGCGCGGTGTTGTTCCAGTTGCCGCCGCGCAGCACCCGCCGGACGGACCGGGGCACCCCACCGCCGAAGCTGCGAAACCAGTATGCGCCGAAAAACGCAGCCGCGGCGCGCTTCGCGCGCCGTTGAACAGCCCCAACCCCGATTGCAGCAAG
>MESD01000149.1:2727-7274 GCA_001770815.1 Burkholderiales bacterium RIFCSPHIGHO2_12_FULL_69_20
CGCGCAGCGCCAGCTCGACGTCTTCGCCGTCGGCCAGGCTGCAGGGCCGGGTCAGCGCTTCGACCTCGACCTCCCAAGTGAAACAGCTCGAAGTCCACTCGAAGACGTTGCCAGAGAGGTCTGTCAGTGCGGCACCGTCACGCTGAACGTCGCCAATGGGGAAACAGCCTACCGGGCTCGTCCGCTGCCAAAGCGACTCGTCATAATTGACATGGTCGGGGCCCGGAGCCTCATGACCCCAGGGGTACCGCGGCCGGTCGGAACCCCGCCCACGCGCAGCCGCGTCCCATTCGGCCTCGGTGGGCAGCCGGTACATCCTGCCGTCGCCCGGAGCCCGGGCCGCCTCGGTGAGGAACTCGCAGTACGCCATGCATTCCCAGGGCGACAAGCCGACGACGGGTGCCAGTCCGGCGTTAAATCGCGGGTCGCTCCAATCGCGTGGTTGCCTGCGGTCCAAGAACTTGAAGCAGTGCAGCGAGTCGGCGCCTGCGGGCTTCCACCACCTGTCGGTCTCGTAGCCCCCGGCGCGGATGAAGTGCTCGAACTCGGCGTTGGTGACCGGCGCGAAGGCCAAATCGAAGGGCTCGAGCCTGACCGTCCGAATCGGCCTCTCGTAGGGGTTGGCATCTGGATCGCTGTCGTCGCTGCCGATGCGGTACTCGCCGCCTTCGATGTGCGCCCAGTGCCTGGGCAGCAGGCAGGTCAGGCCGTTGTTCATGCGCGTCTCGTAGCGGATGTCGTCGCCCAGGTCGCCCAGCGCCAGCCCGGCCTCGAGGCGCATGCGCAGGTCCCTGCCCAGCCCCCGCTGGTCGCGGCCGGTGCTGATGTCCAGCAGCAGCCGGCGCAGCGCCGGCAGCAGGCCGCGCAGCCGCGGGTCGTCGCGCAGCGTGGCGGCGGCACGGCCGGCCAGCATCGGGTTGACCGCCATCAGCCGTTCAAGCAGCGGCACGGGCTGCGGCGACAGCTGCACCGCGGTCTTGACCACTTCCTCCCACTTCGAGCGCTCCAGCAGCGCCAGCGGCTCCTTCGAGGCCTCGGCCCGTTCAAGCGCCTGTCCGAAACTCGGCTCGGCCACCGGCGCGAGGCTCGGCATCAACTTGT
This sequence comes from Burkholderiales bacterium RIFCSPHIGHO2_12_FULL_69_20, assembly GCA_001770815.1. Taxonomy (GTDB): domain Bacteria; phylum Pseudomonadota; class Gammaproteobacteria; order Burkholderiales; family Burkholderiaceae_C; genus Pseudaquabacterium. The sequence continues at coordinate 3,829 of MESD01000149.1, forward strand.
CCAGCGCATCCCGGCTCGCGCGCCTGCGCTTGCTGTCGTCGCCTTCGTAGCCCAGCCAGCGCGCGGCCAGGAACTCGGCCCAGAGCTGGTGGGCAAAGGCGAAGCGGCCGCTGGTGAGGCCGATCTCGGCGATGCCCAGTTCCTGCACCGCGGCCTTCCAGGCCTCGCGCAGGGTCTGCGGCTGGATCCAGCGCCCGACGTCCTTTGCGGGAATGTCCAGCGCCATCAGTTCGCCGTCCAGCGGGTCGGGCTGGATGAGTTCCTGGCCCTGGCGGTCCAGGTTGCGCACCAGCTCGCCTTCATCGGGCAGCTCGAGCAGGTGGTGGTTCCACCAGTCGGGGTTGCTGATGCGGCCGGCGTCGGTGCTCTTCAGCAGGCCCCGTGCGCCCAAGGTGCCGCGTGCATATTCGCGTTTCAGGTGCTTCCAGGTCATTCCCGAGAACAGCTGCGCCTGGTTGGTGGCCACCTGCTCGCGCAGGCGCAGCAGCTCGCACTGGAAGGCCAGGTTGATCGGCACCGAATGCAAGGTGCGCAGCGCCGAGTCGGCGGCCAGCCGGTCTTCGAGCACACGGCCGCGCCTGCCAATCTGGCGGCGGATGTAGCGCCGCACCTGGTCGTCGTTCCACGGGTGGACGTAGACGTGGCGGATCTGGAAGCGCCGGCCCTCGACCTTCTCGCCCAGCAGCGCCTCATGCTGTTCACGCACGCTGAAGACCGGCGGGTACAGGCCGTGCTTCTGGCGCAGGTCCGCCAAGCACTCGACCAGCGCGGCCACCGCGGCGCGGCGTGCCTGCTGGCTGCTGGCGGTGATCTCGTTGATGCCGTCGAACAGAAAGCGCACCTGGCCGCGACGCAGCAGCGATTCGAGCGTTGCGCCGGGCTCCAGCGTGGCGCAGGCGCGCTCGACGAAGCGCCCGGGGTCGGCGTGGTCGGCGCCCCGGTAGCCGCGCAGGCTGTGGAACACGCACAGCTCCTCGGCCTTGCTGTCGCGCGCCAGTCGTTTCAGTGCGCGGCGTGCGGTGGTCGCCTCGTGGTGCTGCAGCAGCGTGGTCTTGCCGCCGCCGGGCTGGCCCACCAGCAGGAAGGCGTCGGCGTCGGGGTCGGTCTTCGGGTCGAGCAGTTGTTGCAGCGAGTCGATGGGTTGATCGTCCTTCTGCAACTGCCAGCGATCGTCGGGGTTGTCGGTGGGCCGCTTGCGCGGGCTGCGCGAGAGCGTGAGGTTGACGAAGAAGCGGTCGAGCCGGCTCGGGTTCATCCGAGTCTCGTCCTTGTCCGTCGGCCGGCACAGGGTGGCGTAGCGCGCCACCAGGCCTTCGCGCAGGCTGGCCGGCGGGTCCACATCCTTCGACGCGGCTTCGACGATCTCTTTGTCGGGATGCGCGCGCCCTGGACGCAGCAGCTGGGCCAACAGCGCCTTGCGGTGAGGCGACTTCACGCCGCTGGCCACGCGGACGGCTTCGTGGATGAGCTCTTCGATGTCTGCGCAGGGCTGCAGGTAGCGGGGGGGCAACAGGGGGCCACGCGGCTGGCGGGCGGCCACCAGGATGCGCCGGGGGCGCACCGCCTCCGCGGGGCACTGCAGCCAGCCGGCCAGCTTGGCGGGTGCGCCGCCGACCGGCGACAGCGCGTCGGGCGTCTTTGCGTCGGCGCTCAGGCAGGCGGTGACGGCCAGGTGGCCCCACTCCATCAGTTCCAACTCGGCCAGCAACCGCTCGTCGCGCAGTTCGTCGCGCATCAGGTACAAGGCTGCCAACGCGATGATCGCGCCGGCCGAGCCGCCGCCGACCACGCACAGCGGCACGAGGTTGCCGCGCACGTTCAGCGGCGGCAGCAGATCCCAGGCCAGCGCGATGTCCTCGCACTTGCCGGGTGCGAGGTGTCTGTGCAGCACGGCCGTGGCCAGCCGGAACGCCTGGTCCCAGGCCTGGCCGTCGTCGCGCCTGTCGTTGCGCTGCAGAAGGACGCTGCCGGACGCCGCGGCGAAGCGGTTTTCGGCGATCGACCACCGGCCCGACGGCACGCGCCACAGGCGCAGTGCGCCGACCAATCCGGGCGCGTCGTCGGGCGCCGTGTGGTCCACCAGCAGCACGTGAACCTGGACGCCGCCGTCGGGCAGCGTGCACAGGCCCGGCGCGCCCGGCGTGCCGAGCGCGTCGCGCAGCAGTTGTTCGGACAGCGTCTGCGGAAGGTCGCCGTCGGCCGGCGCGGCGCCGCTGGGCCGGGCCAGCACGCTGCGGGTCAGTTGCGCGACGCGGATCAGGGCCGGCCGGGGGTCGATGTCCGCTGCGAACCCCATGACCGCGAGCCGCCTCTTGGTCATCTCTTCGATCTTGTCGTCGAGCCATTTCGCACCACGGGCGATCTCGCGCCGGCCGCTGTCGGTCTTGAGATCTGCGGTGAGGCCACCCTGGCGCACGCAGAGATCAATCCACAGCGGCCAGCAGTCCTGGTCGACGCGTTCCAGGGCTTCTTTGGGCAAGGGTTCGCCGCTCGCCAGTCTGGCGGCGAGGCGGCCTATGGGATCGAATGGATCGGTGGGCAACAGGGATTCGGCGTCGATGAAGTTGACCCCATTGTCCGCATGGATGTGCGGTTGCGCCCATTCGGGTGGACGAGCACGAACGCAGGGCCGCGCGAGGCGATGACGTTGAAGAGGCGCAGAACTACGCGGCCGCCGCGCGCTTCGTGCGCTGTCGAACCGCCCAACCAAATTCAGGGTCCAGGGAACAGCAATTTCAACGGGGACGGCTGGCCGCCACGCGAAACCCGACTTGGGTGCCGAAGACGCCTAGCGGATCGAGGCCAGAGCGACTAAGGTGGCTGACGCCGTAGACGGTGAAGTGCCAACCGCCGCGTTGCAGTGCCGACCGGAGGCCGTCAAGGCTGTTGATCCGCCAGGGATGCAGAGTCAGCACATCGACGACTTCGAGCGCTTTCGCGTGCCGGCTGGAAGTCCACTCCCAGACGTTGCCCAACAAGTCGGTCAGTGTCGCGCCGTTCCGCCGCACGTCACCCCTGGGGAAACAGCCCACCGGGCTGGGTGATAACCAGCCCGCCGCACGATGACTGTAGTGTTCGGAGCCCGGCGTGTCATCACTCCTGGGGTACCGCGGCCGGTCGTGACCCGGACCACGCGCGGCCGCCTCCCACTCGGCCGCAGTGGGCAGGCGGTATGTCCGATCGTCGCCCATAACCTTGGCCGCTTCGGTGAGAAACTCGCAATAGGCCATGCATTCCCACATGGTTACGCCCACTACTGGCGCGAGCCGGGGGTTCTGGGTATTCCACCCGTGAGGTTGCTTGAGGAGCGTCTTCTCGCGCCAGCGCAATGAGTCAGGGCCCGGGGGCGCCCACCATTTGTCCTTTTCGTAGCCACCTGCGCGGATGAAATGCTCAAACTCGGCGTTGGTGACCGGCGCGAAGGCCAGATCGAAGGGCTCGAGCCT
>MESD01000150.1 GCA_001770815.1 Burkholderiales bacterium RIFCSPHIGHO2_12_FULL_69_20
CCTTCGTCTTCCAGAGCAGCGAGCATGCGGCCTCGTTGTTCAACATGGAACGCTCGGGCCACGTCTACAGCCGCATCAGCAACCCCACCACCGCGGTGCTGGAAGAGCGCATCGCCGCGCTGGAAGGCGGCGCCGGGGCGATTGCCACCGCCAGCGGCCAGGCCGCGTTGCACCTGGCCATCGCCACGCTGGCCGGCGCCGGGCGGCACATCGTGGCCAGCAGCGCGCTGTACGGCGGCTCACACAACCTGCTGGATTACACGTTGCGGCGCTTCGGCATCAGCACCACCTTCGTGCAGCCAGGCGACATCGATGGCTGGCGCGCCGCGATCCGGCCCGAAACGCGGCTGCTGTTCGGCGAGACGCTGGGCAACCCGGGACTGGACGTGCTGGACATCCCCACCGTCAGCGCCATCGCGCACGAGGCCGGGCTGCCGCTGCTGGTCGACAGCACCTTCACGCCGCCCTGGCTGCTGAGGCCCTTCGACCATGGCGCCGATCTGCTGTTTCACTCGGCCACCAAGTTCCTGTCGGGCCACGGCACGGTGGTGGGCGGGCTGCTGGTCGACAGCGGCAACTTCGACTGGGACCGCTCGGGCAAATTCCCCGAGCTGACCGAGCCCTACGACGGTTTCCACGGCATGGTGTTCAGCGAGGAGAGCACCGTCGGCGCCTTCCTGCTGCGCGCCCGCCGCGAAGGCCTGCGCGACTTCGGCGCCTGCATGAGCCCGCACACCGCCTGGCTGATCCTGCAGGGCATCGAGACGCTGCCGCTGCGCATGGCCCGGCATGTGGAGAACACGCGCAAGGTGGTGGCCATGCTGGCGGCACACCCGATGGTGGCGCGGGTCGGCTACCCCGAACTCGAATCGCATCCCAGCCACGCGCTGGCCAGGCAGCTGCTGCCCAAGGGCTGCGGCGCGGTGTTCAGCTTCGACCTGAAGGGCTCACGCGCCCAGGGCGTGGCCTTCATCGAGGCGCTGAAGATCTTCTCGCACCTGGCCAACGTGGGTGATTGCCGATCGCTGGTGATCCACCCGGCCAGCACCACCCATTTCCGCATGGACGATGCAGCGTTGGCGCGCGCCGGCATCGGCCCCGGCACCATCCGGCTGTCGATCGGGCTGGAGGACGCCGACGACTTGATCGACGATCTGAAGCGCGCGTTGAAGGTGGCGCAGAACGCGCAAGGACGGGCAGCATGAAGCTCGACATCAATGGCCGCGAGGCCTATGCCTACACCGGCGGCAAACCCTTCGATGCTGCCCTGCCCTGCGTGGTCTTCGTCCACGGCGCGCTGCACGACCACAGCGGCTGGACGCTGCTGGCACGCTGGTGTGCGCACCACGGTTACAGCGTGCTGGCGGTCGACCTGCCCGGCCACGGCCGCAGCGTCGGCCCGGTGGCGGCCAGCGTCGAAGACACCGCCGACTGGCTGCTGGCGGTGCTGGCGGCGGCTGGCGTGAAGAACCCCGGCCAGGCCACGCTGGTGGGCCACAGCATGGGCTCGCTGATCGCGCTGGAAGCCGCCGCGCGTGCGCCCGCACTGATCGGCCGGATGGTGATGGTCGGCACGGCCTACCCGATGAAGGTCTCGCAGGCGCTGCTCGACACCGCGCGCGACACCCCGCTGCAGGCCATAGCCATGGTCAACGCCTTCTCGATCGGCACGCTGGCGGCCAAGCCCTCGTTCCCCGGGCCGGGCATGTGGCTGCACGGCAGCAACCGCGCGCTGATGCGCCGCACGCTGGCCGGCGCCAACGCCACCGGCTGCGCGGTGAACCTGTTCCACCACGATTTCAGCGTCTGCGATGCCTACAGCGGTGGTCTGGACGCCGCCGCCAAGGTGACCGCCAAGGTGACGATGGTGCTGGGCACGCTGGACCAGATGACGCCACCGCGCGCCACCCGCGACATCGCCGCCGCGCTGAAGGCCCAGGTGGTGCATCTGCCCTCGGGCCACACGCTGATGGCCGAAGTGCCCGACGGGCTGCTCGACGCGCTGCGCGGCGCGCTGGCCTGAGCGCGGATCAGGCGGCCAGCCGCGGCCGCAGGTTCAACAGCATGTCGTCGACCATCGCCGCCAGGTTGAACTGCGGCGCCCAGCCCCAGTCGCGCCGGGCCAGGCTGTCGTCGATGGCCTGCGGCCAGCTGTCGGCGATGGCCTGGCGGAAGTCGGGCACGCAGTCCAGCGTGAAGCCCGGCACCTGGCGTTCGATCTCTTCGGCAATCTCGGCCGGCGTGAAGCTGCAACCGGACAGGTTGTAGCTGCCGCGCTCGGTGATGGCCTCGGCCGGCGCGTCCATCAGCGCCAGCGTGGCGCGGATCGCATCGGGCATGTACATCATCGGCAGCCGCGTATCGGCACGCAGAAAGCTGGTGTAGCGCCCACGTTGCAGCGCGCCGTGGAAGATGTCGACCGCGTAATCGGTGGTGCCGCCACCGGGCGCCGTCTTCCAGCTGATCAGTCCGGGATAACGCAGGCTGCGCACGTCCACGCCGTGGGTGGCGTGGTACCAGGCGCACCAGCGCTCGCCGGCCAGCTTGCTGATGCCGTAGACCGTGCCGGGGTCCATCACCGTGTGCTGCGGCGCGGTGGCCGGCGTGCCGGGCCCGAAGGCGGCGATCGAGCTGGGCCAGAACACGCGTTGCAGCCGGGCGGTGCGGGCCAGCTCCAGCACGTTGAGCAGGCCGCCCATGTTCAGGTTCCAGGCCCATTGCGGATGCTGCTCGCCGCTGGCCGACAAAGCCGCCGCCAGCAGGTAGACCTGGGTGATGCCGTGGCGCTTGACCACCGCCGCCAGCGCGGCGGCATCGGTCACGTCCAGCGCCTCGTGGGTGATGCCGGCCACCCGCCCCTGCGGCGCCAGATCGCTGGTGACGATGGCCGCGTGCCCATGGCGTTGGGCCAGCGCCTCGGCCAGCTCGGTGCCGATCTGGCCATTGGCGCCGATGATGAGGATCTTCAGCGGCGCCATCACAAGTCTCCGTCGATGATGAGCATTCTCGGCGTGGTCACTTCAACAGCCCCAACTCGCGTCCGGCCTGGGCAAAGGCGGCCACCGCCGCATCCAGCTGCTCGAGGCTGTGCGCCGCGCTCACCTGCACCCGGATGCGCGCCTGGCCGCGCGGCACCACGGGGAAAAAGAAACCCACCACGTAGATGCCCAGCTCGAGCAGCCGCGCCGCCAGCCGCTGCGCCAGCACCGCGTCGTAGACCATGATCGGCACGATGGGATGCTCACCCGGCTTGATCTCGAAGCCGGCCGCGGCGATGGCCTGGCGGAAGTGGCGGGTGTTGGCATGCACCCGGTCGCGCAGCGTGGTCGACGCTTCCAGCAGATCGAGCACCGCGATCGATGCCCCCACGATGGCCGGCGCCAGCGTGTTGGAAAACAGGTACGGCCGCGAGCGCTGGCGCAGCAGCTCGATCACCGGCGCCGGCCCGGCGGTGAAGCCGCCCGAAGCCCCGCCCAGTGCCTTGCCCAGCGTGCCGGTGATCAGGTCGATCTGCGAGCGGCCATCCACCAGCAGGCCGTGGTGCTCGTGCGTGCCGCGGCCGGTGGTGCCCATGAAGCCGGTGGCATGGCAGTCGTCGATGGCCAGCAGCGCGCCGTGCGCGTCGCACAGCCGGCGCATCACGCCGAGCTGGGCCACCGTGCCGTCCATCGAGAACGCGCCGTCGGTGAACACCAGCACATGCCGCGCGCCGCCCGCGCGCGCCTGCTGCAGCTGCTCGGCCAGATCGGCCATGTCGTTGTGGCGATAGCGCCGACGCTGCGCCTTGCACAGCCGGATGCCGTCGATGATGGAGGCATGGTTCAGCTCGTCGCTGATCACCACGTCGGCCTCGCCGAGCAACGGCTCGAACAGGCCGCCGTTGGCGTCGAAGGCCGCGGCGTACAGGATCGCGTCTTCGGTGCCCAGAAAGCGCGCCAGCCGCTGCTCCAGTGTCTTGTGGATGTCCTGCGTGCCGCAGATGAAGCGCACCGAGCTCAGGCCGAAGCCGTGGCTGGCGATCGTGGCTTGCGCGGCCGCACCGACCACGTCATTCGACGACAGGCCCAGGTAGTTGTTGGCGCACAGGTTGATCAGGCGGCGGCCGTCGGCCAGGCCCACCGTGGCGCCTTGCGGCGTGGTGATCACCCGCTCTGCCTTCATCAGGCCGGCCTCGTGCAGGTTCAGCAGTTCGCTGCGGACATGGACCAGAAAATGGTCGACGGAGGGCATGGCGGAGGGCATGGTGGTGCAACCTGGTAGCGCCGCCCGGTGAGGCGGCTGACAAGGAACCCGGGGCACCCGGTTGGCGGGTCGTCCCAGGCGACGGGGATCGCTCGATTCGCGCCATGCATTCTGCCGGCGATCAAGCGACGGGCACGCGATGGGCAAGGCGGCCCGCACCGGCGCACGGGCCAGCGGCCCTGCGGCACAATCCGCCGCACCATGAGCCTGGTCTTCCCGCACACCTTCATCCCGTGGTTTCGCGCCGTGGCGCCGTACATCCACGCCTACCGCGGCAAGACCTTCGTGGTGGGCATGGCCGGCGAGTTGATCGCCGCGGGCAAGCTCAACAACTTCGTGCAAGACCTCGCCATCCTGCATGCGATGGGCATCAAGCTGGTGCTGGTGCACGGCTTCCGGCCGCAGGTCAACGAGCAGCTGGCGGCCAAGGGCCATGCCTCGCGCTACAGCCACGGCCAACGCATCACCGACGCCATCACGCTGGACTGCGCGCAAGAGGCCGCCGGCCAGTTGCGCTTCGAGATCGAGGCCGCCTTCTCGCAGGGCCTGCCCAACACGCCGATGGCCAACGCCACGGTGCGGGTGGTGTCGGGCAACTTCCTGACCGCGCGGCCGGTGGGCATCGTTGACGGCGTGGACTTCATGCATTCGGGCGTGGTGCGCCGGGTCGATGGCGCGACCATCCGCCGCGCCATCGACATCGGCGCGCTGGTACTGCTCAGCCCGTTCGGCTTCTCGCCCACCGGTGAGGCCTTCAACCTGACGATGGAAGACGTGGCCACCGCCACCGCGGTGGCGCTGCGGGCCGACAAGCTGCTGTTCATGACCGAAACCCCCGGCATCGCCGAGGACCGCGACGACCCCGACAGCGCCATCGACACCGAACTGGCGCTGGCCGATGCCAAACGACTGCTGAGCTCGCTGCCGCCAGCCACCCAGCCCACCGACCTGGCCTTCTACCTGCAGCACTGCGTGAAGGCCTGCGAGGCCGGTGTCGAGCGCTCGCACATCCTGCCGTTCGGGGTGGACGGCGCGATATTGCAGGAGATATTCACCCACGACGGCATCGGCACCATGGTGGTCGACGAGAAACTCGAAAGCCTGCACGAAGCCACCGCCGACGACGTGGGCGGCATCCTGCAACTGATCGAACCGTTCGAGCGCGACGGCACCCTGGTGCGCCGCGAGCGCACCGAAATCGAGCGCGACATCGCCAATTACACGATCATCGAGCACGACGGCGTGATATTTGGCTGCGCCGCGCTGTACCCCTATCCCGAAGGCCGCACCGGTGAAATGGCGGCGCTCACCATATCGCCGCAGGTGCAGGGGCAGGGTGACGGCGAGCGCATCCTCAAACGCATCGAGCAGCGGGCCCGGGCGCAGGGCCTGGAAAGTATCTTCGTGCTCACCACGCGCACGATGCACTGGTTCATCAAGCGCGGTTTTGCACCGGTCGATCCCGATTGGCTGCCCGAAGCGCGCAAACGCAAGTACAACTGGGACCGGCGCTCGCAGGTGCTGGTCAAGAAACTGGGTTGAAAACCCGTCCCGATTCGAACACCACTCCCTGGAGAACCACGATGGCCCGTACCGTGTTATGCGTTCACCTCAAGAAAGAAGCCGAAGGCCTGGACTTCGCCCCCTACCCGGGCGAGTTGGGCAAGCGCATCTATGCCAGCGTCAGCAAGGAAGCCTGGGCGCTGTGGCTCAAGCACCAGACCATGCTGGTCAATGAAAACCGCCTCAACCTGGCCGACCAGCGTGCCCGCCAATACCTTGCCCGACAGATGGAACAGTTCTTCTTCGGCGCCGGTGCCGAGCAGCCTGCAGGTTATGTTCCGCCGTCGGCCTGATTTACGCAGGCCCGATCAGGGATACCCAGCATAGTTTCGGCATGACAGCGATTCGAGATTGGTATTACACTCGCGCCGTTGTCATTTCAACCGGAGCCTGAATATGTCCTCGCTGCAAGACCTGCTGGCGCAACGCGCCGAAATCGAAAAGAAGATCGCCGACGTCCAGCGTGAGGCCCGTGCCGACGCGGTGGCCAAGGTCAAGGCGCTGATGGCCGAATATGGCCTGTCGGCTGCCGATATTGCCGGCAAGGCCCCCACCGCCCGCACCTCGACCGCGGCCAAACCCACCGGCAAGGTGGCCGCCAAATACCGCAATGCCGCCACCGGTGAATCCTGGACGGGTCGTGGCCTGCAACCCAAGTGGCTGAAAGCGGCCTTGGCCGCCGGCGCCAAGATCGAGGATTTCGCGCTCTGATCGCCTCACCGGCATGGCGTGCGCCGCAACTGCGCCGCAAGCCCTGTCACAGGCCCGGCCTCGCCGGGCCTTTTTTATTTTTTGCACTGCCATGCGCTGCATCGATCCACCGCCAAGCCCCGCTCGCGGGATGGTGTGCAGCCCTGCCCTGTCGATACCATGCCCGATCCATGGCCCCGCCCCGGGCTGCCTGCTGAACTGCCATCCGTGTTGACCGATCTGACTGACCCCACCACCCGCGCCCCGCTGCCTCCCGCCCGGCAGCCCGGCCGCGCGTGGCTGTGGCGATCGGCGGTGGTGGCGTTGGGCTACTTTGCGGCCGGTCAGCTGGGCTTGGCGCTGCCGGGGCCGGCACCCTTCGTCGCCACGTTCTGGCCGGCCCTGGGCCTGGCGTTGGCCGTGCTGGTGCGCTGGGGCCCGGGTTGTGTGCCCGGCCTGCTGGCGGGTGCCTTTGCGGTGCCGTTGTCGGTTGGCGCGCCGGCGTGGCTGTCCGCAATGATCGCGGTGGGCAACGTGGGGGGACCGTGGGCCGCGGCGCGCTGGATGGGCCGCGCCGGCTTCAACCCCCGACTGGAACAACGGCGCGATCTGTGGTTGCTGATCGGCGCCGGGGGGCTTGGCGCCACCGTCGTCACCGCTGCCAACGGCGCAGCCTGGCTGGCGATCAGCGGGCGCATCAGCACCCTGGCGCTGCCGGCGACCGCGCTGCAATGGTGGATGGGTGATCTGCTGGGCGTGCTGGTGGCCGGTGTGCCGCTGCTCACGCTCAGCCGCCGCAGCCTGGCGCAGGCCTGCGGGCCCGCGCTGCGGCTGCAATCCGGGGCGCTGCTGGCGGCCAGCGCGCTGGCGCTGCTTGTCACGCTGGCGGCACCGCCCGCACTGGGCCTGGTCACCGCGGCGCTGCTGCTGCTGCCGCCGGTGCTGCTGTGCACGCTGGCGCTGCGCTGCGGCCTGGCCACCGCGTCGGCCGCCGTGCTGGGCATCACCGTGGTGATGTTGCTGGCCACCGCCGCCGGGTTGGGCCCGTTTGCGCTGGCCAATCGGTTGCCGGGCGGCGGCGGCCTGGTGCTGCTGTGGGCCTATGCCGCGATGCTGGCCGCCCTGGTGCTGGTGTCGCACGCCCAGGCAGGTGAGCTGGCCCGGCTGGACGAACGCTGGCAGCTGGCGCTGGTGGGCTCGGACCTGGGCGTGGCCGACTGGAACCTGCGCACCGGTGAAGGCTTCACCTCGCCGCGCTGGCGTGCGCTGATGGACGATCCACAGGCCGAGCGCGACACCAGCCTCGAGCGCTGGCTGCACCGGGTGCACGCCGACGACCGCGCTGCGCTGCACAGCGCGCTGGCCTCGGTGGCCACGCCCGCCGGCACCGGGCTGCGGCGCGAGGTGCGGGTGCGGGTGCGTGACGACTGGTGCTGGTTCGAGGTGCACGTGATCGTGGCCGAGCGCGACGACACCGGCGCGCCGCTGCGGGTGGTGGCCTCGCTGGCCGACGTGGGCGCGCGGCGCCACGCCGAAGACCGCCACCAGCTGTCGTCCAACGTGCTGATGCACCTGCACGAGGGCCTGGTGATCACCGACGCCGATCTGCAGGTGCTCGATGCCAACCCGACCTATTGCCGCATCGTCGGCATCCCGCGCGACGAGTTGATCGGCACGGTGCCGGGCCTGCTGCGCGCTGGCAACGCTGATGGCCTGAACCGTCCGCAGCAGGCCAGTCTGTGGTCGGCGCTGCGCAGCCACGGCCACTGGGTGGGCGAGGTGGTCGAGCGGCGCCGCAACGGCGAGGCCTGCGCGCTGCACGTCACCGTCTCCACGGTGCACGGCCCCGATGGTGCGCTGCGCTACCACGTGCTGGTGGTCAGCGACGTGACCGAGCAGCGCCTGCAGCGTGAGCGGCTCGAACGGCAGGCGCACTTCGACGAACTGACCCGGCTGCCCAACCGGGCGCGGCTGGGCCAGCTGCTGGCCGAGGCGATGGCCGCCACCGACCGTGACGGTTATCTGCTGGCGGTGTGCTACCTCGATCTCGACCACTTCAAGGCCGTCAACGAGCGCCATGGCCACGAGGCCGGCGACCTGTTCCTGGTCGAACTGGCCAACCGGCTGCGCAGTGCGCTGCGGGTGCGCGGCACGGTGTGGTCGGATACCGCGGCGCGGCTGGGCGGGGATGAATTCGTGCTGCTGCTGCGTGCCGGCACGGTCGACGAGGCCCGCGCGGCGGTTGAGCGCGTGCTGCGCGTGGTGGCCCAACCCATCGTCGTGCGCCCCGGCGCCGAGCCCGAGGTGGTCACCGCCAGCGTGGGCGCCACCGTCTACCCGCTGGATGCCAGCGACGCCGACACCCTGCTGCGCCATGCCGACCACGCGATGTACGGCGTCAAGCAGTCGGGCCGCAACGGCTTCCTGTTCTTCGACCCCGAGCACAGCCGCCGCACCGAAGAGCGTGTGCTGGCCATCGGCCGGGTGCAGGACGCACTCGATCGCAACGAGCTGATGCTGTACTACCAGCCCAAGGTCGACCTGCGGCGCGGTGTGGTGCTGGGTTTCGAGGCCCTGCTGCGCTGGAACCACCCCGAGCACGGCGTGGTGCCGCCGGCGCAGTTTCTGCCGCTGGTCGAGCACACCGGCCTGTCGGCGCGGGTGGGCGACCATGTGCTGGCGCAGGCGCTGGATCAGCTGGAGGTGTGGCAGGACCTGGGGCTGGATGTCTCGGTCAGCGTCAACATCACCGCGCGCCACCTGCAGGAGCCCGATTTTGCGCAGCGCCTGGGCGAGTTGCTGGCCCGGCATGCCAAGCCGCTGGGCCCGCGGCTGGAGCTGGAGGTGCTGGAGACCGCCGCGCTCACCGACATCGGCTTCACCTCGGCGGTGCTCGAGCGCTGCGCGCGGCTGGGTGTGCGCTGGGCGCTCGACGATTTCGGCACCGGTTACTCCACCCTCACCTACCTGAAGCGCCTGCCGGTGCAGGTGCTCAAGATCGACCGCAGCTTCGTGCACAACATGCTGGCCGACGCGCAGGACCGCGCCATCGTCGAAGGCGTGATTGGCCTGTCGCGCACCTTCGATTGCGTGGTGGTGGCCGAGGGCATCGAGACCGCGGCCCAGGCCCGCATCCTGATGGACATGGGCTGCGAGATCGGCCAGGGGCTGGGCATCGCCGCGCCGATGCCGGCCGCCGAGGTGGTGCCCTGGGTGCGCGACTGGAAGGGCTTGTTCGCCCTCAGCGCAGCGCCGTTGGCGGCCGGCGCCGGGCAGCCGCCGCCCGACGGCAGCGTGGCCGATGCCAGCCCGGCCCCGGCACGCGGCGGGCTGGGCGACTGATCCGGCGCGGCGGCCATTGCAGCATGTTGCGGCGGGCCGCTTCGATAGACTAGCCGGGTGCTGCCCACCGGTTTCATCGCTGATCTGCTGTCCCGCGTCGACGTCGTCGAGGTGGTGGGGCGCCATGTCGAACTGAAGAAGGCCGGCATCAACCACAAGGGCCTGTGCCCCTTCCACGGCGAGAAGTCGCCCAGCTTCATCGTCAGCCCGTCGCGCCAGACCTACCACTGCTTCGGCTGCGGCGCACATGGCGACGCCATCCGCTTCCTGACCGAGCACCACGGCATGGGCTTCATGGACGCGGTGCGCGATCTGTCCCAGCAGGTGGGCATGACCGTGCCCGAAAGCACCGCCACGCCCGAGGACAAGGCCCGCGCCGAGGCCGAGCGCAGCCAGCGCGCCACGCTCAGCGAGGTGCTGGCCAAGGCGGGCGATCACTACCGGGGTGCGCTCAAGGCCAGCCCGCGCGCCGTCGACTACCTGAAGAAGCGCGGCCTGACCGGTGCCATCGCCGCGCGCTTCGGCCTGGGCTACGCGCCCGAGGGCTGGCGCACGCTGGCCGGCGTGTTTCCGCGCTACGACGACCCGTTGCTCGCCGAGAGCGGCCTGGTGATCACCAGCGGCGGCGAGGCCGACGGCGGCGGCGAAGAGAAGCGCTACGACCGCTTCCGCGACCGCATCATGTTCCCGATCCGCTCGGTCAAGGGCGAGGTCATCGGCTTTGGCGGGCGCGTGCTCGACGTCGGCGAGCCCAAATACCTGAACTCGCCCGAGACCCCGGTGTTCCACAAGGGCCAGGAACTGTACGGCCTGTACGAGGCCCGGCAGGGCCTGCGCGCCAAGGGTTATGCGCTGGTGGTCGAGGGCTACATGGACGTGGTGGCGCTGGCCCAGTGGGGCTTCCCCAACGCGGTGGCCACGCTGGGCACGGCCTGCACCGACGAGCACATGGCCAAGCTGTTCCGCTTCACCGACGCGGTGGTGTTCAGCTTCGACGGTGACGCCGCCGGTCGGCGCGCCGCCGGCCGCGCGCTGGAGGCGGCGCTGCCGCACGCCAGCGACACCCGCAGCGTTCGCTTCCTGTTCCTGCCGGCCGAACACGACCCCGACTCCTACATCCGCGAACTCGGCCCCGAGGCCTTCGAGCGCACGGTGGCGCAGGCCGTGCCGCTGTCGACGCAGCTGATCGCCCACGCCGGCATCGACTGCGACCTGGCCACCGCCGAGGGCCGCTCGAAGATGCTGTCGCAGGCCGGCCCGCTGGTGGCCCTGCTGCCTGAAGGCCTGCTGCGCGAACAGCTGGTGCAGGAGCTGGCGCGCCTGGGCGGCATGGCCGCCGAGGTGCTGCAGGCGCATTGGGCCCGACGCAGCGCCGGCCGCCGGCCGCCCCGCGCCGAGGCAGGCCCCGACGACGCCGGTCCAGCGCCGGCCGACGACGGCTCGCCGCCCGCCGGCGCGCGCCGCGGCGACTGGCGCAAGGGCGGCCGCGACGGCTGGCGCGACAGCGGGCGCCACTTCGGGCGGGAGGGCGGGCGGGAAGGCGGCCGCCCGCGTGTCTACCCGATGGCCGGTCACCGCGCGCCGCCGCAGTCGGCCACCCTGCTCGACCGCTGCGCCTGGCTGCTGGCGCGCCACACCGCCACCTGGCTGGCGCTGCCCGGCGAAACGCACGAATTCCTCGCCGGCCAACCGGTGCCCTACGGCCCTTTTTTCGCCGCGGTGGAGCGGGTATTGCACGAGCACGGCCCCATCACCATGCCGGCCCTGATCGACGAGTTGCGCCGCGAGGATGACGCCGACGACGAAGCCGGCGACGGTCTGCGCGCACTGCTGGTCCGGCTGACCGGCTTCCACGATGTGGCCGACGACGAGGCGCCCGAGGTGCTGCTCGACGCCGTGCTGCTGCGCCTGCGCCAGCAGGCCGTGAAGGAAGAGCTGCAATGGCTGACCGAATCGGGCGACCTGTCCGAAGAGGCCACCGCGCGCCGCAATGCGCTGATCCACCTGACGGCCGAGCTCAAGCGCGGGCCTGCCAAGCCCGCGGCCATGGCAGGCCGTTGAAGCGCGGTGCGCGCGGGTCGGGCGCAGCGCAGCGATCGGCGGTGATGGACTTGCAGACGCGGTTTTGACGCTACCCCGTGAATCGCGGATAATGCGCGATTGGTTGCATCGGCAAGAGTGACAGCAGCACCTCCGGCCCCGGCCACCCACGACCACGGGTACGCACAGCGGTAAGGCCAACTCCCCCGCAAGGGCTGCACTCTACAAACGTCCACGCGAGCTTGCCCGACCAAGCATGAAGCACCCGACTCCCGTCTGACCGGGCGCCCGGGAACGAGCCGCGCATGGTTGTGTGCAGGTCTGTTCGCGTGTGCCTGCCGCCGTGACGCGTCGCTGCACCTGCTTGGCGCCAACCCCCCGAGATCACCCGCGCAAGGACCCGCATGACCGCCAAGAAGACCGACGCCGCCAAGCCTGCCGACAAAGCCGCCGACAAGGCCGCTGCCGCCAAGGCCAAGCCCGAGACTGCCACCAAGACCGTTGCCAAACCCACCGCCGAGGCCACCAAGCCTGCGGCCAAGGCCCAGTCGGCCGCGTCCGCCAAGCCCGACAGCGCGCTCAAGGCTGCGGCCAAGCCGGCAACAAAGGCCGTCAAGCCCGTCGTGGCGGCCAAAGCAGCCAAGGCCGACAAGGTGGCGGCCAAGGGCGGCAAGGTTAAGCCCGAGGCCAAGAAGGCCGACGAAGAAGATCTGGGCGACATCGAGGCCGAGTTCATCGAACCCGAGGTCGAGGTCGAGGCGGTGGTCGAAGAAGGCATCGTCGTCGAGGCCAAGGCCAAGCCGCTGCGCATGAAGGTCTCACGCGCCAAAGAGCGCGCGCTGATGCGCGAGTTCGGCCTGGATGAAACCACGCTGACCGAGGAAGAAGTCGCCAAGCGCCGCCTCGAGTTGAAGACGCTCATCAAGATGGGCAAGACGCGCGGCTTCCTGACGCACCAGGAGATCAACGACCACCTGCCCGAGAAGCTGGTGGACAACGAGATCCTCGAGGCCATCGTCTCGATGCTCAACGACATGGGCATCGCGGTGTACGAGCAGGCGCCCGACGCCGCCACGCTGCTGATCGCCGGCGGCACCACCACCACCGCCACCGAGGAAGAAGCCGAAGAGGCCGCCGAAGCCGCGCTGTCCACCGTCGACAGCGAGTTCGGCCGCACCACCGACCCGGTGCGCATGTACATGCGCGAGATGGGTTCGGTCGAACTGCTCACCCGCGAAGGCGAGATCGAGATCGCCAAGCGCATCGAAGGCGGCCTGCAATCGATGATGCAGGCCATCTCGGCCTCGCCCAAGACGATCGCCGAGATCCTGTCGATGGCCGACGCCATCGGTGGCGGCACCAAGCAGATCTCCGAGGTGGTCGACGGCTTCGTCTCCACCAACGAGGCCGACGACTACGTGGCCGAGGAAGACTTCGACGAATTCGACGAAGAAGACGACGACGACGGCCAGGGCGGCAGCAAGGCGCTGACCAAGAAGCTCGAAGAGCTCAAGAGCCAGGCGCTGGAGCGCTTTGCCCTGGTGCGCACGCACTTCGACAAGATGCGCAAGGCCTACGAGAAGGACGGCTACAACTCGGCTTCGTACGCCAAGTGCCAGCAGCAGCTGACCGACGACCTGATGACCATCCGCTTCACGGTCAAGACCATCGAGCGGCTGTGCGACGTGCTGCGCTCGCAGGTGGACGACGTGCGCCGCTTCGAGCGTGAGATCCGCAAGATCGTGGTCGATCGCTGCGGCATGTCGCAGGAGCATTTCGTCAAGACCTTCCCGCCCAACATCCTGAACCTGCAGTGGGCCGAGAAGGAGATCGCCGCCAACAAGCCCTACAGCGCGATCATGGGCCGCAACCTGCCGGCGATCCAGGAGATGCAGCAGAAGCTGATCGACCTGCAGAACCACGCCGTGGTGCCGCTGGACGACCTGAAGGAAATCAACCGCAAGATGAATGCGGGCGAGAAGTCGAGCCGCGATGCCAAGAAAGAGATGATCGAGGCCAACCTGCGGCTGGTGATCTCGATCGCCAAGAAGTACACCAACCGCGGCCTGCAGTTCCTCGACCTGATTCAAGAGGGCAACATCGGCCTGATGAAAGCGGTCGACAAGTTCGAATACCGCCGCGGCTACAAGTTCTCGACCTACGCCACCTGGTGGATCCGTCAGGCGATCACGAGGAGCATTGCCGACCAGGCCCGCACCATCCGCATCCCGGTTCACATGATCGAGACGATCAACAAGATGAACCGCATCTCGCGCCAGCACTTGCAGGAGTTCGGCTTCGAGCCCGACGCCCCGACGCTGGCCGAGAAGATGGAGATCCCCGAGGACAAGATCCGCAAGATCATGAAGATCGCCAAGGAGCCGATCTCCATGGAAACGCCGATCGGCGACGACGACGACAGCCATCTGGGCGACTTCATCGAGGACACCAACAACACCGCGCCGATCGAGGCCGCGATGCAGGCCGGCCTGCGTGATGTGGTCAAGGACATCCTCGACAGCCTGACCCCGCGCGAGGCCAAGGTGCTGCGCATGCGCTTCGGCATCGAGATGAGCACCGACCACACGCTGGAAGAAGTCGGCAAGCAGTTCGACGTGACACGCGAGCGCATCCGCCAGATCGAGGCCAAGGCGATCCGCAAGTTGAAGCACCCGAGCCGGTCAGACAAATTGCGAACCTACCTCGACAACCTGTGATCGGCCGGCGCCCGGTCCGGTCCGGGCAGGGCGCCATTCGTTCACGGCTAAACTGGCTTGCATGACGCGCATCGCCGAGCGCACCGTCCTGTTTGCCGATCTCCGGGGCTCCACCGCCCTTTACGAGACGCTGGGCAATGCCGAGGCCACTTCGGTGGTCACCCACACCGTCACCGCGCTGGCACGCGCGGTGCCGGCCTGTGGCGGCGCGCTGATCAAGACCCTGGGCGACGGCCTGATGGCGGTGTTCGCCTCCCCCACCGACGGCCTGCAGTCGGCCCAGCAGATGCACGAGGCGCTCGAGGGCCTGGTCATCCGCGGCAGCGAGCGCGGGGCCTCGCCCGGCCTGCGTGGCCTGCGCCTGCAGGTGGCACTGGCCCGCGGCGAGGTGGTCGAGATGAGCGGTGACTGCTTCGGCGACGCCGTCAACGTGGCCGCCCGCCTGATCGACCATGCCAGCGACAACGAGACGCTGATCACCGTGGAAGTGCTCGACGGGCTGAGCGCCGAAGCCCAGCCGCGCTTTCGTTCACTCGGCTGGATGCACCTGCGCGGCCGAGCCGAGCCGGTGCAGGTTCATGTGCTGGGCGGCCGCCGCCGAGGGGTCGAACTGCCGCCCACGCAGTTCGGTGCCGTGGCCAGCGTCGTCGAGCCCGAGGCGGTGCGCCTGCAGTGGCAGGACCTCAACGAGGTGTTCGATGGCGGCCACATGCCGGTGGTGATGGGGCGCAGCCCGCAGGCCCACTTCCGGGTCGACGACGGCCGGGTGTCGCGCTCGCATGCGCGGGTCGACTGGCACGGCGGCGTGTTCCAGCTCACCGACCTCAGCTACAACGGCACCTTCGTGCGCTTCGGTGCCGGCGAGGACGTGGTCGCCCTCAAGCGCAGCAGCTGCACGCTGCACGGCTCGGGGCTGATCGGGTTGGGCGGCTCACCCGCCGACCCCACGGCACCCTGCGTGCGATTCGAGTTGCTGTCGTTCGTCGACACCGTGCCGCATCGGCCTTGAGCACCGTGGGGCGCGCGTTGCGATGACCCACCCGGCGCCGCTGCGGGTGCTGTACGTCGAGGACGACCGCGTCAGCGCCCTGCTGTTCGGCCAGGCCCTGCTGGCTGAACCCCGCATCGAACTGTGCATCGCCGAAAACGGCGCCGAAGCACTGCTGCTGGCCGAGGCCTGGCCGCCCGAGGTGCTGGTGCTCGATGCCCACCTGCCCGACACCGACGGCCATGCCCTGCTGCAGGCGCTGCGTGCGCTGCCGGGCCTGGCGCAGGTGCCGGCCTTCATGTGCTCGGCCGACGGCGAGCCCGAAGACCTGCAGCGTGCACAGCGCTCGGGCTTCATCGGTTACTGGGTCAAACCGTTGGCGCCGGATCAGGCCCGGACCGATCTGCTGGCGATCCTCGACGACCCTGCGGGGCGGTGAGCGCAGGCCATCGACGACAATCGCCGCCGATGACTTTCGCCCCAGAACCTCCTTATCGTCACGGCAGCGCGCAGACAACCGCCGTGCTGCTGGTCAACCTCGGCACGCCCGACGCGCCCACGCCGGCGGCGCTGCGCCGCTACCTCGCCGAGTTTCTGTGGGACCCCCGGGTGGTCGAAATTCCACGCGTGCTGTGGTGGCTGATCCTCAACGGCGTGATCCTGCGCACCCGCCCGGCCAAATCGGCCGCCAAGTACGCCTCGATCTGGACCGACGCCGGCTCGCCGCTGCTGCATTGGTCGGCACGCCAGGCCGATTGCCTGCAGGCGGCATTGGCCTCGCGCGGCCATGACGTGGTGGTGCGCCACGCCATGCGCTACGGCCAGCCGGCCTTGGGCACGGTGCTCGACACCCTGCAGGCCCAAGGTGCCACACGCGTGCTGGTGCTGCCGCTGTACCCGCAGTACGCCGCGGCCACCACCGCCAGCGCCTTCGACGCGGTGGCCCAGTGGCTGATGCGCTCGCGGCGCCCGCCCGAGCTGCGCTTCGTCAACCGCTACCACGACCACCCGGGTTACATCGCCGCGCTGGCCGCCAGCGTGCGCGCGCACTGGGCGCGCCAGGGCCGCGGGCAGAAGCTGGTGATGAGCTTCCACGGCGTACCCGCGCGCAGCCTGGCGCTGGGCGACCCCTACCACTGCGAATGCCACAAGACTGCGCGTCTGCTGGCCGAGGCGCTGGGCTTGCCGAAGGACGACTGGATCGTCACCTTCCAGAGCCGGCTGGGCCGCGCCAAGTGGCTGGAGCCCTACACCGAGCCCACCGTCAAGCGGCTGGCCGAGCAAGGCATAGGGCGCATCGACGCCATCTGCCCGGGCTTTGCGGCCGACAACCTCGAGACGCTGGAAGAGATCGCGATGGAAGCCAAGGACGCCTTCCTCGGCGCCGGCGGCGAGCGCTTCGAGTTCATCGACTGCCTGAACGACCGGCCCGACTGGATCGACGCGCTGGCCGACCTGAGCTTGCAGCACCTGCAGGGCTGGCCGCTGACGCCCACCGCAGCGGACGACGCCCAACGCCAGCGGGCGCTGGCGATGGGCGCGAGCGACTGATCAAACGCCGCGGCGCCGACCTGGCGGATCAGGCGCGCCGCCGACGCGCCAGCCAGCCCAGCGCACCGATGCCCGCCAGCAGCATGGCGGCGCTGCCGGGCTCGGGCACCGGCGTGGCGGTGAAGCTGGCTCCGCCACTGGGGCTGAAGCTGAAGTTCTGGATGACGTAGGCGTCGGACTGCGCTTCGAACGTGGCGGTGGCAAAGGCCTCGGGCGCCAGCATCTCCAGCCCACCGTCGTCAGCGCGCAGTTGGAAGAAGGTGTCGACGTCGAACAGATCGGCCTGCGCAAATTCGGTCGGGTCGGTGGCGCCGAGGAACCGGAACTCGACGCTCAGGTGCGTCAGGTCCACCGGTTGCCCAGCGCCGAAGATCACCTGGTCGGTGTTGAAGCCGCCCTGACCATCGGATTCCACCTCCAGGATCATCCGGCTGCCGGCCTCGGCGACGAAACCGCCGTTGATCTCCAGCCGGCCCGGCGAATTGCCGGGCGCAAAGATGCCGCGGTTGGTGACCGCGCCGTTGATGGTGCCGGTGCCCCCCAGGAAACCGTTGGTGCCGATGATGATCTGGCCGGCGTTCAGCGTGCTGTTGATCAGCACGAAGGTGCCGGTGCCGCCGTCCTCGTCGCCGGTGTCGGTCTTGCGCGCGCCCACGCCCAGCCAGCCGGCGGTGATGGTGGAGCCTTCGGAGGCGATCACCGTACCGTCGCTGCCGCTGTTGCGCGCCACCTGCATCACGCCGTCAGCCAGGTCGATGCTGCTGGCACCCCGCAGGCGCAGGAAGCCCGAGCCTTCGCGGCCGACGTTGAAGCCGCTCAGCCCCGGTTGGGTGTGCGTCTCGATGAGTGAACCGCCCTGCAGCGTGAGGCTGCCTTCGCCGCCCGCAAAGGCACTCGAGCCACCAATCGACACACCGGCCCCGGCGCTGCCGAGGTTGGACAGCGTCACCCGGCTGCCATTGCTGAGCGCGGCCACGCCGATACCACCGCCTGAACCAACGACGAAGAACGCCCCCGCCAGGCTGCCGGCCGTCTGCTGGCCCGAGAACGCCAGCGTGGCGCCGTCTATCTTCAGCACGCCCACACCGCCGGATCGGCCCACGTTGATGCCAATGGCGCTGACCTGTGCCTGGTCACTGACCGTGAGTTGGCCGTTGCTCTGCGGCCCGATGCCCAGCCCGATGAAGGTGTCGGTGCCGGTGAGACGGATCTCGGAACCCACGCCGCTGACCGCAGCAATGCCCTTGCCGCCGACGGCCGTGTCGCTGATGCCACCGATGTAGAGCGAGGTGCTGCGCCGGTCGGTGAGCGTGGACACCGCCCCGCCTTCCAGCAACAACTGGCCGCCGCCCGTGACGTTCAGGAAGCCCGAGCCTTCGCGCCCGACCAGCATGCCAGGGTTGTCCGTCTCGTCCGCCGTGCCCGGGGCCGACGAGGTACTGCGCAGCAGCACCACGCCGCCGCTGCCGATGTTCAGCGCGCCGGACGAATTGGACGCCCGGCCCAGGCCCATGCCGGTGCCATTGGTGGCACCAGTGGTGGCCAACACCTCGATGTGCCCGCCATTGCTGACGGTGACCGTACCGTTGCCGCCGTCGCGGCCAATATCCATGTAGGCCACGCCCGTCACACCGTTGGCGGCCGCCGTGATCGTGCCATTGACGCGGAGCACGCTGCTGCTGCCATCCACCAGCAGTGAGGCCACCGCCCCGTTGCGGCCCACGCCGGCGTAGAACATGCCGTCGGCCAGGGCGCCGTCGCGCAGTTCCACCGCCGCCGTGCCGAAGGCCGACACGCCGATGTTGAAGACACCCGAGGGGCCGGCGAAGTGCAGGCGCGAGCCGGCCCCCGAGATCGTCATGTCGGTGCGCCCGCCGCCGGTGGACAAGCCGAGCACCATGTACTGGTTGCCGTCGCCCTCCAGCCGCATCTCGCCGCCACCGGTGATGGCCAGGGTGGCCCAGGCATTGCGGTGGGTGGCGGTCGAGACGTTGGCGTAGTTGCCCGGCTCCAGCGTGCCGCCGGTCACCCGCCACAGCGAGCCGGCACCGTCGATGGTGACATTGGCAAAGCTGCGTTCACTGCCGCTGGGGCTGCTGCCGCCGGGCGCCAGGCCCAGGATGGCGCCGTCGGTGACCAGCGTGCCGCCGGCCAGCACATTCACCGTGCCGCGGGTGGTGCCGCCCGGCGTGCCGAAGGTGAAGCTGTCGATCGGCGGATGGAACACCGCCAGCCCGCCCACGCCGAAGATGCGCAGCAAGCTGGCCTGCGAGCCTGCGCCGGTCACGGTGAACACGCCGGTCGAACCGGCGGCATTGCCGATGAAGTTGTTGCAGTAGTGGTTCAGGCCGAGGCAGCTGGCCGATTCGGCACGACCATCGAGCTTGGCGCCGCCCGACACCGTGAGCGAGCCGCTGCCCCATTGGCCCACACCCAGGCGATTGAGCAGACCATCGCTGAAACCGTCGCCCACCAGCGAGACCACGGTGCCGACGCCATCGAACAGCACGCTGCCGTTGCCTGCCCCGCCGGGACCAATCAACAGCCCGCCGACGCGCAGCGTGCTGCCGCCGGCCACCGAGAAACTGCCCAGCCCGTCGTTGCCGACAGACAAGCCCGCGAGGCCCAGATCGGCATTGCCAGGGCCGTTGGGCACGGCGGCATTGCCGGGGTAGATGTTGACCACGCCGCTGCTGCTGAACTGGGCCTGCGCCGGGGCGCCCGCGGCCACCAGGCAGGCCAGCGCCAATGGTGCCAATGGCCATCGCCGCCGTGGGCCCGCCTTGCGCCCTTGCGGGCCGGAGATCCTGGACGATGTATCGATGCAAGGACGCCGCATGAAACTCTCCGTAAGACGCGTGAGAATTTCACGTTCGCACAAGACCCTCGGCTTTGCATCGGTGTAAGCCGCGAGACCGGGCGCGATTCCGCCCCGCCCCCCCTTATTTGAGGGGTCCCATCAGCGTTGCTGACGTCGCCGCTGCATCACCGCCGCCACCCGAGGCAGCACCAGCACCGCCACCACCACCGCCAGCAGCGTGGCCGACATCGGCCGCTCGATGAACACGCTCCAGTGGCCTTCGCCGATCGACAGTGCGTTGCGCATCTGCGCCTCGGCCATCGGGCCCAGGATCATGCCGACGATCACCGGCGCGGTCGGGAAGTCGAAGCGCCGCATCACCACGCCCACCAGGCCGATGCCGCCCATCAGGAACAGGTCGAAGGCACTCTGGCGCATGCCGTAGACGCCGATGGTGGCGAAGATCAGGATGCCGGCGTAGAGCTGCGGGCGCGGGATCTTCAGCAGCTTGACCCACAGGCCCACCAGCGGCAGGTTCAGCACCAGCAGCATCACGTTGCCGATGTACAGGCTGGCGATCAGCGCCCACACCAGCGTGGAGCTGGTCTGGAACAGTTGCGGCCCGGCGTTGATGCCGTAGTTCTGCAGCGCGCTGAGCAGGATCGCCGCCGTCACCGAGGTGGGGATGCCCAGTGTCAGCAGCGGCACCAGCGTGGCGGTGACGGCCGCGTTGTTGGCCGCCTCGGGGCCGGCCACGCCTTCGATCGCGCCGGTGGTGCCGAACTCGCTCCTGTAGGGGCTGAGCTTGCGCTCGACGCCGTAGCTCAGGAAGGTGGGGATCTCGGCGCCGCCGGCCGGGATGGTGCCGAACGGAAAGCCGATGAAGGTGCCGCGCAGCCAGGCCGGCCACGAACGGCGCCACTCGCTGCGCGTCATGTGCACCGAGCCCATGCGGTTGAGTTGCTGCGTGACACGGCCTTCGTACAGCGCGGTGTACATGCACTCGCCCACCGCAAACAGGCCCACCGCCACCAGCACCACCTCGATGCCGTCCATGAATTCGGGGATGCCGCCGGTGTAGCGCACCTGGGCGGTGATCTGGTCCAGCCCCACCAGGCCGATGGCCAGGCCGATGAACAGCGCCGTCAGCCCGCGCAGCGTGCTCTGGCCCAGCACCGCGCTGACGGTGGTGAAGGCCAGCAGCATCAGGCAGAAGTATTCGGGCGGGCCCAGTTTGACAGCGAACTCGGCCACCACCGGCGCGAACACCGTGACCAGCACCGTGGCGATGGTGCCGGCCACGAACGAGCCGATCGCCGAGGTGGCCAGCGCCGCGCCGGCACGCCCGCTCTTGGCCATCTTGAAGCCTTCGAGCGCGGTCACCATGGTGCCGGTCTCGCCAGGCGTGTTCAGCAGGATGGAGGTGGTGCTGCCGCCATACATCGCGCCGTAGTAGATGCCGGCAAAGAAGATCATGCTGGCGGTGGGCTCCACCTGGGCGGTGATGGGCAGCAGCATGGCCACGGTCACCGCCGGGCCCAGCCCGGGCAGCACGCCGATGCCGGTGCCGATGGCGCAGCCGACGAAGGCCCACAGCAGGTTGATCGGCGTGCCAGCGGTGGCAAAGCCTTGCAGCAGGTTGGTCCAGACGTCCATCATGCCTCCCGACGGGCCGCCCCTAGGGCGGCATGCGCCCCCCCGGGGGGCAGCGAACAGAGTGAGCGTGGGGGCTGCATGTCAGAGCCATCCCGTGCCGGTGAGGCCGGGCAGGTTGATGCCCAGCACTTTGGTGAACAGCCAGAACGCCGGCGCGGCGATCAGGAAGCCGGTGATGAAATCCATCACCAGCCCGCGCGCGCCGCCGTGCGGTTTGCCTTCGGAGCCGCGCAAGCCGCGCACCGCCAGCATGAAACACAGCGTGCAGCTGAGGATGAAGCCCAGCGTGGTCAGCAAGGCGGCGTTGGCGGCGATGCCGGCGGCCACCCAGGCCAGCGCCGGCCAGTCGCCGCGGGCGGCACCCGAGGGCTCGGCCATCGACCGCCAGCCGCCGGTGCGGGCCTCGACGATCAGCCAAGCGCCGCACAGCACCAGCACGCCGGCCACCACCCAGGGCAGAAAGTTGGGCCCGACCCCGGCATAACCAGCTTCAGACGAGATGCCGGTGGCACCCAGCGCCATCAAGCCACCCAGCACGATGGCGGCCACGCCGATGGCGGGTTGCGGGCCGATGGCGGGCATGGCCGCGGGGCTGGGGGCGGATGTCGAGTCGGGCATCGGGGTGTCTCCGGGATGTGACTGCGGGGGCGCTGGGCCCCCGCAGGTCTGGCGTTGGTCGGTGACGGACGCGCTTAAATCATGCCGGCCTTGACCATCGTGGCGCGCAGGCTGGCGAACTCGTGGTCGACGAAGTCCTCGAAGGGCTTGCCCACCAGCAGCGCCGGCGTCCAGTTGTTCTTCACCAGTGCCTCGGCCCAGGCCTTGCTCTTGGTGGCCTTGGTGATCATCTCCTCCAGCGCCTTGCGCTGGGCCGGGCTCAGGCCCGGGCCGCCGTAGACGCCGCGCCAGTTGCCCAGCACCACGTTGTAGCCCTGCTCCTTCATCGTGGGGATGTTGATGCCCTTCAGGCGGGCTTCGGAGGTCACCGCGATCGGGCGCATCTTGCCGCTCTCGATGTACTGCTGGAACTCGCTGTAGCCGCTGCCACCCACGGTGACGTTGCCGCCCAGGATGGCCGCCGTGGCCTCGCCGCCGCCACGGAACGGCACGTAGTTGATCTTCGAGGCGTCCAGGCCCAGCTCACGCGCCAGCATCGCCGCGGCGATGTGCTCGGTCGAGCCGCGCGAGCCGCCACCGAACTTCACGCTGCCGATGTTGGACTTCATCTGCGCGACCACGTCGCCCATGGTCTTCAGCGGCGAGTTGGCCGGCACCACGAACACGTTGTACTCGCTGGTCAGGCGCGCCAGCGGCGTGGCCTGGGTCAGGCTGACCGGTGGCTTGCCGGTGATGATGCCGCCCAGCATCACCGCGCCCATCACCAGCATCGCGTTGCCGTCGCCCTTGGCCGAGTTGACGAACTGCGCCAGGCCGATGGCGCCAGCCGCGCCGCCCTTGTTGTCGAAGGTGACGGCCGACGCCACGCCGGCGTCCTGCAGCGCCTTGCCCAGCGCGCGGCCGGTGCCGTCCCAGCCGCCGCCCGGGTTGGCGGGGATCATCATCTTCAGGTTGGCGGCGGCCTGCGCCGTCATCGGCAGCGTGCCGGCAGCGGCCAGTGCGGCCAGGCTCTTGAGGAAGGTGTCGCGACGCATGGGAAGTCTCCTGTGGGTGGTGTGTCAGCCTGAGCGGCAGGATGCCTGCCGGCGCTGTCAAACGGCTGTCATCGGCCCCCGGGGAAACCCCGTGAGACCGGCTGCCGATAATCGGCCGGCTGAACGGGCGCACCGATGAAACTGCTGCTGATCGAAGACAACACCGCGATGCAGACCACGCTGCAGCGCAGCTTCGAGCGGCGTGGTCTGCAGGTGGTGCTGTGCGGCGACGGCGCACGGGCGCTCGACCGCTGGCGCGCCAGCCTGCCCGACGTGGTGCTGCTCGACCTGAGCCTGCCCGGGCGCGATGGCCTGCAGGTGCTGGCCGACGCGCGTGCCGAAGGCCTGGCCACGCCGGTGATCATCCTCACTGCGAGAGGCACCGTGGGCGACCGCATCCTGGGCCTGAACACCGGCGCCGACGATTACCTCGCCAAGCCCTTCGACCTCGACGAACTGGAAGCCCGGGTGCGCGCGCTGGCGCGCCGCAGCACGGCCGGCACCACAGACTCACCGCTGGCCGACGGCCCGGCCTTCGGCGGCCTGCGCTTGGCGGCCGACAGCGGCGCCGTCTACCACCAGGGCCAGCCGCTGGAACTGGCGCCGCGCGAGGGGGCACTGCTGCGGGCGCTGCTGGCACGGCCCGGCCAGGCGCTGGCCAAGGAGCGCCTGAGCGAGCTGGTGTTTGCCGGCGAAGCCGAGGTGCAGTCCGACGCCATCGAGGTGGTGGCCTACCGGCTGCGCAAGAAGCTGGCCGCCACCGGCGCACGGCTGGTCACGCTGCGTGGGCTGGGCTACCTGCTGCAGGCCGATGGCTGAGCGCGCCCTGGTCGGCCGGGCGCTGGCCTGG
Organism: Burkholderiales bacterium RIFCSPHIGHO2_12_FULL_69_20; assembly: GCA_001770815.1. GTDB lineage: Bacteria > Pseudomonadota > Gammaproteobacteria > Burkholderiales > Burkholderiaceae_C > Pseudaquabacterium. The sequence continues at coordinate 24,092 of MESD01000150.1, forward strand.
CTGCATCGCCTGTCGATGCGCGGGCGCCTGCTGCTGGGCATCCTGCTGCCGGTGAGCGTGCTGGTGGTGGCCAACAGCTTCAGCCTCTACCAGCAGGCACAGGCCGCCGCCAACACCGCCTACGACCGCACGCTGCTGGCGTCGGCCAAGGCCATCGGCGAGTTGCTCGACGTGACCGGCACGCCCGACGCACCACGCCTGCTGGCCAGCGTGCCGTACTCGGCGCTGGAGGCCTTCGAGGCCGACAACCGCAGCCGCATCTATTTCAAGATCACCGGCTTCCAGGGCGAGATGGTCTCGGGCTTCGAGGGCCTGCCCACCTGGCGCGGCAAGGTGCCCGACCAGGGCATCTACGCCGCGCTGGTGGATTTCTACGACGGCGTCTACCTCGGCCAGCCGGTGCGTGTGGCCGTGCTGCTGCAGCCGGTGGCGGGCCAGGTGGGCCAGGGCATGGCCACCATTCAGGTGGCCGAGACGCTGGAGCTGCGCCAGACGCTGGCGCGCCAGGTGCTGGTCGACACGCTGTGGCGCCAGGCCGCGCTGCTGCTGGTGATCGCCGCGGTGGTGTGGTGGGTGGTGCAGCGCGCCACCCGCCCGGTGCGTGCACTCAGTGCGGCCATCAGCGCGCGCGAGGCCGACGACCTGTCGCCGATCGAGGCGCCTCAGGCCCCGCGTGAGCTGATGCCGCTGATCAACGCCACCAACGAGGCGCTGCAGCGCCAGGCCCGGCTGCTGGCGCACCAGCAGCGCTTCGTGCGCGACGCCTCGCACCAGTTGCGCACGCCGCTGGCGGTGCTGAAGGTGCAGGTGCAATCGGCCCGCCGCGGCGACCTGCCGCCGCAGCAGGCGCTGGCCGAGATCGAGCACACGGTGGACGGCGCCACCCGGCTGGCCAACCAGATGCTGGCGCTGGCCAAGGTGGAGCAGCTGCGCCAGCAGGGTGACGCGCCGGTGCTGGACTGGGCCGACACGGTGCGCGAGGTGGCGCTGGATCTGGCGCCACTGATCGCCGAGGCCGGGCTGGATTTTGACCTGGCCACCGTGCCGGCCCCGGTGCGCGGCCACGCCTGGGCGCTGCGCGAGCTGACCCGCAACCTGCTGCACAACGCCTTGAAGCACAGCCCGCCGGGGGGTGCACTGGCCGTGCGCCTGGCACAGGAAGCGGCCCGGCTCACAGCCCCGGACATGGCGCACGACGCCGGGCAGGCGGTGCTGACCGTGGCCGACAGCGGGCCGGGCATCACCGAGGCGCTGCGCCCGCGCCTGATGCAGCCGTTCACCGGCGCCGGCAGCCCCGGTGGCGCCGGTCTGGGCCTGGCGATCTGCCGCGAGATCGTGCAATCGCTGGGCGGCAGCCTGTCGCTGGACAACCGCGCATCAGAAGGCCGGATCACCGGGCTGGATGCCACGGTGCGACTGCCCTTGTTGACGCCACGGGTGCCGCCCCGCGCCGTCGCCGACAATCCCCCGCCATGAGTGCCGACACCAAGAACAAGCCGCCACCCGCCGAGGGCATGCGGCTGGACAAATGGCTGTGGGCCGCGCGCTTCTACAAGACCCGCGCGCTGGCCGTCGACGACATCGCCAAGGGCCGCATCAGTGTCAACGGCCAGGTGGCCAAGCCGTCGCGTGAGCTGCGCCTGTCCGACACGGTGCTGATCCGCCAGGGCCCGGTGCAGCGCACGGTGGTGGTGCAGGCCCTGAGTGCGATGCGCGGCCCGGCGCCGGTGGCACAGGGGCTGTATACCGAGACGCCCGAGAGCATCGCCGATCGCAGCCGTGCCGCCGAGGCGCGCCGCCTGGCCGCCGAGCCGGCGCTGGCCATCGAGCAGGGCCGCCCGACCAAGCGCGACCGCCGCGAGCTGGAGCGCACCCAGCAGGGCTGGCAGCGCTGGAGCGCGTCGATCGACGACAGCTGACCGCCCCGCGGGCCCACCCGCGCAACACGAACGCGCAGCTCGAACGCGCAGCTCGAACGCGCGGCTCGAACGTTCAGCACGAACGCGCCCACGGCGCGCCGATCCCCGAAATAGCCCCTCTTGAACCTCGGGATAGGACCCCCATATCCCCAGCAACCGTGTTCAACCCCTTCAAGAAAAACCGCAGAGCCACCGACATGTCGACGCCGGAGAACGATCCCAGGTCCATTCCCCCTGACGCCAACCCCTTCGTGGACGGCGCAGCCATGCCCGATCTCTCGGCCGCCGCCGCCCCGGGCGAGGCTGAAGCTGCCGCGCCTTCGCTGGCGCAGCGCCTGGCCGAACTGGAGGCCAGGCACACCGAGGTGTCCGACGCCTACCTGCGTGCCAAGGCCGAGGCCGAGAACACCCGCCGCCGCGCTGAAGAAGACGTCAGCAAGGCCCGCAAGTACGCGGTTGAATCCTTTGCTGAGAGCCTGCTGCCCGTGATGGACAGCATGCAGGCGGCCATCGCCATGCCCGATGCCAAGGTCGAGACGGTGCTCGAAGGCGTGCATGCCACGCTGCGCCAGCTGAGCCAGGCGCTGGAGCGCAACAAGGTGATCCAGATCGCACCGCCGGCCGGCACCAAGTTCGACCCGCACCAGCACCAGGCCATCAGCATGGTGCCCGCCGAGCAGGACGCCAACACCGTGGTGGCCGTGCTGCAGAAGGGTTACCTGATCAACGACCGCGTGCTGCGCCCCGCCCTGGTGACGGTGGCCGCGCCGAAGTGATCTGGCGCAAAGACACCAACAAACGCACAAGCAAACAACAGGCCCGGTGCTCTTGAAAGCCGCCGCCTGATCCGCACTTCAGAACCAAGCAAATCCCTCTCTCAGGAGCAGAACACCATGGGCAAGATCATTGGCATCGACCTCGGCACCACCAATTCGTGCGTGGCGATCATGGAAGGCAACACCACCAAGGTGATCGAGAACAGCGAAGGTGCACGCACCACGCCGTCGATCATCGCCTACCAGGAAGACGGCGAAGTGCTGGTCGGTGCCAGCGCCAAGCGCCAGGCCGTGACCAACCCGCGCAATACGCTGTACGCGGTGAAGCGGCTGATCGGCCGCAAGTTCACCGAAAAGGAAGTGCAGAAGGACATCGCGCTGATGCCCTTCACCATCGCCGCGGCCGACAACGGCGACGCCTGGGTGGAAGTGCGTGGCAAGAAGATCGCGCCGCCGCAGATCAGCGCCGAAGTGCTGCGCAAGATGAAGAAGACCGCCGAGGACTACCTGGGCGAAGAAGTGACCGAGGCGGTGATCACCGTGCCGGCCTACTTCAACGACAGCCAGCGCCAGGCGACGAAAGACGCCGGCCGCATCGCCGGCCTGGACGTCAAGCGCATCATCAACGAGCCCACCGCTGCGGCCCTGGCCTTCGGCTTGGACAAGCACGGCAAGGGCGACCGCAAGATCGCGGTGTTCGACCTGGGTGGTGGCACCTTCGACATCTCGATCATCGAGATCGCCGACGTCGATGGTGAAAAGCAGTTCGAGGTGCTGTCGACCAACGGCGACACTTTCCTGGGTGGCGAAGACTTCGACCAGCGCCTGATCGACTACATCGTCACCGAGTTCAAGAAGGAACAAGGCGTCGACCTGACCAAGGACGTGCTGGCCCTGCAGCGCCTGAAGGAAGCCGCCGAGAAGGCCAAGATCGAGCTGTCGAGCAACACCCAGACCGACGTCAACCTGCCCTACATCACCGCCGATGCCTCGGGCCCCAAGCACCTGAACATCAAGCTCACCCGCGCCAAGCTGGAAAGCCTGGTCGACGAGCTGATCCAACGCATCATCGAGCCCTGCCGCATCGCCATCAAGGACGCCGGCATCAAGGTCTCGGACATCGACGACGTGATCCTGGTCGGCGGCCAGAGCCGCATGCCCAAGGTGCAGGAGATGGTCAAGGAGTTCTTCGGCAAGGAGCCGCGCAAGGACGTCAACCCCGATGAAGCCGTGGCGGTGGGCGCGGCCATCCAGGGCCAGGTGCTGGGCGGCGAGCGCAAGGACGTGCTGCTGCTCGACGTCACCCCACTGAGCCTGGGCATCGAAACGCTGGGCGGCGTGATGACCAAGATGATCAAGAAGAACACCACCATCCCGACCAAGTTCTCGCAGGTGTTCTCCACCGCCGACGACAACCAGCCGGCGGTGACGATCAAGGTGTTCCAGGGCGAGCGTGAGCTGGCCTCGGGCAACAAGAGCCTGGGCGAGTTCAACCTCGAGGGCATCCCGCCGTCGCCGCGTGGCCTGCCGCAGATCGAGGTGACCTTCGACATCGACGCCAACGGCATCCTGCACGTGGGCGCCAAGGACAAGGCCACCGGCAAGGAAAACAAGATCACCATCAAGGCGAACTCGGGTCTCAGCGAGGCCGAGATCGAGAAGATGGTGAAGGACGCCGAAGCCAATGCCGCCGAAGACGCAAAGAAGGTGGAGCTGGTGCAGGCCCGCAACCAGGCCGACGGCATGGTGCACTCGGTGCGCAAGAGCCTGACCGAGCATGGCGACAAGCTCGACGCCGGCGAGAAGGAAGCCATCGAGGCCGCGCTGAAGGCCGCCGAAGAGGCGATCAAGGGCGAGGACAAGGCCGACATCGACGCCAAGACCGAAGCGCTGATGACCGCCAGCCAGAAGCTGGGCGAGAAGGTATACGCCGAGCAGGCGGCGGCCGCTGCCGCGGCCGGCGGCGGTGCCGCGCCGGGTGGCGAGGCGCCCCAGTCCGATGCCGGATCGTCCAAGCCTGCCGACGACAACGTGGTCGACGCGGAGTTCAAGGAAGTCAAGAAGTGATCCCCGGATATCCCGGACAGGCTTTCAGCCTGCCGTGATATCTCGCCGCGTTCGAACGGCAGACCTTGTCTGCCGCTCAACGCGGCGGTTTCGTTTTCGAAGCCCCCTTTCGTTTCTGAGATTCAGCCATGGCAAAGCGCGACTACTACGACATCCTCGGTGTGCCCAAGAACGCCACCGAGGAAGACATCAAGAGGGCCTACCGCAAGCTGGCCATGAAGCACCACCCCGACCGCAACCAGGGCGAGGGTGACGACAGCAAGAAATCCGAAGAGAAGTTCAAGGAGGCCAAGGAGGCCTACGAGATGCTCTCGGACGCGCAGAAGCGCGCCGCCTACGACCAGCACGGCCACGCCGGTGTCGACCCCAACCGCGGCGGGCCCGGCGCCGAGGGCATGGGCGGCTTTGCGGAGGCCTTCGGCGACATCTTCGGCGACATCTTCAATGGCGGGCGGCGTGGCGGTGGCGGCCAGCAGGTCTACCGCGGCAGCGACCTGAGCTACGCGATGGAGATCTCGCTGGAAGAAGCGGCGCATGGCAAGGACGCGCAGATCCGCATCCCCAGCTGGGACACCTGCGACACCTGCAAGGGCACCGGCGCCAAGCCCGGCACCAGCGCCAAGACCTGCAGCACCTGCAACGGCGGCGGCACGGTGCACATGCGCCAGGGCTTTTTCAGCATCCAGCAGACCTGCCCGCACTGCCACGGCAGCGGCAAGATCATCCCCGAGCCCTGCACCAGCTGCAACGGCGCGGGCAAGATCAAGCGCCAGAAGACGCTGGAAGTGAAGATCCCCGCCGGCATCAACGAAGGCATGCGCATCCGCTCGGCCGGCAACGGCGAGCCCGGCACCAACGGCGGCCCGGCGGGCGATCTCTACATCGAGATCCGCATCAAGGAACACGACATCTTCGAGCGCGACGGCGACGACCTGCACTGCACGGTGCCGGTGTCGTTCACCACCGTGGCGCTGGGCGGCAGCATCGAGGTGCCCACCTTGGCCGGCAATGCCGAGATCGAGCTGCCCGAGGGCACACAGCACGGCAAGACCTTCCGCCTGCGCGGCAAGGGTATCAAGGGCCTGCGCAGCAGCTACCCGGGTGACCTGTACGCGCATGTGTCAGTGGAGACACCCGTCAAGCTCACCGAGCACCAGCGCAAGCTGCTCAAGGAGCTGGACGAATCGCTGAAGAAGGGTGGCGAGAAGCACTCGCC
>MESD01000151.1:0-23541 GCA_001770815.1 Burkholderiales bacterium RIFCSPHIGHO2_12_FULL_69_20
CGCAATCCATTGGCCGAGGCAGGCTGCGGGCACACCGAGCCAGGTGTCGCCACACAGGTTCAAGACCGGGTTGCGCACGACGCAGGATCGGCCCGCCAAACGGATCATGCGGTGGCCCTTGGGGTGCGGGATGACGGCGTTGCCCTTGCTGCGGATACTGCGGGCCAACGCCTCAGGCCATCGCCGGCGGCTTCAATCCAGGGCCTTGCGATTGGCAGCCCCCACCAGGAACCCAGCATGACGCCACGTCCCTTCACCACACGCTTGTCCGTCGGACTGGCCGCGCTGTGCCTGTTGTCCAGCGCGCAGGCGGGCATCGCCGTGTCGGCGTACAGCATGCCCGACGGCGTCGATTTGTGGGGCGCCTACTTCGACAACGCCTACAACGGCACTCGCAGCGCGACGCGTTATCTCTCGGGTGGCACCGGCGACCTGACCGACGGCGTGCTGAGCGCCTCGGTGTCCGCCGGCTACGGCGCCTGGGCGCCCTACGTGATGTGGGACGAGCAATCGCCGACGATCACCTTCGACCTCGGCAGCACCCACACGGTGAACAGCGTGATGGCCTACTTCAAGTACTACCCGCAGGCCGCGGTGTACATGCCCGGGTCGCTCAGTCTGCGCTTCTCCAGCGATGGCGTGAACTACGGATCGACGCAGCTGCGCACCCTGAGCGTGTCCGAGCGTGTGCCCGGTGGCAACGACAGCAACGGCATCTTCGAACTGCTGACCAGCCCGGGCAACGGCCGATTCGTCGAGCTGACGCTCAACAACGGGCCTGAAAATCGCTGGCTGGCGCTGTCCGAAGTGGTGTTCGACGGCACACCGGGTGCTGCGAGCTCGGTACCCGAGCCTGGCAGCGCCGGCCTGCTGCTCGTCGCGCTGGCTGGCTTGGGCTGGGCGCAGCGTCGCCGCGCTTGAGCGTACTTTCGCGCGCACAGCCGCTTTCCCCGCGGCACGACCTTTGACCGCTGAACGCGCCTGGGCCGACAATCCTGCTCATGCCCGCATCCACCATCGACCTCGGTCCTTTGCGCAAGGCGCTCGGCTGGCTGGTCGAGGCGGTGATGCTGTGGCACGCCCAGCCCGTGGGATCGGTGCTCAAGCCGCACTTGCGCTCGGCGGTGATCCAGTCCTTCGAGTTCAGCTACGAGCTGTCGCTGCGCAGCCTGCGGCGGGTGCTGATCGAGCGCGCCGGCTCGGCCGACCGCATCATTGACCTGTCGTTCAACGAGTTGCTTCGCCTGGCCGCCGATGCGGGCCTGCTGGCCGATCCCGGTGCCTGGCGGATCTGGCGCGAATTGCGCAACGCCACCAGCCATGCCTATGACGAAGCCAAGGCCGAGCAAGTGGCGCTGGACGCCGAGCGCTTCTGCGGCGACGGGCAAGCGCTGTTGACCGCGCTGGAGGCGGCGCTGTGACGCTGCCCGTGGCGTCGACTCCGGCGGCCGCACCGGGCCGGGCGCTCAGCGCGCCGCAGGCAAGGCTGGTGCGGCAACTGCTCGACAGCGTGCTGCCCGGTGCGCGTGCGGCGATCTTCGGCTCGCGCGCCACCGGCCGCGCCCGACCGTTCTCCGACCTGGACTTGCTGTTGATCGAGCCACCCAGACTCACCTGGGCGCAGCGTGCCGACCTGCGCGATGCCTTCGAGGCCAGCACGCTGCCGTTCAGCGTCGATGTGGTTGAACTCGACGGTCTGGCCGAAGGCATGCACCAGCGTGTGCTTGCCGAGGCCTTGCGCTTGCCGTGAGGGGCGGCGCTGCGGGGCGATCGGCGCAGCGTCAGTCGCGCGTCACCCGCAGCACCTCTTCCAGCGAGGTGATGCCTTCGGCCACCAGGCGCTGGCCGTCGTCGCGCATCGGCACGAAGCCGGTGTGGCAGGCGGCGGCAAACAGTTCGCTCTCGGCGGCGCGGTTGTGGATCAGCGCACGCAGCGCGTCGTCGACCACCATCAGCTCGTACACGCCGGTGCGGCCCTTGTAGCCGGTGTGGCTGCACTCGGCGCAGCCCACCGGATGCCAGTGGCCTAACGCATCCTGCCGCTTGCAGTGCGGGCACAGCTTGCGCACCAGGCGCTGGGCCTGCGCGCCGAGCAGGCTGCTGCTCAGCAGGTAGGGCTCGATGCCCATGTCGATCAGCCGGGTGATGGCGCTGGGCGCGTCGTTGGTGTGCAGCGTGGCCAGCACCAGGTGGCCGGTCAGGCTGGCCTGGATGGCGATCTGCGCGGTCTCGAAATCGCGGATCTCGCCGATCATGATGACGTCGGGGTCCTGCCGCAGGATGGCGCGCAGCGCCTTGCCGAAGGTCAGGTCGATCTTGGCATTGACCTGGGTCTGGCCGATGCCCGGCAGCTCGTACTCGACCGGATCTTCCACCGTCAGGATGTTGGTGCCGGCGGTGTCGATGCGGCCCAGGCTGGCGTACAGCGTGGTGGTCTTGCCACTGCCGGTGGGGCCGGTCACCAGCACGATGCCGTGCGGCTGGTGCACCAGGCGGTCGAAGGCGGTGAGCACATCGCCGCTCATGCCCAGCGCCTCAAGCGTGAACTTCGATTCGGTCTTGTCCAGCAGCCGCAGCACCGCCCGCTCACCGTGCGCGCTGGGCAGCGTGCTGACGCGCACGTCGATGGCACGCCCGCCGATGCGCAGGCTGATGCGGCCGTCCTGAGGCAGCCGCTTCTCGGCGATGTCCAGCTCGGCCATGATCTTCAGCCGGCTGATCAGCGCCGCATGCAGCGCGCGGTTGGGCTGCACCACCTCGCGCAGCGTGCCGTCGACGCGGAAGCGCACGCTGCTCGATCGCTCATACGGCTCGATGTGGATGTCCGATGCGCCGTCTTTCGCGGCCTGCGTCAGCAGCGCATTGAGCATGCGGATGATGGGCGCGTCGTTGGCGGCTTCGAGCAGGTCTTCGACGGCCGGCAGGTCCTGCAGCAAGCGCGACAGGTCGACCGCGCTCTCGACCTCGCCCACCACCGCGGCGGCGCTGCTCTCGCCACCGGCATAGGCCACGGCGATGCGCTGGGCCAGCTCGGCGGCGGGGGCGCGCTCGATGCGGGCCACCGCATGCTGGCGCAGCACCTCGCCCAGCGCGGTGGGGCTGGCGGCCTCGGTGGCCCACAGCACACGTGTGTGGCCGTCGTCCTCCAGCAGCAGCGTGTGGGCCTTGGCAAAACCGTAGGGCAGGGGGTGGCGGGTGGCCATCGGGGGCTCGTCGGGCTCAGGGCGCCTTGGGGGCAGGGGTCGGCTGCGCGCTCGGCGGTGTGCTCGGCGGTGTGCTCGGCATCACCGCCGGCACGCTGCCGGGCAGGGCCGGCAGCACCGGCCCTTGATTGATCGACATCACCGAGCTGGGCGCCGGCTGGCTGGCCTGCTGCTGCGCGCGGATGGCCTCGTAGCGGTCCATCGTCAGCGAGGTGGCGGTCTGGGCGTCGCGGATCACCACCGGCCGCAGGAACACCAGCATCACCGATTTGCGCCGTTCGCGGCTGCTGCTCTTGAACAGGTTGCCCATCATCGGCACGTCGCCCAGCAGCGGCACCTTGTTCTCGCCGTCGGTGTATTCGTCCTTCATCTGGCCGCCCAGCACCATGATCTGGCCGTCGTCGGCCACCACGGTGGTCTCCAGCGAGTTCTTGTTGGTGGTGGGGCCGTTGGTGGCGGTGGCGGTGTTGGACACCACGCTGGAGTTCTCCTGGTACACGGTCATGCGCACCACGCCACCCTCGCCGATCTGCGGCTTGATCTTCAGCGTCAGGCCCACGTCCTTGCGCTCCACCGTCTGGAACGGGTTGACGGTGGCGCTGCTGCTGCCGGTGTTGGTGAAGCTGCCGGTGACGAAGGGCACGTTCTGGCCGACGACGATCTTGGCCTCCTCGTTGTCCAGCGCCACCAGGTTGGGCGTCGACAGGATGTTGGTGCCGCTCACCGTTTCGAGGAAGCGCGCCAGCGCGCCCAGCGTGTAGACGCCGTTCACCTTCTGCAGCAAGCCCAGGTTGAGGCCCGCGCCGGGCAGTGTGAGCGAGGTGCCGCTGGCCGAGGTGGACAGGTTCAGGATGTTGTTGCCGCCGCTGCCGAAGTTGGTGCCGGTGGCCAGGCCGTAGCGGTCGCCGCTGCGCCCGATCAGCCCCTGCCACTGGAAGCCCAGCTCGGCGGCCTTGCTGGCGTCCATCTCGACGATCATCGATTCGACGAACACCAGCGCGCGCCGGCCGTCGAGCTGGTCGATCACGCCGCGGATCTGGCGGTACAGCGGTTCGGCGGCGGTGATCACCAGCGAGTTGGTGGACGGGTCGGCCTGGATGAAGCCGCCGGTGGACGGCTGTGCCGAGGCCGACAGCGGCGTGGTGGCCACCGTGCTGCCGGCGCCGCCGGCCGTGCCTTGCGTCGGCAGCGTGCTGGTGCCGGTGTTGGCGCTGAAGCTGCCCCCGCCGCCACCCCCGCCGCCAAAGGCCGCCCGCAACACCGCGGCCAGCTTGGTGGCGTCGGCGTTCTTCAGGTAGACCACGTGGATCATGCCGGCCGGCCCGCCCAGGCCGGGCCGGTCCAGCCGCTCGATCAGCGCGCGCACGCTGGCCAGACGCGCCGGGTTGGCGGCGCGCACGATCAGCGCGTTGCTGCGGGCATCGGCCAGCACCGACACCCCGGCGGCGGCGCCGGGCATGCCCGGCACGCCCTGGGTGGGGCCGCCCTCGCCCAGCTTCTGCACCAGCGCGGCCATGTCGGAGGCGATGCCGTGCTGCAGCGGGATCACCTCCACCTCGGTGGCGGCGGGCTGGTCGAGCGCGGCGATGATCTTGCCGATGCGCGTCAGGTTGTCGGCGTAGTCGGTGATGATCAGCGTCGAGTTGCCCGGATTGGCGTTGATGGTGTTGTTGGGGCTGATCAGCGGGCGCAGCACCGCCACCAGGTTGTTCGGGTTCTCGTGGCTCAGGCGGAAGATCTGTGTCAGCACCTGGTCGCCGCGCTGCCCCGACGGCCCCACGTTCACCGTACCGGCCTGCAGCTTGGCATCGGCCTCGGGCACCACCTTCAGCAGCCCGGCGTTGTCGACCACGGTGAAGCCCAGGCCGCGCAACGCGGCCAGGTACTGCAGGTAGGCCTCGCGCACCGGCATCGGCTGCTCGCTGTAGACGGTGATCACGCCCTTGACGCGCGGGTCGACCAGGATCTGCCGGTCGGTCATCGCTGCCATCGCGCGGCTCACCGCCTCGATGTCGGCGTTGACGAAGTTCAGCGTCACCGGCGTGCCGGCCTTCAGCCCGCCGCTGCTGCGGCGTGGCAGTGCCGGGGCGGCAACGGCGTTGTCCTGCGCCAGCAGCGGCGGGCTCGGCAGCATCAGCAGGGCCAGCGCCAGCGGCAGCAGCCGGTGCGGCAGGGCGCGGGGCGATCGTGGGGTCATGGGGGTCATCCGATCGAAATGACGGACAGCGCACCCTGGCGCCGACCGATGATGTTGAGCAGGTTCGACAGCGCGCTCTCCTGGCCGTCGGCAGCACGGGCCTCGCCGACAAAGCGCAGCCGCGCGCCGGTCCACTGGCCGCTGCCGCTCAGGCGCAGGGCGCCGTCCGTCGTGCTCAGCTGCAAGGTGGTGGCCTCGCCGGCACGGCCGGCGCCCTGCACCTGCAGGCGGTAGCTGCCCAGCGCGGGCAGGGTGGACAGGCGCGAGGACACGTCCTGCAGCGCCAGCGTCAGTGCGCCGTCCAGCCGCAGCCGGCCGGCCACCGATTGCAGCTGCAGCCCCGGGCTGGACAGCCGCAGCTGGCCACCGAGCTGCAGCGTGTTCCACGGTGTGCCCAGCCCGGCCAGCCAGGCCGCCGGCCAGTGGCCGATGACCGGCGTTGCCGGCCCCGCCGCGCCCACCGCGCCCGGTACGGCGGGCGCCGTACCCGTTGCGCCGTCGCCCAGCGTCACGGTGTAGCGGCCCCAGCCCGGTTGCCACTGCAGGCGCAGATCACCCGGCAGGCAGCAGGCCTGCCGGGCGGTGAGTTGCAGGCCGCGCCAGTTCGGCCGCAGTTGCCAGTGCAGCCGCCCGGGCAGGGCCGCGGCATCGCGGCTGTCGGCGCCGCCGGTGAGCACCAGCACCGCACTGCCGTTCCACAGGCTGCCCCGCGCTTCGGCCAGCAGCAGGCGGGCATCGCTGGCGCGGTGCAGGCCATCCGCCAGCCACTGCGCCGGCGCCTGCAGCACGGCGCCGATGACCACGCCCAGCACCGCCCCCCAGAGGCCCCAACGCCGACCGGCGCGTTGGGCGCGGCGCCAGCGGCCGGCATCGGCGCCGGGGGTGCCGGCGGCGCGCTGGCGGCGTGCCGAGGCGCGGCCCAGGCTCACTGGCCGGCCCCCAGCGCCAGCGTGAGGCTGCCGTCGTACAGGCCCGGGCTGGTCTGGCTCAGGTTGGCCTCGACCACGCGGGCGCGGGCGCCGGCACGCACTTCGGCCAGCCAGCCGGCGAGCTGGTCGCCGCTGAGGCCCTTGAGCGTGAGCAGCGCACGCTCGCCCTGCAGGCTGAGCTTGGCGCTGTCGCCCAGGCGTGTGGTGGCAGCGGTCAGTGCCTGCTGCGCCTGCGCCAACGGCACCGGTGCCACGGCGCGCAGGCGGCTGGCCTCGGCGGCCCAGGCCTGCATCTGGCGCGCCTGCGTCTCGCCGGCCTCGATCAACACCGGGGCGCTGCGCAGCGTGCGCCAGGCCGGCGCCAGGGCGATCGCCCAGAACAGGAAGGCCCCCAGCACGGCCGCGCCCACGGTCACCAGCCGGCGCTCGCGGCCGGCCAGCGTGGTCCACCAGGCCTGCAGGCCACGCAGCGCGCCGCGGGCGGCGTTGCCCCCGGCGTTTGGGCCGGTGTCGGTGGTGGTGGCATTCATCGGTGCATTCATGGCGAGGCGCTCGGGCCGGCGCGGCGGATCACCAGGCGGCCATCGGTCTGGTCGAGGGCCCAGCCGGACGCGCCCAGGCGCTGGCGCAGGCTGTCGATCTGCGGCGCTGGCCAGCCGGCGGCGGGCAGGCTCAGGCGGCCGGTCTCGAAACGCAGCTGCGCAGCGCTGGGCTGGCCGTCGGGCCAGGCCGCGGCGGCAGCGGCCAGCAGGCGCTCGAAATCCTCGTCGCCCGGCACACCGGCGGCCACGCGCAGCGCGGCGGTCTCGCGCTGCATCTGCACCGGGGCGTCCAGCACGGCGCGCACCTGCGGGTGGGCGCTGCGCAGCAGCGCGTTCATCGCACTGCGCTGCTCGGTCAGCGTGCGCTGCTGCTGCCAGGCCATCGCATTGAGCCCCAGCACCATCACCGCCAACAGCGCCGCTGCGCCCCAGCGCGCGGCCGACCAGGCGGGGCTGAGCAGCTGGCGCGCCAGCCTGCCCACTGCCAGGCTGCCGCGGTGGCGCGGTGCCAGGTCGAACTGCAGCAGGTTCCAGGGCGAGCGCACGGCGGCCAGCGCCATCTCGGCATCGCTGCGCACGGCCACCGGCGCGCCCAGCCAGCGCTCGGCCGCGGCCGCGGCGGACGGGGTGGCCGACCAGACCGTGCCGCGCGCCGACCAGGCCGGCTGCAGGGCGCGCGCCAGGCTGCCGGCGGTCGGCAGGCACAGGGCGCCATCGGCATCGGCCAGCGCCAGCAGCAGGGCGTCGGGGTCGGCACCTTCGGTGGCGCTGCTGAAGTGGCCCGCCGGCGCCACCGGGGCTGCCTTGGCCGCACCGGCTTCGGCCAGCTGCGGCGCCCAGGCCGGCACCAGCCGGTCGACCACCAGGCCGGCGGCGGCCAGCGGCGCCAGCTGCGTGCGCAGCCAGGGCTTGTGCATGGTGGCCACCCACACCGGCGCGCCGGGCACCACGCGCGGGGCCAGCGCCAGGTGCACGTCGTCGTCGTCGGCCAGCAGTTGTTCTTCGAGCATCCCGCCCAGCGCGGCACGCAGCCGGTTGGCCGGCGCGCGTGGCGCCACCGGCCGGTGCCAGGCGATGGCCTGGGCCGGCGCCACGGCCACCACGCTGTCGGCCTTGGGGCACATCGCCGGGGCACTGCTGCCGCGGCGCGCCACGCTCAGGCCATCGGGGCTGAGCAGCCAGTCCAGCGGCGCGGGCTCGGCCGTCGGGGGCGCGTCGGCACGCGGCGGCGCGGGCAGCAGGATCACGAGCAGCGACATGGGCGAAGGGGCGTGCAGCAGTGGATCTGAGGGTGGATGGTGCGGCCGGGCTGGGCGTGCCGCTTGCGGCCACACCCAGCCGGCGCATTGTCGAGCAGGCAGGCCGCAGCATTGTGAAGCAGCCCGTACCGGGCAATCCGCAGAACAGGCCTCATCGACCGGCCGGACTCAGGCTGGCCTGCACCTGGCGCTGGATGGCCACCACCTGCAGGCCGCTGCGGCGCTGCACCAGGCTTTGCAGCTCCAGCACGCGCTGCGCCAGACGCAGCCGGCCGCGCACCTCGAAGTAGGCCGAGCGCACGTCGACCACGCCCTCGGTCAGCTTGATGCCGGGCCCCAGCACCTCGGTGGCATCGGCCAGGTTGCGCAGCGGGCGGCGTGCACGCGCCTGCACCAGGCGGTCGGCGCTGCCCAGATCGAGCCCGGGCACCACCGCGGCCATCACCTCGCGCGAGGCGGTGTTCAGGTTGATCGGCGTGGGCGCCGGCAGCAGCACGGCCACGCTGGACAGGCGCTCGATGCTGGCGGCGTCCAGCCCCAGCCAGGTGAGATCGGCCATCTGCTGCGGCGCCAGCGGCGCGTCGGTGCTGTCGCTGCGGGCGGACGCCAGCAACCCGCTGGCCAGCAGGTCGGCGGTGTCGGGCCCCAGGCCCACGCTGCTGCACAGCCGCTGCAGCGCGGCCAGCTGGGCCGGCGCCACCTGGTTCTCGGCCACCAGGTTGCGCAGGTTGTAGCGTGATTGCGCATCGCTGATGGCGCCGGCCAGGAAGGCCTCGGGCCCAGCCTCGGCATCGGCGTTGTTGTCGCGGTCCACCGCCAGGAAGCTCGACAGCCGCGCCTCGGCCAGCGGCGTGGCCCAGGGCTCGTTGAGGCTGGTGACCTTGCCCGAGCGGGCGTCCTCGCGCAGGATGAGCCGGGCCCAGTCGAGCGCGCCGACCAGCAGCCAGGCGGTCTGCGCGCGGCTGCGCTCGGCCGATTCAACCTGCACCGCGCGCCACTGCTGCCACACCATGCCGGCGGCCAGCGTGGCCACCACGCTGAGCAGCACCATCGCCACCAGCAGCGCGGCGCCGCGTGCGGGCCGGGCGCTGACGCCGAGGCGGTGGCGTTGGCCGGGGCGTTGGCGTTGAGGGCAGCGCTTCATGGCGAGGGCGGCAGCATCACGTCGCGCAGCAAGCGGCCTTCGGGCAGCTCGATCTGCAGGCGCACACCGGCCGGCAGCCGGGTGCGGCGCGGCGCCAAGGTGATTGCCACCACCGGCGCGCTGGCGCCGCCGGCCGGGCCGCTGGCGCCACTGGCAGCGGACGCGGCGGGCGCGGCCGCCACGGCCGGCGCCTCGTCGACCAGATCGCCGCTGGACTGGGCATTGCTCCAGCCCTGGCCGCGCCAGAAGTACAGCTGCCATTCGCGCACGCCATCGAGCAGCTGCAGCTGCCCGGCCTCGGTGCCCTGCAATTGCTGGCTGGACAGCCAGGCCTGCTGCAGCTCGGCCGCACGCTGCACCACCGGGCCGGGCCAGCGCCGCCACACGCCGCCCTGCACCGACCAGACCACCACCTGCACGCCGCCCTCGCTGCGGCGCACCAGCCGCAGCGAGGCGCCGTCGAAGGCCAGGCCGGGCACCTGCGGGCTGTCGTAGACGGCACCCAGGTCCTGCTCCCACTGGGCCACCACGGTCGACAGCCGCAGCGCACGCTCGCTGGCCGCCTGGCCGATGTCGCGCGAACGCGCCATGCTGTCCACGCCCTGCCAGCCCATCACCGCGATCACCGCCATGATGACCAGCGCCACCAGCACTTCCACCAAGGTAAAGCCTCGGCGCATGATCAATACCGCCCCAAGACGGTTGAGAGCGTCGCCAGCGCGTGGCCGTCCGCATCGAGCACCACCGCATCGACGCGGCGGAAGTTGGGATTGGGCGTGGTCTGGGTGCGCAGCTGGCCGCGGTAGTCGCGCCCCAGCTGGCTGCAGGCGAAGTCGGCGTCGCCGGTGCCCGGAAACTGCTGGCCCAGGCGCAGCGCGATCAGCGCGTTGTCGGCACACCAGTGCGCGGCGGTGACGTCGGTCAGGCGCTGCGCGTTGTCGGTCAGCGCGCCCGCGGCCTTGAGCCCTGCGCCCAGCGCAACGGCGGTGATGGCCAGCGCCACCAGCACCTCGACCAACGTGAATCCTTCGGCCTCGCGGCGCGGACGACTGAGGCTCATGGCGCGGCCGCCGGCGTGTCCACCACCGCAAACGGCGACAGGCCATCGGTGGCCAGCGTCCGATGTTGCGGGCCCAGGCTCAATACGATGCGCTGGGCGCCGATCAGCGGCTCTGGCCCCAGGCGCAGCGCGCGGGCGCCTTCGATGCGGGCCTGCACCTCGCGGTCCAGCCAGCGGCCGGCGGACGCGTTGCCGTCCTGCAGCGCGCCCGGGGGCAGGCCGATGAAGCGGAAATCGACGTCGTCCCCATCAGCTTGCCGCGCATCGGCGCTGGCCAGCTCGAAGCGCACCGCCAGCCCGCTGGCGCGGGCCTCGGCGCGGCCGGCTTCGAGCAGGGCGGACAGGCGCAGCGCTTCACGCTCGAGCCGATCTTCGCCGCCATCGCGCAGCGCCAGGCTGGCCATGCCCGACACCATGGCGATCAGCATCAGCACCAGCAGCAGTTCGACCAGCGTGAAGCCGGCCGTGGCACGAGCGGGCTGGATGATCGGTCTACTGCCAGGAGCCGATGTCGGCGTCCTTGCCGTCACCGCCGGCCTGGCCGTCGGCACCGAGGCTGAACACATCGATCTCGCCCTTCACGCCCGGGAAGATGTACTGGTAGGGCTTGCCCCAGGGATCGGCCGGCAGCTTGTCGAGGTAGCTGCGCCAGTTGGGTGGCACGGCGCCGGCGGTGGGCTTCTTGATCAGCGCCTCCAGCCCCTGCTCGGCGCTGGGGTAGCGCTGGTTGTCCAGCTTGTAGAGCTTGAGTGCCTGCACCAGGTTGTTGATGTCGGCCCTGGCCGCGGTGGCGCGGGCATCGTCGGTGCGGTCGAGCACGTTGGGCACGATCAGCGCGGCGAGCACGCCGATGATGACCAGCACCACCATCAGCTCGATCAGCGTGAAACCGCGGCGCAACCGCGCCAGGCGCTGCGACGGGTGCCGTAAGACGGTGACAAGGCTCATGGGGCGGCGGCTTTTTGCGGGCTGGTGGACGAAACCGCTGAATCATAATCGCCGCATGACTGCTCGCCTGATGTCGCTGCTGATCTGGGCCGCCGTGCTGGCCACGGCGGCGTACTGGGGGCTGCGGCTCTTCACCCGCGCCACGCCGGTGCCCGGGAACGCCGTCGTGGCCATGGCCGCGGCGCCGTCCGGCGCCAGCCTGGCGCGGTTGCTGGGCACGCCGCCGCTGCAGCCGGTGGCCGAGGCCGCGCCGGTGGTGGTCGACAGCCGTTTCCGGCTGCTGGGTGTGGTGGCGCCACGCGCCGGCCAGGCCAGCGGGCTGGCCTTGATCTCGGTGGACGGCAAACCGGCGCGCGCCGTGGCCGTCGGCCGCGAGATCGAGCCGGGCCTGCGTGTGCTGACCGTGGGCCACCGCCAGGTGGAACTGGGCGCGATGCGCGGCACGCCCGGCATCACGCTGGCGCTGCCGCCGGTGGCCGAGGCCTCGCGTGGCCGGCCGGGCGAGTCGGCCATGAGCGCACTGCCCGGCTTGCCGCAGGCCGGCCAGTCCGGGGTGATGCTGCGCCTGCCGCCGCCACCGGGCGCCTTGCCGGGGCCGGTGCCGATACCGGGGCAGATGGCGCAGCCGGGTCTGGTGATGCAGCCCGATGATGGTGCGTTGCCCGACACACCCACCGACGGCAACGGCCTGCCCACCCGCTGAACTGGCGCGCCGGCCCGCGTGGGCCGGCTCAATCGCCGGCGGTCAGCACCACCCGCAGTTCATCGCCCACGGTCTGCAGCGCCAGCACGCCGTCGGTCACCAGGCGGTCCACGATCTCGACCGACTGCGCCAGCGCACGCGGTGCATCGTTTTCGCACTGCAGCGACTTCAGGAAGATCGGCGTGCGTGCCATCCAGTCAATCAGCGCCTGGCGCGGTCGCGCGCGGTGCTCCAGCATGTGATAGACCACCAGCGCCCGCGCCGCATGCACCCGGTGCTTGATCGGTGCGGCGGCAAAGGCGCGCAGGCGCTGGCGCGACGCAGCCAGCGCTGACGCCACCTCGGTGAAGGCCTGGCCATGGCCGGGCAGCACCAGGCGGGGTTGCAGGCGCTCGATGCGGGCGAGCGCGTCGTGGGCGGCGTCGAAGCCGGGGTCGCCCGACAGCTCGGGGAAGATGATCGCCAGCCGGTTCTCCCACAGCGCGTCGCCGCTGATCAGCGTGGCGGTCTGGGGCTCGAACAGCAGCACGGCGTCGGGGTCGTGGCCGGGCGCGGCATGCACCTGCCAGGGCCGCCCGCCCAGCATCAGCGTGTCGCCATCGTCGATGAAGCCCTGCGGCGTGAACGGCTCGCAGCGCTGGCCGGTCTCGCGGTAGCTGAGCCGGTCTTCGTCCCAGGGCTGCAGCTTGCTGCGCGAGGCCGCCGGCACGCTGATGCGCAGCCCCGGCCAGCGCCGTGCCAGTGCGGCATTGCCGCCGCAGTGGTCGCTGTGCAGGTGGGTGTTGACCACCTCGGCCAGCGGCACGCTGCCCAGTGCCTGCTCGATCAGCGCCAGGGTCTGCGGCGCATGGCTGACGTAGCCGGTGTCGACCACGCTGGCGCCTTGCGGGGCGCCGGTGAATACGATGTTGTTGGCCGACAACCAGCCACGCACCAGCCACTGGGCGTTCAGTGTTTGCAGCGTGGTGGCGATATCAGGTCGGATGGCGGGCGCGGTGGTAGGGGTCATGGGCGGCTGTCGGTCTGGCCGGCGATTCAAGCACAGCCCGCCGGTGACGGCCGGATCAGGGCAGCTGGGCCAGCGCCTCGGGCCGCTCGGCGGCGGGCAGGGCGGCTGCGGGCACTGCGCCGGGCGCGAACAACGCCGCCGCCAAGGCCCGCTCGCGCTGGCCCACGCAGGCCAGGAAGTCGCCCGCACCCTTCATCGCGCCAAAGGCGTCGAAGCCGGCTTCCAGGAACTTCTGCAGATCACCCAGGCCCGCGGCATGGGCCGGCTTGCGCATCAGCTTGAGGGTGGAGCGCATCAGCCGGTTGCGGGTGTAGCGGTCGAGCGCAGCGCCGATCGCCAGCGTCAGCGCGATCTGCTGCTCGCGCGCCGGCTCGCGGCCAGCGCCCTGCCAGGCGCGCACGTAGCCGGACGCATCGGGCGGCAGGCCGGGCAGGTGGCGCGCGGCGGCATCGTCCAGCGCCTCGGACAGCGCATGCAGCTGGCCCAGCATCTCGACCGTGCCGATCAGCTCTTCCGGAAACAGCCGCACCAGCCCTGGCACGATGCGGCCGAACTGGGCATCGCGCGCGGCAAATTCCTGCGGGCCATACAACTCGTCGAGGAAGAAGCGCGCCGCGCCGCGGTAGCGCGGGCTGTCCAGCAGATCGGCATAGGTGCGCTGGAAGCGGGCGGCCTGGTAGGACTTGAGCGCGCGCACACGCTGGCCCAGCGCCGGATCGGCCTCGCGCAAGGCGCGCAGGCGGGCCACGGTGCCCAGGTGCTCGATGATCCGGTCAGCATGCGGATGGCTCATGCCAGCAGCGTAACCGCGCCGGCAGCCGCTGGTGCGGCGCCGGGTAGGCGGGCGCGTCTAGTGCGAGCGGGCCAGCTGCGATGCGCGCCGCCGGCGTCAGCGCCGCTCGGGCTCGCGGATGCCCCAGCGCTTCATGCGGCGGTAGACCGTCATGCGTGCCACGCCCAGCTGATGGGCGACGGCGCTGATGTTCCAGCGGGCCGCGCGCAGGTACTGCAGCAGCAGCCGCGCCTCGGGCGGCAAGCCGGCGCTGTCTGGCGCCTGGCCATCGGCCGGCACGGCCTGGGCGGCCGCGCTCAGCAGCGCATCGGGCAGGTCGGCCACGCCGATCACGCCGCCGTCGCCGACCATGGCGCTGGCGTAGTCGATCACGTTCTTCAGCTCGCGCAGGTTGCCGGGCCACAGGTGCGCACGCAGCCAGGGCTCGGCGTCGGGGCCCAGTTGCACCCGGCGCCCGGCTTCGCGCAGCAGCTTGTGCACCAGCCAGGGCAGGTCGCGCCGCTGGCGCAGTGGCGGCAGCACCAGGTGGGCCCCGGCCAGGCGGTAGTACAGGTCGTCGCGAAAGCGCCCCGCGCGCACCACGGCGGGCAGATCGGCATGGGTGGCGGCGATCACGCGCACATCCACCTTCAGCGCGCGGGTGGCGCCGATGGGCAGCACTTCGCGCTCGGCCAGCACGCGCAGCAGCCGCGCCTGCAGCGCCAGCGGCATGTCGCCGATCTCGTCGAGGAACAACGTGCCGCCGTCGGCCTCCTGGATCAGGCCGGTCTTGCCTTTGAGCAGCGCACCGCTGAAGCTGCCGGGCAGGTGGCCGAACAACTCGCTCTCGATCAGTGTTTCGGGGATGGCCGCGCAGTTCACCGCCACGAAGGGTTTGCCGCGGCGCTGGCCGGCCTCGTGCAGCGCCTTGGCAAAGTACTCCTTGCCGCTGCCGGTCTCGCCGGTGAGCAGCACGCTCACCGGCGTGTCGACCAGGCGCGCGGCGCGCTGGATCTGCCGGTCGAGCAGCGGGTCGCCGCCCGACAGCCGCGCCAGCGCCGGCGGCACGGCCGGATCGGCGGCGGCCTGGGCGCTGGCCTGGTGCCAGCGGCTGGGCGGCGGCACGGCATGCAGGAACAGCACACGGCCGCTGCGCGCCAGGGTGACGGCACGCCGGTCGCCCGGCATGGCGCGCAGAAAGCGGCCCAGGTCGGCGAGCCGGGCATTGAACAGCTGCTCGAACGGCAGGCCCAGCACGGTGCTGCCGTGTTCGCCCTCCAGCATCAGCTGGGCGGCACGGTTGTGGCCGACGATGCGTCCGGCATCGTCCAGCGCCACCAGGTGGTCAGGGCTGATCTCCACGAACTCGGGGCTGGGGTGCAGCTTGAGCACCCAGTCGCTGCGAAAGCAGCACAGGAAGTTGGCGTTCTCCACCCGCTGCGCGTACACCTTGACCAGCTGCAGGGCCAGGTGCTGGCCGCTCTTGGCCTGCGGCGAGGTGAGGGCGCTGATGTCGAGGATGGCGTTCAGCCGGCCCAGCGGGTCGTACAGCGGTGCAGCGGTGCAGGTCAGCGGGATGTGGGTGGCGTCGAAGTGGTCGCCCTGGTGCACCGTCAGCGCCTGGCCGGTGGCGATGGCGGTGCCCACGCCGCAGGTGCCGGCATGGTGTTCGCTCCAGTCGCTGCCCAGGTACAGCCCGGCGCGGCGCAGGGTGGTGTCGAGTTGCAGGTCGCCGATGAAGTCGACGGTGATGCCGCGGGCGTCGGTCAGCAGCACGCAGTAGCCCATGCCGGCCACCTGCTGGTACATCGCCTCCAGGCCATGTCGCGCGATGCGCAGGAACTCCTCGATCCGCTCCTGGTGCTCACGCACACGCTGGTTCGGCAGGATCACCGCCTCTTGCAGGCGCGCCGGGTCGAGGCCGTGCTGGTGCACGCAGCGCGACCAGCTGTCGAGGATGAGCGGGTCGGGCGTGGTGATGCCGGCGGGCGCCGGGTGGTTGCCGGCCAGCCGCATCACGGCCTGCACGTGGTCACGCTGTCGCCGGTCCATTGCGGTCTCCTTCGCGCTGGTCGTGCGGGGCCGCTGTCGCAGCACTCGAAGCGACTCAATGTACACCTGCGGCCCGGCCGCGCACGGCCGGCAGTTCAGGTCGCCAGCTTGCGGCCCAGGCGTTCCTCGACCTTGGCGGTCTTGCTTTTCAGCCGCCCGGCCGGGCCGGCGCGGTAGTCCACCTTCAGGTTCAGGCCGATGCGGCTGCAGTCGGGCTGCAGCGCCTTGAAGCAGGCGCCGACCACGCCCATCACGGCGTCCCAGTCGCCCTCGAGGATGGTGCCCATCGGTGTGAGCTGGTAGGGCACGCCCGAGCGGTCGATGATGTCGAGGATGCGGGCGACGTACTCGCTCACGCTCTCGCCCTTGCCACCGGGGGCCATCGCAAATTCAAGCAGCACCATGTTCGATCTCCTGGGTGTGATGAACCCGCGGCGGGACGACGCGGGCAAGTTGTTCGGCCAGCGCGGTGAGCACGCGGGCCTCGGTGTCGGCTGGGGCGGCTGGCGGTGCGCCGGCTGGGTGGATGCAGGCCGCCACGCTGGTCAGCGCCTCGGCCCGGTAGCGGGTCGCCGTGCCCAGCGCCTGCTCGAAGGCGTTGGCGCGTGCGGTCAGGGCTGCCGGATCGGCGCTGACCACGATGACCGCATGCGCCAGCACCATCGGCACGCCCGCCACGCGGCGCCAGGCTTGCGCCGTGCCCACCAGCTTGCGCCCCCGCACCGCCAGGTTGAAGCGGCCGTCGCAAAACGAGCTGACCACCGGCTGCGGCGACGCGGCCACACCCAGCCGGGCCAGCGTCGCGGCCAGCGCTGAACACAGGCCGCGGTAGAGGGCGTCGGTGTCGGTGGGCACGGCCGCCGGTGCCGGCCAGGCCAGGCTCAGGTTCCACACGCCGGGGCCCTGCGGCACCAGGCCACCGCCCGAGGCCCGCACCTGCACTTCGCCGTGCCGGCGATCGGCCGCCGCGGCGGCCCAGCCGGGCAGCCAGGTGTAGCGGCGGGGCACGACGATGCCCGAGGGCGCCGTCCACAGATGGGCGCTGGCCTGGCCGAGCGCGGCGCTGGCGGCCAGCCAGTCGGCCTCGTGCGCCACGCCGTCGGCCAGCGGCTGGCGGTGCATGGTGACGAAGCCGAAGGTCGGCAGCGCCGCCTCAGCTTTCAGCGAGGTGGCCACGCAGCAAGGCGTTGAAGTCGGAGGCCTTCTCCATCATCACCATGTGGCCGGCGCCCGGCAGCACGGCCACCCGGGCGCCGGGCGGGGCGTTGGCGGCGTGGCTGGCGGGGATGATGCGGTCGGACGCGCCCCACACCACGGCCACCGGCAGGCCCAGGCCCTCGAGCGCCAGCGCGGGTTGCGCGGCCTGGCGGCCGCCCGTGAACAAGGTGCGCGACAGCGCGCCCAGCAACTCGGGCACGCCGTCGAGCCGCTTGTACTTCAGCAGCTCGTCGACCAGCTGGCGCGTCACCAGCGCGGGGTTGTCGAACAATTGCTCGACCACGGGCTTGAGATCGCGCCGCGAGGTGGCCGTGACAAAGCCGTCGATGTAGCCGCTGTTGATCTCGCTGCCCAGCCCGGCGCTGCCGACCAAGGCCAGCGAGGCCACCCGCGCGGGCTGTGCCAGCGCCAGTTGCGCGGCGATGGCGCCGCCCATCGAGTGGCCCACCACATGCACGCGCGGCACGTCGATGGCATCGAGGAAGCGGGCCACGAAGCTGGCCAGATCGGTCAGCGTGGTGCCGGGCAGGCGCGGGTCGGACTGGCCGTGGCCGGGCAGGTCGAGTGCGATCACCGGGGCCACCTCGGCGATGGCGTCCAGGTTGAACAGCCAGTTGCCCAGGTCGCCGCCGAAGCCGTGGATGAACAGCACCGGCACGCCGGTGTCAGGCCCGCGCCGGGCGTGGCGCACCTTGAGGCCGTCCACCGTGGTCCAGATGTAGAGCGGCGCCGCGTCGTCGCCGTCGGCTGCGGCCGGCACTTCATAAGCGGCGATGTAAGCGTCCAGATCGGCGTCGCTGACCTCGGGCTCGGCCATCACCCCCAGCAGCGCCTTCACCGGCAGCGTCTCGCCGGCCTGGGCCACGCGGCGGCGCAGCAGCCCCGGGTCGGGCGCCTCCACGGCGTTGGAGATCTTGTCGGTCTCCACGTCGAGGATGGGCTGGCCCACCGAGATGCGCGCGCCCTCGTCGACCAGCCAGTCGGCGACCGTGCCTTCGCGCATCTCCAGCCCCCACTTGGGCATGACGATGGGGGTGATGCCGTGCTCAGCCATCACTGCCGGCCCCCGGCCAGGCTGCGCCTGACGGCCGCCACGATCTGCGCGGCACTGGGGATGTACAGGTCCTCCAGCACCGGCGAGAACGGCACCGGCGTGTGCGGCGCGCTCACCATCTCGATCGGCCCCTTCAGCGCGCCGAAGGCTTGCTGCACCACCTGGGCCGAGATGTCGCAGGCGATGTTGCAGCGCGGGTGGGCCTCGTCGACGCAGACCAGGTGGCCGGTCTTCTCGACGCTCTCGAGCACGGTGTCCAGGTCCAGCGGGCTGAGCGTGCGCAGGTCGATCACCTCCAGTTCCACGCCGTCCTTGGCCAGCGCGGCGGCCGCGTCCAGCGCGCGGTGCACCATCAACCCGTAGGTGACCACGGTGGCGTGCTTACCCTCGCGCACCACGTTGGCCTCGCCGAAGGGGATGGCGTAACTGGCCTCGGGCACCTCGCCCTCGAAGCCGTAGAGGTTCTTGTGCTCCAGGAAGATCACCGGATCGTTGTCGCGGATGCTCTGGATCAGCAGGCCCTTGGTGTCGTAGGGCGTGCTGGGGCACACCACCTTCAGCCCCGGGATGTGGGTGAACAGCGGCGTCAGCATCTGGCTGTGCTGGGCTGCAGCGCGGAAGCCCGCGCCGCACATCGCGCGGATGACCACCGGTGTTTCGGCCTTGCCGCCGAACATGTACCTGAACTTGGCGGCCTGGTTGTAGATCTGGTCGAAGCACACGCCCATGAAGTCGACGAACATCAGTTCGGCGATCGGGCGCATGCCGCAGGCAGCGGCGCCGACGGCCGCACCCACGTACGCCGATTCGGACAGCGGTGTGTCCAGCAGCCGGTCGCCGTGCTTGGCGTACAGGCCCTTGGTGACGCCGAGCACACCGCCCCAGGCGTCGCGCTCGCCGTCACCGCCGGCGCCGCCGACGATGTCCTCGCCCATCATGATCACCGAGGGGTCGCGCGCCATCTCCTGGTCGATCGCCTCGTTGATGGCCTGTTTCATGCTGATCTTGCGTGCCATGGTGTGGTCTCCTCGGGGCTCAGTAATTCACGTAGACATCGGTCAGCAGGTCGGCCTGCGTGGGCTGCGGCGCGGCCTTGGCCTCGACCACCGCGCGCTCGATCAGGCCCAGCACCTCGTGGTCGATGGCCTGCAGCTCGGCCGCGCTGAGCACGCCGGCCGCGGTGACGGCGGCGGCAAACTTCTTCAGGCAGTCGTGGTGGCTGCGGATGTCGTCGAGTTCGCCGGGCGCGCGGTAGGTCTGCGCGTCGCCCTCGAAGTGGCCGTGGAAGCGCACCATCTTGCATTCCAGCATCGCCGGGCCGCCGCCTTTGCGCGCGCGGGCGATGATCTCGCCGGCCGCCTCGTGCACCGCGAAGAAGTCGGTGCCGTCCACCGTCACGCCGGGCAGGCCGAAGCCGGCGGCGCGGTCGACGTAGCTGTCCACTGCCGTGCCGTAGTCGCGGCTGGTGCTCTCGGCGTAGCCGTTGTTCTCGACAACGAAGATCGCCGGCAGGTTCCACACCGCGGCCAGGTTCAGGCTTTCGAGGAAGGTGCCCTGGTTGCTGGCGCCGTCGCCCACGAAGCTGATCGCCACGTCGCTGGGCTGGCCGGCCTGGGCGCGGAACTTGGCCGCCAGCGCCGCGCCGCATACCAGCGGTGCGCCGGCACCCAGGATGCCGTTGGCGCCCATCATGCCCTTGCCCAGATCGGCGATGTGCATCGAGCCGCCCTTGCCCTCGCAGCTGCCGCCTTTCTTGCCGTAGATCTCTTTCATCATCGCCAGCGGGTCCACCCCCTTGGCGATGCAGTGGCCGTGGCCGCGGTGGGTGCTGGCGATGCGGTCGCCGGAACCGAGGTGCATCATGATCCCGGCGGCCGCGGCCTCTTCGCCGGCGTACAGGTGCACGAAGCCGGGGATGTCACCGCGGCCGAAATCGATGTGCAGCCGCTCCTCAAACTCGCGGATCGTGCGCATCGTGCGGTAGGCCTGCAGCAGCTGGTCGCGCGACTGCGGGAAGGGGTTGTCTGCCATCGTGGGTCTCCTGGTGGTGTCAGCGGGGGGGAACAGGGGCCTGCGCCGCGGCGCCCGGGGACGGGCTGCGCAGCAGGCCATCGCGCGCGGCCGCTGCCATGCAGCGCGCCACGTCGATGGTGAAGAACGCGTCTTCGCGCAGCGTCACGGTGACGCGGTCGCCGGTCTCGAAGGCCAGCTCGCGCTCGCCGTCCAGCGCCACGGTGCCGGCGCGCTGCAGCACGGTCACCGGCTCGTCGGCGGCCAGGCGCTGCCAGTTGGCCACCGGCACCGGCAGCACCAGGCCCGGCGCAATGGGCGCATGCAGCGTCAGCAGCGTGTGCAGCGGGTCGGCGGCCAGTTGCACGGCCAGGCCGCCACGCTCGCGCCGGCCCACCGGCTGCAGCAGCCCGCCGATCGACGACAGGCCGATGGCCTCGGGCTCGGCAAAGGCCAGGTAGGCGGCGGCCAGCGAGCCGGTCTTCCACAGTGCGCGCGCACCCACGCTGCGGTCGTGCGTGATCACGACGTCGACGATGGCGATGTCGCGCCGCACCGCGCCGCCGTCGCGGGGGTGGATCAGCACCTCCAGCAGCTTGTTGGGCGCCAGCGCCTCGCCCGCGCCGATGCGGCCGGCGGCAAACAGGCCGGCTGCCAGCCCGGTGATGGTGGGCTCGCGCATCTCCGGAAAGGCGTTGTTGGTGCCGGTGGACAGCCCGGCGATCGGCAGCGCCGCGCCGTTGGACCGTGGCTCGCGCACCAGCTCCCTGACCACCGCGCGGTGCGTGCCGTCGCCGCCCAGCACCACGATTGCCGCCGCACCGGCGGCTTGCAGGCGGCGCGTGGCGGTGAAGCTGTCTTCCACGCTGGAGCTGGGCTCGAAACCCAGCCATTCGACAGCGGGCAGGCTGTCGTCGCCGCGTCGCAGGTGGCGCTCCAGCAGCGCGCGGATGCCGCCGCGATCGGGCATCAGCAGCGCCCGCGCCACGCCGGCCGCACGCGCGGCCTGCAGCACGCGCAACACGATGTTGACGCGGTCGGTGATCTGCAGATTGCCGGCGTTGGCGACGATGCGGCGGATGTCGCGCGCCGACACCGGATTGGCAATGACGCCGAGCAGCGGGTGTGACGATGAGCCTGTCATGCCCTGTGAGGGGCAAGGGCCGTGCCAGTGCGTCGCTGATGCGCACTCGTCCCCGGGGCGGCGTGGGCCGCGCTGCGGGTTGCCCCGCGGGCCGGCGGCTGTCACCCTGCGACAGGTGTCACACCCGCATGTCACGTTGTTCTTGCGCCGCCGGCGCACCAGGCTTTGGTGCGAGACTGCCCCGATGCTGGCCCGCTTGCAACAGCTGATGGTCGCCACCTCGGTGGTCTTGGCGCTGCTCTGGCTGGCCTGGTGCCACGAGGCCGGGCTGGGGCCGTTTGCGATGACCGCCGGTGTGGCGCTGGCCCTGCTGCCGCAGGCGCCGGTGCTGGGGCTGGAGTTCGTGCTGCTGGCCGCCTTCGGCCGCGATGCGGCAGCGCCGCGCGCCGGCGCCACTGCGCTGGTGCGGGCCTGGTTCGGCGAGGTGCTGGCCTCGTGGCGGGTGTTCAACTGGCAACAGCCGTTCTTCGCCGGGCGCCTGCCCGATGCGCCGGTCCCGCCGGGCCCGCCGGAGCGCAGCGGCGTGCTGCTGGTGCATGGTTATTTCTGCAACCGCGGGGTCTGGCTGCCGTGGTTGCGGCGGCTGCGGCACCACGGCGTGCCTTATCGGGCGCTGACGCTGGAGCCCGCTTTCGGCCGCATCGATGACTGGGTACCGGCGATCGAGGCTGCGGTGGCCGCACTGACCCGCCAGACCGGCCGGCCGCCGCTGGTGGTGGCGCACAGCATGGGCGGCCTGGCGGTGCGCGCCTGGCTGGCCGCGCAGCCCGATGCGGCAGCGGCCGATGCCCGCGTGCTGCGGGTGCTGACGATTGCCTCGCCGCACCGTGGCACCTGGATGGCCCGCTTCGGCCACTCGCTCAATGCGCGGCAGATGCGGCCGGGCCACCGCTGGCTGGCCCAGCTGGCCGCCGGTGAATCAGCCGCGCGCCATGCGCGCTTCACCTGCTTCTTCGGCCATGCCGACAACATCGTGTTCCCGGCCACCACCGCCACGCTGGCCGGTGCCGACAACCACCACCTGCCGGCGGTGGCGCATGTGGCGATGGTGCAGCACCCGGCGGTGTGGGACGAGGCCTGCCGCTGGCTGCAGATCGACGTGGCGCGGCCGGACGCGCGTCAGTGATCCACGTCGTGCAGCAGGTGCAGCGTGGGCGTGGTGCCCATGTTCAGCAGATCGGCGATCGCGTCGATGTCGTCGGGCAGGGCGGGGTTGTCCCAGCCGCGGCTGCTGTGGCGGGCCACGCGCATCGCCAACTGCACGTTGCGCACCTGGGCCAGGTGGCTGGCATGGTCGTCGGCGATCTGCACCAGCAGCGCCGGCAGGCACCAGGCCTTCATCAACGCCTGCTGCAGATCGGCCAGCGTCACGTTGAGCAGCGTGCGCTGGGCTTCGGACGAGCGCAGGCCGGGTTGGGTGCGCTGCCAGCGCGCAATGGCCAGCGCCAGCGCCGGGGCGTGGGCCCACAGCAGCAGTTCGGCAAAGTCGTGCAGCAGCGCGGCCTCGTGGATCAGCGTGGCATCGTGGTCATGCCGGTGCACCGCAAAGGCCAGCGCAAAGCGTGCCGCGCGGTGGGCGCGGCGCAGCACCTGGCGCAGGCCCAGCAGCGCCTCGCTCTGCACGGCCAGCGCCTGTTCGACGGTGGGTTGCGGGCCGAAGTCGCGGAAGAAGGGGGTGATGCCCAGCATCACCAGCGCCTCGGTGGCGGTCTCGGCGTCGGCTTGGTCGCGCCCGCGCCGCAGTGCCGCCACGTGGCGCAGCAGCTTCAGCGTCATCAACGGATCGGCGGCCATGGTCTCGGCCAGCAGGTGGGCGTCGACCGCGTCCTCGTTGCTGCGCAGGTCTTCCAGCGCGTCGGCAGTGGCCGCCAGCACCGGGATCTCGCGCCGGTCGAAGGCGGCGACCCAGCCGTCCACGTCGCGCAGCGGCATGGTGATGAACGAGGCCCCGGTGGATGCGGGGCCGTCGGCATTGCTGTGTTCGGCCGGGGCCATGGCTTACCTCATGCGACAGGACGTGTCTGCAGTTTCGGCAAGCCAGGCGCCGGCTTGAGGGCGATCACGACGCCATGCGGGGTCAAAGCCGCGTGACACCGGGCAGATAGCCCACCAGTTCACCGTCGAGGTAGAGCGCGCCTTCGGGCGCGCCGGCTTCGGCGTAGAACTCCAGCTCGACCGCACGCCGTGCGCTGCTGCCGCGCCGGCGCACGGCCAGTTGCCGGGCCAGGCGGGCCAGCGTGCGGCTGGCCTGGCGCAAGGTGGCGGCGGCCAACTGCCGCACGGGGCTGCCGCTGGGC
>MESD01000151.1:23561-25589 GCA_001770815.1 Burkholderiales bacterium RIFCSPHIGHO2_12_FULL_69_20
CTGCCCTGCCATTTGGTGGGGGGCCGGCGCCGGTGGTTTCAGGTCTGGGGATGTCGTTCGTGCTGCAACTCGCGGCGCAGCGACAGCGCGGCGCGTTGGCGCTGGCCGCTGGCGGATCGGCGGTGCGCGCCGGCGGCGCGGCGATGGGCGGCGGCCACCATCGGGTTGCGGGGCTTGGGGGCGATGACGGTGAACTTCATGGGGGTCTCCTCGGCACACGGCGGTGCCCTGTGAAACAAGACGGCGGCTGAAAAGACAAACGGCCCGGACGCTGCAGCGTTTCCGGGCCGGGTGGGCTGAGGCGCGGGGAAGCGGCTCTAGTCCACGGCGGCGCCGGCAGGCGCGGCGGCGTTGCAAATCGGCGCGGCTTGACGGTTCGTGCCCACCGGTGCGTGGGCCTGGCACTGCGACACCCCCACGCGGGCGGCGGACAGCCGGCGATGCGTGCGGTGAGGAATCAGGGCCGGAACGAACATGGACAAGTCGGGCTTTGCGGCAAGGGGTGGATCGGCGGGGGTGTCGTCGCGGTGGTGGTTACCACCGAAACTTGCGCTCATGATAAACAATAATTTATCTTGCGCAAGGGTTTTGATACAGACTCAGGGTTTGTCCTGAATCGGGCGCTGCGAGGATCTCAGCGTTTGGGCTTGAGCGGCGCCACGCCGGTCTGGATGCGCGACCACAGCGCCCGGTCGTCGGCCACCGGGGTTGGTGCGGGCGGGGCCTTGGCGCCGCTGCGTGCGGCGGCTGGCGCGGGCGCGGCGCGCGGCGGCTCGGCCGTCGGCGGCGTCAGCACCTCGCCCAGCAGATCGAGCAGCCGGGTGCGGGCGCGCTGCGGATGGCGGCGGTAGTAGGTGAGCACCAGGCCGACGATGAAGCGCTCGTCGTCGTCCTGCGGCTGGCTGGGTGAGGGCGCCGGCGCGCCGGGCTGGGGTGCCGGGGCGGTCGGCGTCGCGTCGGCGGCGGCCGGGCCGTCGTGCGGCAGGTCCATCCAGCCCACCGGCTTGCGGCACAGCTGCTCGAACTGGCGTGCCAGCCGTTCGCCGATCTGGCGCGAGCGGCCCTTGATCTGGCTCCAGTAGCTGGGCTGGATCTGCAGCCGCTCGGCAAAGCGCCGTTCCAGCCCGCGCAGCGCGGCGGCGTCGGGATGCTTGACGGCGGCCTGCACGAATTCATCGAACAGCCGCATCGCGTTGTCCAGGCGGATACGCGCCACGTCATGCACAGGAGTCATGCCTGGATGATAAACGCTGCTTGCCCACCGGGGTATCGCCGGGTGGGTTGCCCTGGGCAGCAGCCCGGGTGACCTCACGCCGCCCACCTCACGCCGCCCACATCACGCCGGGGACTATGTCGGCCAGCGTGGCGCAGCCGGTCAGGGCCATGGCGATCTCCAGTTCGTCGCGCAGCAGCCGGATTGCCAGCGCCACGCCGGGCGCGCCGGACGCGGCCAGCGCCTGCACCGCCGGCCGGCCGATCAGCACCGCCTGCGCGCCCAGCGCCAGCGCCTTGAGCACGTCGGTGCCACGGCGGATGCCGCCGTCGACCAGCAGCGCCGGGTTGCCGCCGGGTGGTGCGGCCAGCGCCTCGGCGATGCGCGGCAGCGCGTCGGCGGTGGCGGGTGCGGTGTCCAGCGTGCGCCCGCCGTGGTTGCTGACGATCAGGCCGGCCACGCCCAGCGCGGCGGCCTGGCGCGCATCGTCGGCATGCAGCACGCCCTTGAGCAGCAGCGGC
The DNA here is from genome assembly GCA_001770815.1 of Burkholderiales bacterium RIFCSPHIGHO2_12_FULL_69_20. Classification (GTDB taxonomy): domain Bacteria; phylum Pseudomonadota; class Gammaproteobacteria; order Burkholderiales; family Burkholderiaceae_C; genus Pseudaquabacterium. The sequence goes on from MESD01000151.1 coordinate 25,296, forward strand.
AGCCGGGTGCGGGCCTGCAGCCAGGCCACGTCGTCCCAGGTGGCGGCGTGGTGCAGCAGATCGTCGAACAGCGCGCTTTGGCCCTGCTGCAACTGGCGTGCCGGGGGCGGCGGCAGGCCGGCCAGGTTGACGGCCATGCCCGCCGGCAGCGCAAAGCCGGCGCGGCGCTCGCGGTCGCGTGCGCCGTGGGTGGGCGCATCCACCGTCAGCACCAGCGCTTCGAAGCCGGCGGCCTCGGCGCGTTGCACCAGCTCGCGCGTGAAGCCGCGGTCGTGCTGCCGGTACAGCTGGAAC
>MESD01000152.1 GCA_001770815.1 Burkholderiales bacterium RIFCSPHIGHO2_12_FULL_69_20
AACACCGGGCGTGGCTGATGGCCGGTTGTTGCGGCGCAGGCGGTCAAAGGCGTTGCGCATTCGTTCGTCACTGAGCAGGCCTGCCACACCCCCCAGTTCAGGATGGCTTTGCAGGTGGGCCACGGCCGCCGGCAGGAAGCCAGGGATCAACTGCATGTCACCGTCCATCAGGAAGACCAGATCACCCCGGCTGTGGGCGTAGGCCAGCTCGGTGCCGGCACCGCAGCCGCGGTCTTGCGCCTGCGCCAGTTGCACCACGCGCACGGGGTAGCGACGTGCTATGTCGACGGTGCGGTCGGTGGAGCATGAATCGGCCAGCACCACCTCGAACGGCAAGCCGGTTTCGCGGCCTGCTGCAAGTGCTGACTCGATCGCGGCGGCGATCTTGTGTTCTTCATTGAAGCACTTGATCGCGATGCTCAGCGACGAACCCGATTGGTCAGGGTTTGCCATGCAATGCATGCGCAGCCTGTTGCCCGCCCAGCCGCCGAAGGCGATAGAGGTAGCCGAGCAGCAGCATGGCCAACAACTGCGCCGGAGGGGTACCGATGAAGTCGGTGTTGTAGGCCACGCCGACCAGCGTGATCAAGAGCATGGGCTGCGCGGCCGCCGCCACGGCGCGCTGGTAGGCCGTCAAAGCAGAATCGCGCGAAGCAAGGCCGGCCATGCGCATGCCTGCCAGCAGCAGACCGGCCGCAGCGGCCAGGCCCAGCAGGCCGGTTTCCCACAGCAACTGGGAAGCCGTTGTGGTGTTCAGCCGATAGGGATGGCGGCGTGCGGTATCACCCACAGCCAGACTGCCGACCCGAGTGGCACCGATGCCATCACCCAGGAAGAACCGCACGGGGTCACTCACCTGATGGTTCTGCCACCAGTAGACGAAAGCTGTGGTGCGGTTCATTCTGGCGCGATCACGCTGGTAGGAATCACTGTCTGCTGCGCGCTCAAACATCAACTGCGCGTAAGCCTCCACCGAATGCCCAGCAGTCGAACGAGCGCTTGCAAACTGTGCCTGGTAGGCCACGATCAGGCCCACCGAAAGCACCACGGCACCCACCACAAAGGCCAGGGCCTGGAAGGGGCGGCGCAGCAACTCACGGCGAAACAGAACTGCAATGCCCAGCGGCAACAACAGGATCACCGCCTTCACTTCAGCCAGTGCGATGCACACCAGCGCGCTGAGCACCACGGCCACCACATAGCGCAGGCGCAGTTGACGCGAGCGCCACAGCGACAGGGCCAGCAACGCGCAGAACATGACGAAGAACGCCATGGCGGCACTGGCGCCACCGCCCTCGGGGTCACCGCCGAACAGGCCGACCACGGCATCCCAGGCCGACGACCCCTGACGGCTGACGGCAACCACGAAGCGCTGGTAGAGCACCACGGGCACCTGGAGTGGCGCCAGCCAAAGAAGGGCCAGCCAGATGCGACGCTCGAACCCGGCGCCGGCATGGCCGGCGGCCACCAGAAAGCAGATCGACCACAGGAACAGGTATTCCTTGGCGCTGACAAACACCTGAAGCCAGGGCGACAGGTTGAACAGCGTGGACGCCAAGGCAATGATGAAGAACAAGGCGACCATGGCGGAGAACAGGCCTGCGTCCATGGGCAGAGCTGGGCGTCGCTCCACACTGGAAGCACCCGTGCTGGCACGGTAACGCTCCATCGGCACGCGCAGCATCAACAGCGCGCCCAACAGATACGGCGCCCAGAAACCTTTGCTGACCCCACCGAAATACTGGGCAGCCCCGACCACCACGAACGTCAGGCCGAACATCAACCAAAGCAGCCATGTGAGCGGCACGAACAGGGCAAATCCACCCAGCACAACACCCGCGACGACCGCAGTGAAGGGCACACCCACCAACGCGACGCCGGCACCAGCCACCAGCGCGCCGAACACCAACACCACCATCAGTGCAATGGCACGCAGCGCAGCCGATGCGGCCGACGGCTGGGCAACCATGGGCAGCCGGTGAAAGCTCAAGATGCCCCCACACCAAAGAGCCGGGCCCGCACATCGGGCGCGACAGCGGCCGCGAGTTCACTGACAAAACCGGCCTGCGTGCCCCATGCGCGTGTGGCATCTTGGTCGATCGTGGAGACTCGAATCAACATGCCATCGGGGATGATTCCTCGAACGCTGTACCCCAGCTGCGCAACCTTTTGCTGAGTGCCACTCAAGGCCACGCGCTCGCCCACGATGACCCAATACGAGATGGGTTCGATACGACCACCTTGCCGGGCTACAAGCTGCCGCACGGCCAGTTGCTGATCAGGCAAACCGATGAGGCCTTCACGCTGCCTGACCATTTGAAAGCCCTGAGCCGGATAACAGACTTCAGGCCGGTGCGCTCGTGTGCCGTCGGACTGATCTCCACCGTAGGCAACCGACAGCATGACCCGGTCGCCGGCAGCGTTGATGTACGTCCGACTCAGGGTCTGGTTGTAGATCTTGTTGAGCAGCGCTTGCTGATCGGGCGACACCAGTTGCACAGGCATGCGATCGTCGAGCCGCCATCCCGCGAACGCTTTGGGAAAGGCCGTCTCGAGGTCCATGCGGGCGCGCATGTCCGACAAGTGCTCGGTGGGGCGCCAGAAGTGCGCAGCGGCGATTGCCGCGATCGACAGCAACAGAACCAGCAAGGCTCGAATGCGCGGCAGACTCACTTTGCCGCCTTGTGTGCAGGAAGGAAGAGGCCGAGCACCTTGTCGAGCACCAACATCAAGGCCAATGCGACCATGAACAAGACCATGCCGGCAAAGCCGTGCACGAAACCTTGGCCGGCCTCGTCCCCGAAGTGATAGGTCACCAGAACCAGGATCATCACGCGCACGATGTTGGCCGCGAACGCCGTGGGCACCAGCAAGAGTGCCAAGATCACATTGCGTGTGGGGTTGGTGTACTTCATGAGGTTCATGTAGAGCATGCCCAGCGCTTCCAGCGTGAACATGCTGTTCAAGCCTGCGCAGGCATCGGCCACCAGCAATTGGTACGGACCGACAGTCATGATCACGCCCGAACGACCCACCGGGTAGCCGATCTGGTAGAGCAGGCTGCTTGCAACGGCTGAAACCGCTGACTTCAACGGCGCGGTGACCGAGGCCACCAGGGCCTCGGGAAGCGGCACCATGAACAACAGGAAGAACAGCGGAAACCACAACAGCCGCAACCCGCGCTGGCCGTGGAACAACAACAGCAAGGCCACCAGCAGCACGATCTGCGAGCCGATCGCGAACATGATGATGTCCTGCGACCGCCCGAACGAGTAAAGCACCAGCGCCGCTATCAGCAACGGCCAGCCCAGCCAAGGCACCGGATTGGACGGCAGCGCAGCCAACTCGTGCCGCCGGGTGTAGAGCAACCAAGCGGTCACGACGAGGATGATGGGGCCGTGCCCCTGCTCATCGGTGGCCCAGACCGTCTGGGACAAATCAACATAGGCTGGCCCGTACAGCAGTGCAAAGCCGCCAATGAGCAGCGCGAGAACCCACCGATCCGCACCATCAGGCCAAACCGGCCCATGCGGCTTGCTCGCCGCGATAGCGCGACTTTCCTGCGCGACGCTCACGGTCAGAACTCGTTGACGATGACGCCCGCCAGCTTGGCAGGTGTTTCGGCCAGGTTGGCCACCAGATCCTGCAGGCTGACCACCTGGCTCTTGCCCTGGCGGGCCACCACCAGCGCGGCGCCGCAGCGCGCGGCAATCACGGCGCTGTCGCTGCCGTATTGCGCGGCGGGGGTGTCGACCACCACATGGTCGAACTTGGCCAGCAGCTCGCGGATCAGCAGGCCGAAGGCGGGGCGCTCAACCAGTTCAAGCGGGTTGGGCGGGGTGATGCCCACGGGCAAGACAAACAGGCTGGGCACACCGGGCACTTGCTGGATCACCTTGGCCTCGGCACGGCCGCTGAGGATGCCCGACAGGCCGGCGTCGTTGCTGATGCCAAACACCTGGTGCTGGCGCGGGCCGCGCATGTCGGCGTCCACCAGCAGGGTGCGGCCGCCCAGCTGGGCCAGGGTGACGGCCAGGTTGGCGCTGAAGAAGGTCTTGCCGTCGCCGGCGTCAGGGCTGACCACCGCGATGGCGCGGCGATCCTGCCCTTCGTTGAACAGCCGCATCATGATCTGGCTGCGGATGGCGCGGAATGATTCAGCCTGCACGCCGAAGGGCTGGTTCAGCGCCACCAGCTCGGGGCTGGCCTTGCGCCGGTCTTCAGCGGCATAGGGGTAGTGAAACTGCTGGCTCAGCGCAAACAGCACGTCGTCGGTGCTGGCATAACCCAGTGCGATGGCGGCCTCGCCGAAGCGGATGCCTTTTTCGCGCTGGTGGCGCAGCACCTTTTCAACCTGCTCGGCGGTGAGGTGGCGGGTCTCGGCAATGATCGAGCCGATGGACCGATCGGCCACGTTGGGGCCTTCTTCGGGCACCACGGTGGTGTTGGCGTCAGTGCTGGCGCTGGAATCTTTGAACTTGGCCATGGTGTTTGCTCAGGCGCCCTTGGTGGCGTTGGGGGCGGGCAGCCCGATCACGCGTTGCTGCATCAGCAGGGCATGCCGCCCTGCGGTAAAGCGCTTGGCCGTGGGCTTGGGCAGCACGCCCAGCACCGGCAGGCCCAACGCGGCGATGACGTCTTCGGGGGCGCGCACACGCCGGTCGCTCAGTTCCAACAGCAGGGCCACGCCCACGGCCAGCAAGGCACCCAGGAAGATGGCCAACGCGGTGTTCAGCGCGATCTTGGGTGACGCATGCTCGGCCGGCGGCTGGGCCGATGTCAGCAGGTTGGCGTAGCTCTGGTTGGCTTGCGCTTCCATGGCCGTCTGGTTCAGGCGGGCCATCACGCTGTCGTAGGCGCGCTGGGCGTTCTCAACTTCACGCACCATCACCTGGCCCTGGTCACGCACGGCCTTCATCTGCAGCAGCTTGCTGCGCTGGGCGTTCAGCTCGCGCTGCACCTGCGCCGCGCGCTGCTTGTTGATGGTGTTGGTGACGCTGACGCCACCGGTCACCCGACGGATCTCGCCGTCGATGCGGCTGCGCAGCTCGGCAATGCTGGCCTTGGCCTCGATCACCTGCGGGTGCTTGTCACCAAACTTGCTGTTCAGCTCTTGCAGGCGGGCTTCGTTGCGCGTGAGGTCGGCCTTCAGGCCACCGATCAGCGGGTTGTTCAGCACCTCTTGCATGCGGTCGCCCGAGGCACCCTGCGCCTGCTGCTGGCGGCTGCCCGATTCAGACGAGATGGCCTGGATCTGCACCAGCTGCGATGACAGCTCGGCCAACCGCGCGTTCTCGACATCCAGCCGCTCGTCGGCGGCGATGATGCCCTTGTCACGCTGAAAGGCCGACAGCTTGCCCTGCGCACGCTCCAGCGCATCACGCGCATCCTTGCTTTGCGCCACGAAGAAGGCGCTGAACTGCTTGGCCGGATCGACCCGCAGCTCAAGCGTGGTGGCGATGTAGGCCTGCGCAAACGCATTGGCCAGGCCAGCGGCAAAGCGTGGGTCGGGCGAGCGGTAGCCGATCTGGATGACGTTGCTCTCACGCGAGGGCTTGACGTCGAGGTTGCGCTTCAACGAACCGATCAACCACTGCTCGATCGTGCCCTTGCCCTGGCCGTCGGTCTGCCACTGCTCGCGCAGTTGCGCGCTGTCCAGCAGCTTGAGGTCACGGATGACCTTCAGCGCCACCCGGTCGCTGGTGAGGATGTCGACCTGGGTGGCCATGAAGCTGGGCAGCGCCATGCTGGGAAAGGCCATCGCCGCCACCGGATCGGGCTTGACGTCGATGACCACGCTGGCCGATGCGTCGTACTGCTTGGGCAGCATCAGGCTGACCGCCACCGTGGTGGCCACCACCAGCAGAAACACCAGCAGCGCCGCCCATTTGCGGGCACGCAGGATCGACAGGAACTGTCCGAAGGTCATGGGTGATTCATCCCTAAAAATTCAATGCGGCCTGATGCCGGTTTGGTGCTGAGCGGGACAGGATTGAAGGGTCATGCCAGCAACTCTGAGAGCTCAGGGTATTTTCGAATCGACTCGTCGAGCGTGAGCAAGGGGCAACTGGCCGCCACTGCAGTCGCGATGATGAAACGATCAGCGGGGTCGCGGTGAATGTCGCTCAGCAACGCAGCCCGGGCGCTGATCGGGTGGGTGATGGGTATGCACTCAACCGCAGATCCCTCAAGCGCCAAATCGAGCCAGCGGTCGACGCTGATCCCCAGATCAATACGCCCGCGCCTATGCAGGTAGGCCACCTCCCAGCACGAGATCGCCGAAACGGCCAAGCTGTCTGCGGCATCGATGGCTGCCAGCACAGGCCCTGGCAACGGCCGGGCCGCAGGCGCAAGCCAACGTACCCAGACATGGGTGTCGAGCAGCATCACTTCAGCGCATCCCAATCGTCGGGGCTGATGGCAGGCTCGATCAAGTCGTCGCGAATGACGGTCCCCGCCAATTCCGGGGCCGGCCGGCGTCTGGCAATCCGCAGCGGGCCAGGCGCGGTTTCGGCCGCTGGGTCCGCAGGCAGAACGATGACTTCCACCCGCTGGGCGGAAAAGCCGGCCGGCAAACGAATGGTGATGATGCCGCCGAGTACATCGTGCACTTCCCGAATAGCTTGCATGTCACACCTCCATGGTCTGCGGGGTGGTCGTCAAGTCAGAACAAACTCTCGCGCACGTAGACCACGTCGCCATCCTGCATGCGGTCGTCCATCACGGGGGTGATCACCTGCACCTTGCCGTCGCTGCCCTTGCGGTGCACGCGGATGCCTTTTTCGGTGCCGCGTTGGGTAAGGCCGCCGCCGGTGGCCAGGCTTTGCATCAGCGTCATGCCACGCTCCAACCGCATCGGGCCGGGGCGCTGCACTTCGCCGTAGATGTAGACGATGGGCTGGCGGTCGACCCACACGGTGTCGCCGTTGAGGATCACCACATCTTTATCCTTGCCGCCAGCGGCAAAGACGGTGGGCAGATCCACCTCCAGCCGCATCGGCTGGCTGTTGCGGGTGCCGGTGACCACCACCAGGTCGGCACCGTTGCTGGCCGTGCCGCCGGCCATGGCCAGCAGGTCGGTCAGGCGCATGTCGGCCACTTCGATCGGGTAGCGGCCCGGGCGGTTCACCTGGCCCAGCACGCTGGCCTGGTTGCCTCGCACCTGCAGCACCACCAGCGTCACCTGCGGCTGCTTGACGAAGTTGCCGTTGCGCAAGCCCTCGGCGATCAGCTTCTCGGCGGCCGTCACGCTCAGGCCGCCCAGGCGGATGCTGCCCAGCAGCGGGTAGCTGACCAGGCCGGCTTCGGTCACGCGGGTTTCCAGCGTGAGGTCGGGGTTCTGGTAGACGTTGATGCGGATCACGTCGCCCGAGCCCAGGCGGTATTCAGCCGCACCGCCGGCGGCGGGCACGCCGCTTTGGGCCTGTGCCATCGGGGCCGCAGCAGCAAGGGCCATCGCCAGTACCACCACCATCAGCGCCGACAACCAATGGCGGACGCTGAATTCAAATCGAGATTGGCCAAAAGTCATTGGGACATCTTTCCAAAATTGCCGAGGCCGGTTTCAAAGTTGTTCAAGAAGTGCTTCTATCGATACTTCGGCTTGCCGCAGCACGCCCGCAAGCGTGCCGGTTTTCAACTCATCATGCAGCGGGACCACGCAGCCCCTGCTGCCTTGGCGCATCACCACGTGGCTGCCGCGCTGCCGGGTTTTCTCGAACCCCAATCGTTGCAAAGCCCGTACCACGTCAGCGCCCGAAATGCGCGGGAATCTAGGCATGCACCGGTTCGGGCAGCGAGAAAAGCGTTACCAGCGGATGGCCGGCCACTGTGCGCGGAAACTCTTCGAGGTAGAGCGCTGTGGCTTCTTTCAAATTGGCAATGGCCGCTTCGATGGTTTCGCCCTGCGTGGTGCACCCAGTTTCCGGGTTCATCGCAGTGAAGCCGCCTTCATCAGCGGGTGTAAGCACGGCGGTAAGTTGCATGATGGTGTTGCGGGGGTTACTTCAGCCCCATGCCTTTGCTGATGTCGGTGCTGCTGAGGCCGGTGCTGGCGGCGGGGGCCGCCGGTGCGGGCGTGGCGGCCGGCGCTGGGGCAAGCGCGGGAGCGGATGCCGCGGCGGCGCCTGGTGTGCCTTCGCCGAACTTGCCCACGTACTCGATCTTGGCCTCGGCGCGCATCTTCTTGACGTCTTCTTCGATCAGCTTGCGCTTGCGATCGTTCAACAGAAACTGCTCGATCGCCGGGCGGGCCTGCTCTTCGGTCACCGGCTGGCTGCGCGAGCTGGCCAGCACCACCACCTGCACGCCGTTGGGGCCCTGGTTCAGGATGGCCTGGCCATCTTTCATCTTGGCAAAGGCATCCAGGCTTTGCAGCGGCAGTTGCTCGGCCGCACGCACCGCCTGGTTGCCGGCAAACTTGTAGTCGTTGGCCTTCAGGAACTCGACAAACTCGCTGATGTTCTTGCTGGCGCCCAGCTGGGTGCGCAACTCGGCCACCTGTTCGGGCTTGGCCTCGATGCCGATCTCCTGGATGCTGTAGATGCGGCGCTCCTTGAACAGCGCCGGCTTCTCTTCGTAATACTTCTTGATCTCTTCGGGCGTGGGCTTGGGCGCGGCCTCACCCACCTTCTCGAGGTAGGCGCGGGCGATGATCTCGCGCTTGGCGGCCTCGAGCTGCTGCACCACGCGCGGGTCGCGGTCGATCTTCAGGTCGTCGGCCTTCTGCAGCGCCAGTTCCTGGTCGATCAGGCGCTCCAGGATCTGCTTGCTGGCGGCGTCGGCCTGCTCGGGGCGCAGGTTGCGCTGCTGCTGCAGCACGAAGTTGATCTGGTGGACGGTGACCTCGGCCTTGTCCACCTTGGCGGCGGTCTGGCTGGCGCCTTTTTCTTTCTTGTCACCGCAGGCGGCCAGCAGGGCGGCCGAGGTCAACAGGGCGATGAGGCTGAGGCGCATGGCGCCATGGCCGGCGGCCAGAACTTGCTGGGTCTTCATGTTGGGTAAGACTCCTGCCCCGGTGGGGCACTGTCGGATGACCAAGGGGTCGGCGGGGCGCCGGCAACCGTCACAAATAACCGGCGAAGTGTAATGGTGAACCATGACACGCCCGTGGCAGCGCACCTTCAAGCAAGGGGGCCCGCACGGGGCGCCAGGCCCACCAGCGTGACGTATGCCCGCGCCGGGCAGCCACCGGCAGGATCACCCGCGCCCGGCGCGGATCAGCACTTGATGCCGGCGTGCAGGGCCACCACGCCCGCGGTCAGGTTGTGCACGTCCACATGGCCGAAGCCCGCGGCCTTCATCATGGCCTTGAGCTCGGCCTGGGGCGGGTGCATGCGGATCGATTCGGCCAGGTAGCGGTAGCTCTCGGCGTCGTTGGCGATCAGCTTGCCCATCAGCGGCAGCACGTTGAGCGAGTACCAGTCGTAGGGCTTGCGCAGCGGCGCGGCCACCTGACTGAACTCGAGCACCAGCAGCCGCCCGCCGGGGCGCAGCACGCGGCACATCTCGGCCAGCGCCCCGTCCTTGTGCGTCATGTTGCGCAGGCCGAAGGCCACGCTGACCAGATCGAAGCTGCCGCTCTTGTAGGGCAGCTTCTCGGCATCGCACACCACCGTGGGCAGGGCCAGGCCTTCGTCGAGCAGGCGGTCGCGGCCGGTGCGCAGCATGGCTTCGTTGATGTCGGTGTGCAGCACCAGGCCGCCCTCACCCACCTTGCGGGCAAAGGCGCGCGCCAGATCACCGGTGCCACCGGCGATGTCGAGCACCTTGTCGCCGGGCTTCAGGTTGGCCACCGCCACGGTGTAGGCCTTCCAGGCGCGGTGCATGCCCATCGACATCACGTCGTTCATCACGTCGTAACGCTTGGCAACCGAGTCGAACACACCGCGCACGCGGCTGGCTTTTTCGGTCTCGTCGACCGAGGTGAAGCCGAAGTGGGTCTGGGCCATGGTGAAAACGCTCAGTGACTGGCGCAGCCGCCACCCGCCTTGGGTTGCATCGAGGCGTCGCGGCTGACGCCGGCGTCGGCCAGGCGCTGCTCGTAGCGTTGCCACAGTTCGTCCTGCTCTGCGCCCAGCTTGTAGAGGTAGCCCCAGGCGAAGATGCCGGTGTCGTGGCCATCGGTGAAGGTGGGCTGCACGGCGTAGTGGCCCACCACCTCGAGTTGGCTGATGCCGACGTCGCGTTTGCCGGTCTGCAGCGTCTCCTGCCCGGGGCCGTGGCCCTGCACTTCGGCCGATGGCGAATAGACGCGCATCAATTCGAACGGGATGCGAAACACCTGGCCATCGTCGAAGCCGACTTCCAGCACCCGGCTTGACTGGTGCAGCGTGAGGGCGGTGGGTTGCGGGGACGGGTTAGCGGCCATGGCGATGAGGGGCAGATGACATGGGCGGCAGTGTAGTCGCCGCCTGATGGTCGGCAACGGCCTGGCACCAGGCGCCGCGGGCATCACCCGATAGTGTTGAGTGACGGCGCCGCCCGGCAGAGGCGCCGGGCAGTCGTCAGCGGGGCGCTGTGCTGCAGGGCGCAGGCTCACAATGCCCGGATGAGCCACCACGACGCCCCGGCTTTCCGGCCCTTGACCGGCATCTTCGAGCCCTCGGCGATACAGCAACTTCCGGACGGCCGCCTGCTGGTGGTCGAGGATGAAAAGGCGCATCCGCTGAGCCTGGTGACCCTCGGCGCCGACGGCACGGTCGAGACGACGGCGTTGACTGCCGGGCTGCTGCAGATGTTCAGTGCCTTCTGGAAGCTGGACGATCTTGAAGGGCTGACGGCGGACCGTGCGGGCAACGTCTACGCCATCACCTCGCATTCGCGCAACGAGGATGGCGACGAGAAGAAATCGCGTCAGAAGCTGGTTCGGTTTCGGGTCGAAGGCGATCGGGTCGTGGGCCCCAAGGTCGTCGACGGGTTGAAGCATGCCCTGACCGCACGACATGCCGTGCTGGCGGCAGCGGCCAAAGTGCGCGACGTCAAGGCCGGCGGCGGACTCAACATCGAAGGGCTGGAGTTGAGCCCCGACCAGCGGCGGCTGCTGATCGGCTTGCGCAGCCCGTTGCGTGACGGCCGGGCGCTCATCGCCAGTGTCGAGAACCCCTTTGAAGTCTTCGAGTCGGATGAGGCACCGCGGATCGCGCCGTTGCTCGAAGAACTGGATCTTGGCGGCCACGGCATCCGCGGCTTGTCGTATGTGCCCACGCTGGGCGCGTATCTGGTGATCGGCGGCCCCACCTCGCGGGAGCCGGCCCACTTTGGCCTGTGGCGCTGGAGCGGCGAACCGGGCGCGCCAGCCGTTCGTCTGACGGTTCCCGGCTTGCCCGGCCTGGCGAAGGCCGAGGGCGTGACCGCGGCGGTCGTCGGCGGCAAGCAACGAATCGTTGTCGTCAGCGACGACGGCGATCGTGCGGGCGGGCACGCTGCCAGCTACCTTCTGCTGGACCCGGCTGAACTGCGGCCCGCCGCTTGACCGGTCCGCGGCGCTGCAGCGGGTGGCCTCCGCCTATGATCCCGACAAGGAGGCATTCGTGGGCGCCCTCGTCGTTTTCGATCTGCAGCGCCGATGACCGGCACGCGGGTTTACCTGCTGGGTGCGCCGGCCGTGGCGCATCAGGGCGCGTCGATTCCCTTCCTCGACGAAAGGCGCTACCAGTTGCTGGCCTACCTGGCCTTCAGCGGCGACTGGGTCGAGCGCGACCGCCTGGCCGGCCTGCTGTGGCCCGACCACGAGGCCGGCGCCGCGCGGCGCAACCTGCGCAAGATCGTCTTCCGGGCGCGCGAAGCGCCGTGGTCGGCCGACCTGCAGGTGCGCGGCGACCGCCTGCGCTGGGCGGTCGCCACCGACCTGGCTGAATTCAGGCAGGCGCTGGCCAGCGGGCGGCTTGCCGCGGCGTGCGCCGCCTACGCCGGGCCGCTGCTCGGTGGCATGGACGACGCCGGCACCGGCGGTTTTTCAGCCTGGCTGCTTGCACACCGCGCCAGCCTGCACGTGCAATGGCGCGACGCCGCACTGACCGTGCTGCCGACCTTGGGCACGGCCGCCGAACGCGCCGCGGCGGCACGCCGGCTTGTCGACGACGACCCTTTCGACGAACGTGCGATGTGTGCCGCACTGGCCGTGCTGACGGCCGACGGCAAGCCGGCCGAGGCGCAGGCGCTTTATCGCGAGTACACGCACCGGCTGACCGAGGACCTGGGGGTCGAGCCTTCGGCCGCGGTGCGCGCCGCGGCGCAGGCCGCGGCGGTGGCACCGCCCATCCTGGCAGCCGGCGCACGGGACGAACGGGCCGCCGCGGTGCCGGCCCCGCAGCCCGACGGCTGCCCGACCGACAACCGCGGCCAGCCGCCGGTGCTGCCGGGGCTGCCGACCGATGGCTTCGTCGGCCGGCGCAGCGAACGGCGCGAACTGCTGGCGCTGGTGCAGCGTCCGCCGTGCCGCGTCATCACCATCTTCGGGCCCGGCGGCATCGGCAAGAGCCGATTCGCCCGTGAGCAGCTGGCGCCGCTGGCGCTGCTGGTGCCGGCGGGTGTGCACTGGGTGGCGCTGGAGGACGTGGCCAGCGCGTCGCAGCTGCTCGCGCGCCTCGCCCAGGTGTTGCACGCACCGGTCAACGACGCCAGCGACGTGGTGGTGCAGATCGCCGCGCGCCACGCCGCGCAGCGCAGGCTGCTGGTGCTCGACAACGCCGAGCACCTGCCCGCCCTGGGTGCCTGGCTGCAGCCGCTGCTGGTGGCGTGGCCGCTGTTGCAGCTGGTCTTGACCTCGCGTGCACGCGTCGGCCTGGCCGACGAGTGGCTGCTGCCGCTGGGCGGCCTGGCCGTGCCCGACAGCGACAGCCGCGATCTGGAGGCCGCCGTGGCGTTCGACGCCGTGCGCCTGTTCGATCTGCGCGCGCGGGCCGTGCTGCCCGGATTCGACCTGGCCGCGCACCTGGATGCGGTGATCGCCGTGGTCGAGCGTGTGGATGGCATGCCGCTGGCCATCGAGCTGGCGGCGGCCTGGGTCCGGCTGCTGCCGCCGGCCGAAATCGTGCGTGAGCTGGCGCACTCGATCGACATCCTGCAGCGCGATGCGGCGTCGACCGAGCCGATGGCCCGCCCCGAGCACGCCAGCATCCACGCCGTGTTCCGCCGTTCGTGGGATCTCTTGGCACCCAGCGAACGGCATGCGCTGGCGGCGGTGACGGTGTTCTGCGGTGGCTTTCGCCGCGACGCCGCCGCCGCGGTGGCCGGCGCCAGCCTGCCGGTGCTGGCCTCGCTGGTGGACAAGAGCCTGCTGTTCGTCGATGCCGAAGGCCGCTTCGGCATGCACCCGTTGATCGCGGCCTGGGCCACGGACACGCCGCCGGCCGAGCCGGGCCTGCAGGCCGCACCGACGCTGCGCCATGCCGAGTTCTTTGCGGCCTGGCTGGACAGCCAGGCGCGCGCCGCCACCGCCGACGTGGCCTTGCTGGTGACGGCCATGCTGCCGGAGTTTGCCAACTGCGAACGCGCATGGCACGCCGCGGTGGCGGCGCAGCGCGCCGAGCTCGTGGCCACGCTCAGGCCCGCGCTGCTGTGCTTTGCCGAGGCGCAGGGCCGCTGGCGCGAGATGGGCGCGCTGCTGGGTGCGGCGCTGGCCAGCGACGGCCTGATGCGCGCGCTGCCCGGCCTGAGGCTGGACCTGCTGCTCGACCTGTCGACGGTGCACTTCCACCTGGGCGAACTCCATCCCTGCGAAGCGCTGGCCCGCTCGGCGCTGGCGCTGGCACGCCAGGCGTCGCTGCCGGACAAGCGCGTGACGGCGCTCAACAACATCGGCGTGGCCCTGCTCAACCGCGGCGAGGCGGCCCTGGCGCTGCCGGTGCTGCAGGAGGCGGCCGAGCTTGCGCGGGCCTGCGGCGAACGGCTGGCGCTGGGCTACGCGCTGTTGCGCGCTGCCACGGCCCACAAGGTGCTGGACGACATGCCGCGCAACCTGGCCTTGAACGAAGAAGCGCTGGCGGTCATGCGCGAGGTGGGCAACCACAACGGCGTGGCCATCGTGCTGAACAACCTGGGCGACACGCTGCGCCAGACCGGCGACTATCCGCGGGCGCGTGAATTGCTGGAAACGGGCCTGGCACTGGCCGAGGAACACGGGCTGCTGCCCCGGGTGCAGAACTTCAGGCTCTGCCTGGGCGTGCTGCTGCTCGACTCGGGCCAGTGGGCCGCCAGCCGGCCGGTGCTGGAGCAGGCCCTGGCCGGCACACAGCGCCACGGCCAGTTCCAGATGGAGCTGCTGTGCCTGCTGCGGCTGGCCAGGCTGGACCGGGCGCAGGGCGATGCCCAGGCCTGCCTGCGGCGCTGCCGCGAGGTGCTGTCGCGGGCCCGGCCGCGCGGCTTCGAAGGCCTGGTGCGCCAGGCGCTGGCCGAGCACGCCCAACTGCTGCTGACCCACGGCGACCGCGACCATGGGCTGCAGTTGTTGGCTTTCCTGGAAGCCGACCCGCTGCTGCCCACATCGTCGCGCCGGTATGCGCGCCTCGACCGCGAGGCCGCCGAGGCAGAACCGGCGCACGCCGCCGGCGTGGCGCCGCCGGCGCTGGACCTCGACACCGCCGCCCTGCGATTGCTGGCGCACCACCCCGGCATCGACGACTGACGCTGGGCCGGCCCGACCGCGCCACGCGGCGGAACGCCCGAGAAACGCCTGCCGTGGAGCATCGCTCTTGCGGATCGGCCTTTGCCGGTCCTGAGAGGCGATCACGGTGAGCCCGACCCAGCCAACTCGCGAGACCCAGCTCTTCGTCGTGCACGTGTGGCGGCAGCGCACCCACTTCCGCGCCTCGGTGCGGCGTGTGGATCTCGAAGAAACGCAGGTCTTCACCACGCCGACCCAGCTGGCGCGCTACCTGGCGGCAGCCAGTGCAGAGCGCCGGCACGACGCGGGCGCCACCCAAGCGCCCAGCGACGCCGAAACCAAGCCAAACCACCCCAGGAGCCCCTGATGAACAAGCTGACGATTCCGGCCACGAAGACCGCCTTGGCGGCCGTGTTGGCCATGGCCGCCACCGCGGGCGCGCATGGCACAGCGGTGCCCGGCCAGGGCACCTGGGAAACGGCGCTGCAGCCCCGCGACTACAACGCCGACGGCGTTGTCGATGCCTACTACGACATCAGCCGCAACCTCACCTGGCTGGCCGATGCCGACCCCATTGGCGCCACCGACTACCACACCGGCAAGGCCTGGGTCGACAGCCTGACCGTGCATGGCACCACCGGCTGGCGGCTGCCGATCATCGTCGGCGTGGCCGGCGGCTTTCCGTCCTGCGACGGCTACTACACCTACGACGGGTCCAGCGAGTGCGGCTACAACGTGCCCGCCGCAGGGTCGGAACTGGCGCACATGAACCAGGTGCTGCTGGGCAACAAGCCGTACTGGGATACCAGCAGCAACGGCGGCAATACGCCGCCGCAGCCGGGCTGGGGCCTGAGCAACACCGGCCCTTTCACCCACCTCGTGGCGGGTGACTACACGACGTCGCACACGGTGTTCTCCGACTTCTACATCGGCGAGGAGTTCGTCTGGCTGTACCAGTTCGGCCTCGGCTACCAGGACGCCGGCGAAGTGGTGTTGCCGACCACGCACTTCTGGGTCGTGCACGACGGCGACGTGACCGCCGTGCCCGAGCCGGGCGGCTGGGCGCTGATGGCCGCTGGCCTGGCCGTGCTGGGCCTGGCGCGGCGTCGCCAAGGCTGAGATCCAAGGCCCAACTGCAGCGGCAGCGGCCACCACCCAAACCCGCTTCCATAGGAGATCACCATGCCCAGCATCCCTTCATGCGGCGCGCTGCTGGCCCTGTGCTGCAGCCTGCTGGCCCCAGCGGCAATGGCCGCCGCCACGGTCAGCCTGGTGTCCGAGAGCGCGCGCATCACCCAGGTGCGCATCAACGTGGCCACGCCCAGCTTCAACACCGTCAACACGCCCAGCGGCGCTTTCGCACGCTTCAGCCGCGGCGAACGGGGTGTCGGCTCGGTGCGCGGGGGCGCCAGCTTCCGTGGCCAACCCGAGCTGCCGGTGACCGGCTTTCCGCTGGCGCTGCCGATCGACCTGCGCGGGGCCCCGCGCATCACGGTCACGCCCGAGGGCAGCGTGCGCCGCATCCATGTGCGGCTGTACCCGGTGCAACCCAGCGAGACGGCCGCCGAAGGCAGCTACACGCTGCCGCCCTTCGAATATGACCCCGCGGCCTACCTGCGCGGCGGCATCACGCCCGGCGCGGCGGTGGACCGCAAGGCCCTGTTCAAGGGCGAGGCGAACATCGAGAGCCTGCGCTTCGTGCCCTTCGGCTACGACCCCGCCAGCGGCGCGCTGACCTGGTACGACAGCTACCTGGTGCAGATCGACCATGCCGCCGGTCCCTGCTTCGTGGTCGACCACCTGGCCGATACACGCACCATCTTGGCCTTCGACGAGATCGACCGGCAGATCCAGCGGCTGCCGCTGCCGGTGCTCAAGCACGCCATCAACCAGCTGCAGATCAGCCGCACCTGCGTCAACCCGACGCTGGCGCCCACGCTGTCGGGATCGCGCTTTCTGATCATCACCCACCCCGACTTTCTGGCAGCGGCCAACACCCTGAAGGCGCACAAGGACGCGCTGGGCATCTCGACCGCCGTCGTCAGCACGCAGACCATCTCGGGCAGCGGCCCCACGGCCACCGACGTGCAGATCCGCAACTGGCTGGCCAACTACCACAACGAGCGTGCGGTCAAGCCCAAGTGGCTGCTGCTGCTGGGCGACGCCGAGAAGCTGCCGACGCACTACGACCAGAACAACACCTACACGTCGTCGAAGAACGCCGGCGACATCTGGTACGGCCAGTTCGCGCCCGGCGCCACCGAAGAGACCGTGCCGGCCATCGGCATCGGCCGCTTCCCGGTCGATACGCTGGCCCAGGCACAGACCATGGTGGCCAAGGTGATGGCCTTCGAGAACTTCCCGCCGGCCAGCGGCAACGGCTCGCCCACCTCGGCGTTGAGCTACTACGACCGCATGGCCTTCGCCTCGTTCTTCGAAGGCAACGGCAGCACCGATGCGCGCTGGTTTGCCGAAGTCAGCGAGCGGGTGCGCAACCATGCCCTGACCCAGAACATGAGCGTGCGGCGCATCTACAAGGCCAGTAATGCCAGCAACCCGCTCACCTGGCGCAGCGGCAACACCATCCCGAGCGCGCTGCGCAAGCCCACCTTCGCCTGGGACGGTGACAGCGCGGACATCGTCAATGCCGTGAACACCGGCACCGCGCTGCTCTACCACCGCGACCACGGCGGCTGGAACGGCTGGAGCGATCCCGCCTTCAAGATCGCCGACCTGGCCAGCATCTCGGTGATCAACAACCAGTACCCGGTGATCTTCAGCATCAACTGCGCCACCGGCATCTTCGACAACGAGACCCTGAACCTGCCGGGCAACATCGTCGGCGACGGCTTGGGCACCAGCGCCGGCAGCGTGTACTGGGCCGAGGCCTTCGTGCGCAAGGCCGACGGCGCGCTGGCCATCATCGGCGACACGCGCAACAGCAGCACGGTGGACAACGGCCACCTGACGATCGGGCTGTTCGACGCCGTCTTCCCGGGCCTGGCGTCGGGCTTCGGCGCCAACGTGCCGGTGCGCCGGCTGGGCGACGTGCTCAACCACGGCCGCGCCTACATCGCCGCCGTCGATGCCGGCAGCACCGACAACCTGCACCCCAGCGACGACGGTGCCGTGGTCGGCGTGGAAGGGCTGCGCCAGGAGCTCAACATCTACAACCTGCTCGGCGACCCCACCGTCAAGCTGCGCACCTCGGCGCCGTGGAGCTTT
Organism: Burkholderiales bacterium RIFCSPHIGHO2_12_FULL_69_20; assembly: GCA_001770815.1. GTDB lineage: Bacteria > Pseudomonadota > Gammaproteobacteria > Burkholderiales > Burkholderiaceae_C > Pseudaquabacterium. The sequence goes on from MESD01000152.1 coordinate 17,831, forward strand.
GCCACCGTCAACCTTTCGGTGGTGCGTGACACGGCCTTCATCAACGTGCCGCGCCAGCCCTGCACCGGCTGTCCGCAGAACCTGCCGCCACCCGAGATGGTGACGGCCGTGGCCATCGACCCGGCCACCGGCCGGCTGATCGGCCGCGCCCTGATCAACGTCGACGGCAACGCCAGCATTCCGCTGCGCGGCCACACGGGCAACTTCATCGTGCGGGTCGGCTCGGGTGACGGCGCCAGCCAGCAGGTGGCCCTGGTCGAGACCGACGGCGACCGCGACGGTGTGCCCGACAGCCGCGACAACTGCCGCGCCGTGGCCAACGCCAACCAGCGCGACAGCGACGGCGACGGCTACGGCGACGCCTGCGACGCCGATGCCAACAACGACGGCATCGTCAACAGCATCGACCTGGCGCTGGTCAAGGCGGCCTTCGGCGGCCGTGGCCCGAACCGCGCCGACCTCAACGGCGACGGCTTCATCAACGCGCTGGACCTGGCCCAGGTGCGGCGCCTGTTCGGCACGCGCCCCGGCCCCTCGGCGTGGCAAGCGGCCACGCTCTGAATTTCGACCCCTGTTCCCTCACCACCCCCGAAAGGAAACCCGCCATGAAAGCACTTCTCCCACTCGTCGCCGCTGCGGCGCTGCTCAGTGGCAGCCTGGGCGCGCAAGCCGCCGGCAGCCTGGTCTTCACGCCGACCGGCAGCACGGTCAGCCCGGGCAGCAGCTTCGCGGTGCAGGTGCGCGGCAGCGGCTTCAGCGACAACGTGGTCGGCGGCGGTCTCAACCTCAGCTTCGACCCCGGCGTGCTGGCCCTGACCGGCGTCAGCGTCGACACCGGTGTGTGGGAGTTCGCCAGCAGCAACGGGCTGGTCGACAACGCGCTGGGCACGCTGAGCGACGTCTACTTCAACAGCTTCAAGGCCGTGTTGCCGACGGGTGACTTTGCCGTGGCCTCGCTGCAGTTCACCGCGCTGGCGATCGGCAGCAGTGCGCTGCAGATGAGCGCCAGCGCGTCGTTCCCGTTCGCCAACGACGTGGCCGAGGCCGTCGCGGTGAGCTTCCAGCCGGCGAACGTGACGGTCACTGCGGTGCCCGAACCGCAGCGCTGGGCCCTGTTCGCCGCCGGGCTGGGCGTGCTGGGTGCACTGGTGCGTCACCGGGTGGCCTGCAGCTGACGCAGGCGGCTTGCCAGCGCGGCGGCATTGAGCACCCCGAAATGCGCATCGACCTGCCGGCCCCGGGCGTCGTAGAACAGCGTGGTGGGCAGCCCTTGCGACCCGACGGCAGGGCCGAGTTGCGCGCCGCTGTCGAGCAGCACCTCGCGCAGCGCCAGCCCCTGGCTGGCCAGGTAGGCATGCACTGCAGCCGGTGATTCACCCTGGTTGACGAACAGAAAACCGACCGCCGTTTCACGCTGCTGCGCGGCCGCCAGGGTGGGCATCTCCTGCCGGCAGGGGCCGCACCAGGTGGCCCACAGGTTGACAACCACCGGCCGGCCGCGCGCGGCCTGGGCCAGACTGACCGGCGCCGAGCTGGCCAGCTCGGTCAGCATGACCGACGGCATGGCCTGGTTGGTGCCCAGGCCGATGGCGGCCGAGGAGGCCTCCAACGTGTGCGCGGCCAGCGGTCGGCGCAGCACCGGCGCGTGCCAGGCCCGCCACACCAGCCAGCCCGCACCCGCCAGCACGCCGGCCGGGGCATGCCAGCCGCCATCGCGCAGATCGAATGCCGACCAGGGCGCAGCCCGGTACAGGTCGGCATCCAGGGCCAGGTACACCAGCCGGGCCACCAGCAGGCCCAGCCACGCGGCGGTGATCACGGTGTTGCCCGCCATCGCGGCTGGCGCCTGGGTGCCGCCAATCGGCGCTGAGCGCAGTACCAACCGCGATGCCAGCCACGACGCACCCCCCACGGCACCCAGCAAGACCACCGGCGCCACCGGCAACGCCATCGGGCCTAGCGAGAACGACATCATGGTCTCGGCGCCATCAGGTCACGCAAGCGCTGGTGTGCGGCGTCATCCCACACGACGGGCAACTGGTTCCTGGCACGCAGGTAGTGGTGGGTGAACACGTCCAGGTAGGCCTCCAACGTGTGCGCGGCCAGCGGTTCACCCGCCAGGTGCAGGCACAGGGCGGCCACCTCGCTGGTGCAGAAATGGTCGGCGCGGCGCGAGCGGCGCAGCTGGTACTGCGAGGTCTGTTCGGGCTGCAGGCTGAGCACCGGCAGGTGGTCCAGGCAGGGCGTCTTGCGAAACATCTTGCGCGCCTCGGCCCAGGTGGCGTCCAGCAGGATGAACAGCGGGCGCTTGCCGGTCTTGTCACCCGGCGTGTCAGGTGATGCAACGCCGTGCACCACCCGCTCGGGCGCCCCATATTCGCCCGGAAACACCACATACGGCTGCCATTGCGGATCACGCAGCAGGGCCAGCAGCGCGGGGTCGGTTTCGGTGCGCGCCCAGCCGAAGGCAAAGGTGTCGGCCACCACATCGGCAATCAGCCAGCCGGTGTTGCTGGGCTTGAGCGGCTCGACATCGGCCATCAGCAAACACACCCCCGCGCGCGTGGGCACCGACGGGCGCAGCGCACACAGGCAGTGGCTGGGCACCAGCCGGCAGCCGGCACAGCGCTCGCGCCTGAAGCCGCCGCGGGCGAGAAAGGGCTTGGTGCTGCGCGCCAGCCGGGCAGCGCGCAGGCGGGAGACGGCGTGGGGCATTCGGGGGAGGGGTGCGTGGGCGTTGCGGTGGGCCGACGCTCACCCGGTCAGGCCGGATCGGGCACTATCAGCCCTGCAGGCCGGCAAAGACGTGTTGCACGTCTTCGCTGGCGTCGAGTGCCGCCAGAAAGCCCTCCACCTCGTCGAGCTGTTCTGCGCTCAGGCTGGCGGGGTCGACCGGGTTCTTGGGCCGATAGCCCAGCCGCGCCGACAGCACCGTGAAGCCGTGCGCGGGCAGCGTTCGGCTCACCAGGTCGAGGTCGGTGGGGGCTGTGAGAAAGAGGGTGGCACCCTCGTCACCCGGCTCGAAGTCTTGCGCGCCGGCTTCGATGGCGGCGACTTCGGCGTCGGCACCGGCGGTGGTGGCCTCGGCCTCGATCAGGCCCAGGTGGTCGAAGTCCCAGCCCACCGAGCCCGAGGTACCCAGCTGCCCCTTGCGGAACAGCACGCGCATCTCGGAGGCCGCGCGGTTCACGTTGTCGGTCAGGCACTCCACCATCACCGGCACGCGGTGCGGCGCAAAACCTTCGTACAGCGTGTACTCGAAGTGCACCGCTTCACCGGTGAGGCCGGCGCCCTTCTTGATGGCGCGCTCCAGCGTCTCTTTCGGCATCGAGACCTTGCGCGCCTGCTCCACCACCAGCCGCAGCTTCGAGTTGGCCGCCGGGTCGGCGCCATGGCGCGCGGCGATCATGATGTCCTTGGCCAGCTTGCCGAACAGCCTGCCCTTGGCGTTGGCCGCCAGGTCCTTGTGCTTTGCCTTCCACTGCGCGCCCATGCCGGGTTGCCCTTTCGATTGCTGAGATCCAATTATCGACCCGGTGCGTCGGGGTTCAGCCCCGCACCTGTTCACGCAGCCGCAAGAAGCTGATGGCGCTGCCGGCCACCGCCAGCGCGGCGGCGATCATCAGCGCCAGGCTCGGCACCTGCCCCGCGTGGCCGGCCCACAGGCCATAGAGCGCGCCGATCACCAGCGCGCCCAGCGATTGCCCGGTGAGCCGGGCCGTGCCCAGCATGCCGGCGGCCCCTCCGGTGCGGTGCGGTGGCGCCGAGGTGACGATGGTGTGGTTGTTGGGCGACTGGAACAGCCCGAAACCGGCGCCGCACAACGCCAGTCGCCAGGCCAGCGCCGGCGCCGACGGATGCGCGGGCAGCAAGGCCAGCGCCAGCAGGCCGATGGTCAGCAAGCCGAGGCCGATGCCGCCCAGCAGGCCGCTGGGATGGCGGCCGATCAGGCGGCCGGCCAGCGGGGCGGTGAGCACCGTGCCCAGCGGCCACGCGGCCAGCACCCAGCCGGCCTCGCCGGGGCTGCGCTGCAGGCCTTCGAGCAACAGGAACGGCAGCGCCACCGAGGCCAGGGTCTGCGCCGAGAAGGCGGCCACCGAGGTCAGCATCGACAGCCGGAAGACGGGAATCGCCAGCAGATCGACCGGCAGCAAGGGCACGGCCTGTCGCCGCTGGCGCCGCACGTAGACGATCCCCACCAGCACGCCCAGGCCGACCAGCACCAGCGCCCAGCCCGGCGCATAAGGCTGGCTGGCGTGCGGCACCAGGCGCTGCACGCCCAGGAACAGCAGCAGGAACATGGCGGCGTTCAGCACCGCGTCCAGCCACGGCACACGCGCGCCGGCGGGGCGCGGGCTGCGGTTGGGCGGCAGGCTGCGCCAGCCCAAAAGCATCACCAGCAGCGCAAACGGGATGTTCAGCGCGAACAGCCAGGGCCAGTGGCCCAGCGACAGGATCAGCGCCGCCAAGGCCGGCCCGGCCACCGAGGTGACGGCCACCACGGCCGAGTTGATCGCGATGCCGCGGCCCAGCAGTTGCGACGGATAGATCAGGCGCACCAAGGCCGCGTTGACCGCGAACAGGCCCGCCGCGCCGGCGCCTTGCAGCGCCCGCGCCACCGTCAACTGCGCCAGGCCCGAGGCCAGCACGCTGCCCGCCGAGGCCAGCGCAAACAGCGCCACGCCGGTCAGGTAGACGCGGCGGTAGCCGAACAGATCACCCACCATCGACAGCGGCAGCAACAGCACCAGGATGGACAGCTGGTAGGCGTTGATCAGCCAGACGCCATCGGCCTCGCCGATGCGCAGATCGCGCACGATGCCGGGCAGCGCCAGCGTGACCATGGTCGAATCGAGCACGCACAGGCCGATGCCCAGGATCACGGTGAGCATCGCCGGCGTGCGCGTGGCCGGCGGCAGGCCGTCCTGCAGATCAGGGGGCGGCTGACTCAAGGCAGCACTTCGATGGGGCGTGGGTCGTCGTGCTCGCCGAGTTCGCCGGGCGCGTCGGGTTCGTCGTGCCTGTCCACATGGCAGGTGGCACGGCTCATGCCGTCGCGCATCGCATGCAGGCGCTTGATGGCGCCGCTGCGCTCGTCGAACTCCGCCACCATCAGGTCGAGCGCGCCGCGGCGCTGATGCGCCTCCACCGGCAACCACGGCGCGCCGAGCGCCGCCCATTGCGCATCACTGAGCAGCAGCTCGCCGGTCAGGAAGATCTGGCGGCCGGCGTCACCAACCTCGAACGACGCCGCCACCGCCTGCCCGTGGTCGGCCGGCCGGCACAACCCATGCGCCAGGGTCTGGTCGAAGACGAGCAGGTCGCCGGGTGCCAGGGCGATGCGCACACCGGCATGCGGCATCACGAACTCCACGTCGGCAAGATCGAGCGCCAGCACCCAGAACAGGCAACGCGACCAGTGGCGGTTGACGTCGTTGTGAAAGCCCGCGCCGCGGGCGGCGAGGTAGTCGATGCGGGTGGCCACGCTGCGCTGGTAGTCGGCCAGGTCATCACCCAGCACGCCGGTCAGGTGCAGGGCGCCGGCGATGTGGGCGGCCAGGTCGTGCACGCGGGGCGCGGCCGCGGCCAGGCTCTGCGGCGTGGTGGTGGCGTAGTCGATGTCCGAGAAGTCCTCGATGTGCACACGCGCATAGCCCACGGCCGCCAGGCTCGCCAGCGAGCCTGCATCGACAAACCCGGTGCGCACCACATGCACCTGGTCATAGGGCGCGCGGGCGTGAGCGGCATGCGCGGGCTCGTCGCTGCGCACCGCAAACGCACGGAACGGCTTGGGCACCGCATGCACGCCAGCGGCGACGATGCGGTGGGCGGGGTCCGGAGGTTTCACGCCGATGGATGGGCAGGCTGTCGGGCCGCTGGGCCTACACCACCTGCCGTTCGCGGCCGGCCCAGAAGGGCTTGCGCAGGTCCTTCTTCAGGATCTTGCCGGTGGGGTTGCGCGGCAGCTCGGCCACCACGTCGATGGTCTTGGGGCACTTGAACGAGGCCAACCGTTCGCGGCACCAGGCCAGCAGCTGCTCGGTGTCGACGGTGGTGTCGGGCTTGGCGACGACCACCGCCTTGGGCACCTCGCCCCAGCGCTCGTCGGGCACGCCGATCACGGCCACGTCCTGCAGCGCCGGGTGCTCGGCCAGCACGCGTTCGATCTCGGCCGGGTAGATGTTCTCGCCGCCGCTGATGATCATGTCCTTGATGCGGTCGGTGACGTAGAGGTAGCCGTCGGCATCGAGGTGTCCGCCGTCACCCGAGCGCAGCCAGCCGTCGGGGGTGATGGTGGCGGCGGTGGCTTCCGGCTTGCCCCAGTAGCCGCCCATGATCTGCTCGCTGCGCACCCAGATCTCGCCGGGCTCGCCAGTGGCCACGGGCTCGCCGGTGGCCGGATCGCGAATCTCGATTTCGACCCCGGCGATGGCCTTGCCCGCCGACACCAACCGGTGCGCCGCAGCCGGATCGACGTGGTCGGCCGGGCCGAGCAGGCTGACCACGCCGCACTGCTCGGTCATGCCGTAGACCTGCTGCATCACG
>MESD01000153.1 GCA_001770815.1 Burkholderiales bacterium RIFCSPHIGHO2_12_FULL_69_20
GATCACCCACGGCCGGCACATCGAGATCCAGGTGTTTGCCGATGCCCACGGCCAGGCCATCCACCTGGGCGAACGCGACTGCACCGCCCAGCGCCGCCGCCAGAAGGTGATCGAAGAAGCGCCCTCGCCCATCGTCAGCCCGGCGATGCGCTCGCGCATGGGCGCCGACGCGGTGGCGGCCGCGCTGGCCGTGGGTTATGTGGGCGCGGGCACGGTCGAGTTCATTGTCGACGCCGAGCTGAACCATTACTTCCTGGAGATGAACACCCGGCTGCAGGTGGAGCACCCGGTCACCGAGTGCATCACCGGGCTGGACCTGGTCGAGTGGCAGTTGCGCATCGCCGCCGGCGAGCCGCTGCCGCTGACGCAGGAGCAGGTGCGTTTCACCGGCCATGCGATCGAGGCACGGCTCTACACCGAAGACCCGTACGACGGCTTCAAGCCGCAGACCGGCCGCATCCTGCACTGGCGGCCCGACTCGGCCTTGCAGCCGGGTGTTCGCATCGACCATGGCATTGCCGAAGGCGGCGAGGTCACGCCCTGGTACGACGCGATGGTGGCCAAGCTGATCGTGCACGGTCGCGACCGCACCGATGCACTGCGCCGGCTGCGCGCCGCGCTGGCCGACGCGCCGCTGCTGGGCGTGGTCAACAACGGCCGCTTCCTGCATGACTTGCTGGGCCACCCCCACTTTGCCCGTGCGGCCATGCACACCACGCTGCTCGACGACTGGGCGAGCAACGGCGAGCCGCTGCTGCAACGCCCGGTGCCCGACGAGACCGCCTGGCTCATCGCCGCCGCCGCGCGGGTGATGGTCGCCACGCAGGCGGGCACGCTCACCGGCACCGACCTGCGCGGTGCCGGCGTGGCGCGCTGGCAGCTCACGCTGACTTGCCAGGGACAGCGCCGCCACTTCATCGTGCAGCCGCAAGGCGGTGCAGTGCAGGTCACGGCCGATGGCGTGACGCACACGCTGCACCTGCTGCATCGCAGCGACACGCACCTGCGCATCGAGCACCAGGGCGTTCAGCGCACGCTGGTCTGCCGCGCCGAGGGTGCCCATCTGCACCTCGTGTGGCGGGCCGCGAGCTTCGTCTTCACCGAGCCCTCGCCGTACCCGACTAACGACGTGGCCGTCGATGCACGCCGGGTGCTGGCGCCGGTGGCCGGCACGGTGGCGCAAGTCAGCGTGCAGGTGGGTGACACCGTCACCGAAGGCCAGCCGCTGGTGTGCGTGGAGGCGATGAAGATGGAGCTGTGGCAGCACGCCGGCGCCGCCGCCACCGTGGCGGCCGTGCATGTGGCCAACAAGGACAGCGTGGCCGCCGGCACGCTGTTGATCGAACTGACCATCGAACCGACATCGAGCGCCCCAGCGGGCGAGAAAGCCGAACCATGAGCACCGACAAAGCCATCCTCACCTGCGCGCTGACCGGCGTGCTCACCAACCCCAAGCAGTATCCGGTGCCGGTCACCCCGGCGCAGATGGCGGCCGAGGCGCGCGACGCCTTCAACGCCGGCGCCAGCATCATGCATGTGCACCTGCGCATGCAGGAAGAAGGCTATGGCCACATGCCGAGCTGGGACCCCGAAGTGGCCGCCACGGTGTGCGACGCCATCCGCGAAGCCTGCCCCGGCGTGATCATCAACCTGACCACCGGCGTGGTGGGCAAGGACATCTCGGGCCCGGCGGCCTGCATCCGGCGGATCAAGCCCGAGATCGCCGCCTGCAACGCCGGCAGCCTGAACTACCTGAAGATCAAGGAAGACGGCCAGTGGGCCTGGCCGCCGATGGTCTTCGACAACCCGGTGGCCAAGGTGCAGGCCATGCTCGACGTGATGGCCGAGACCCACACTCATCCCGAGTTCGAGTGCTTCGACGTGGGCATCGTGCGCTCGGTGGCGATGTTCCAGAAGGCGGGTCTGATCCCGGGCACCCCCGAAGTCAACTTCGTGATGGGCGTGGCCTCGGGCATGCCCTGCGACATCGACCTGCTGAACCTGCTGCCACGCTGGCTGCCCACCGGCGCGGTGTGGCAGGCCACGCTGATCGGCCGCGGCGAGATCTGGCCGGTGCACCAGCGCGTGGCCGAGCTGGGCGGCATGTTGCGCACCGGGCTGGAGGACACCTTCTACCTGCCCGGTGGTGCACGCGCCACAGGCAACGGCGTGTTGATCGAGGCGCTGGCGCAGTGCGCCCACCATGCCGGTCGTGCGATCGCCTCGCCGGCCGAGGCGCGGGAACTGTTGGGGCTGGGGCTGGTCAGCGCCTAAGCTTCAGTGGGCCTGTTCCCAGTTCGGGCCCACGCCCACCTCGGCCAGCAGCGGCACGCTCAGCTGGGCGACGCCGGCCATCAATTTCGGCACTTCTACCTTCACCCAATCCAGCTCGTCGTGCGGCACCTCGAACACCAGTTCGTCGTGCACCTGCATCACGATCGCGGTGCGCTTGGCCTGCTCGTCCAGCGCGCCCTGCACCGCGATCATCGCCAGCTTGATCAGGTCGGCTGCGGTGCCCTGCATCGGCGCGTTGATGGCCTGGCGCTCGGCGCCTGAGCGGCGCGGGCCGTTGCCGCCGCGGATCTCGGGCAGCTCGATGCGGCGGCCGAACAGCGTTTCGACATAACCCTTGTCAGCAGCGGCTGCCTTGGTCTGATCCATGTATCGCTTGACGCCGGCAAAGCGCGCGAAGTAGCGGTCGATGAAGTCGCGCGCCATCTTCTGGTCGATGCCCAGCGCCTGCGCCAGCCCGAACGCACCCATGCCGTAGATCAGGCCGAAGTTGATGGTCTTGGCGTAGCGCCGCTGCTCGCTGGTGACCGCCTCCACCGTGGTGTTGAACACCTCGGCGGCGGTGGCCTTGTGCACGTCCAGCCCGGCGGCGAAGGCGTGGGTCAGGCCGGGGTCGCCGCTGATGTGGGCCATGATGCGCAGCTCGATCTGCGAGTAGTCAGCCGAGACGATCACATGGCCCGGCGGGGCAATGAAGGCCTCGCGCACACGCCGGCCCTCGGCGGTGCGGATGGGGATGTTCTGCAGGTTCGGGTCGTTGCTGCTCAGCCGGCCGGTCACTGCCACTGCCTGCGCGTAGTTGGTGTGCACCCGGCCGGTAGCGGGGTTCACCATCAGCGGCAGCTTGTCGGTGTAGGTGCCCTTCAGCTTGGCCAGGCTGCGGTGCTCGAGGATGCGCGCGGGCAGCGGGTAGTCGGCGGCCAGTTCCTGCAGCACCTCCTCGTCGGTGCTGGGTGCGCCGCTGGCGGTCTTCTTCTTCACCGGCAGGCCGAGTTGCACGAACAGGATCTCCCCGATCTGCTTGGGGCTGCCCAGATTGAACGGCTGGCCGGCGATGTCGTAGGCCTGCTGCTCCAGCTGCAGCATGCGCTCGGCCAGCTGCTGGCTCTGCTGCGCCAGCACGGCGCTGTCGATCAGCACACCGTGGCGCTCGATGCGCTGCAGCAGCATCGCCACCGGCATCTCGATGTCGCGGTAGACATGCAGCAGCCCCGGCACCGCCTCGATCTGCGGGTACAGCACCTGGTGCACCTGCAGCGTCATCTCGCTGTCCTCGCCGCTGTAGCGGGTGGCGCGTTCGAGGTCGACCTGGCTGAACGGGATCTGGTTGACACCCTTGCCGCACAGCTCTTCGTAGCTCAGGCCCTTGCGGTGCAGGTGACGTTCGGCCAGCTTCTCCAGGCTGTGCCCCAGATGGGCCTCGAAGACATAACTCTCCAGCAGCGTGTCGTGCAACCAGCCGCGCACGGTGATGCCGTGGTTGGCCAGCACATGGGTGTCGTACTTGATGTTCTGGCCCACCTTGGGCGCGGTGGCATCTTCCAGCCAGGGCTGCAGCAGGCCCAGCACCTCGTCGAACGGCAGCTGGTCGGGCGCGCCCGGAAAGTCGTGCCGCAGCGGCACGTAGGCCGCCTCGCCCGGCTGCACCGCAAAGCTGATGCCGACGATGCGCGCGCGCATAGCGTCGAGGCTGTCGGTCTCGGTGTCCAGCGAGGCCAGCGGCGCGGCGCGCAGCCGGGCCAGCCAGTGGGCCAGGCGCTCGCGGTCGAGCACGGTTTCGTACTCGCCCACCAGGCCGCTGTGGTCGGGCAGCGCCGGCGCAGCGGCGGCCTCGTGGCTGTCGAACAAGCCTGGGTTGGCTGATGGCGCAGTTGGCGCAGCCGGCACGCCCAGCTCGGTTTCCAGCTCCTTGCGCCAGGCCTTGAAGCCATAGCGCTGGTAAAAGTCCAGCAGGCCGGCCTGGTCCACTGGCTGCAGCGCCAGCGCCTCCACGCCCGGCCAGCCGGCCAGGTGCCCCGACAGGTCGCAATCGGTCACCACGGTCACCAGTCGCCGGCCTTGCGGCAGCCAGGCCAGCGCCTTTCGCAGGTTCTCGCCCACGGCGCCCTTGATGCTGCCGGCCGCGGCGATCACGCCGTCCAGCGAGCCGTGTTCGGCAATCCACTTGGCGGCGGTCTTGGGGCCCACCTTCTCGACGCCGGGCACGTTGTCCACCGTGTCACCGACCAGCGTGAGGTAGTCGACGATGCGCTCGGGCGGCACGCCAAACTTGGCCTTCACGCCGTCGATGTCGAGCCGCTCGTTGCTCATGGTGTTGATCAGCGTGACCTGTTGATTGACCAGCTGCGCCAAGTCCTTGTCGCCGGTGGAGATGATCACCCGATGGCCGGCCGCCGCGCCCACCCGGGCCAGCGTGCCGATGGCGTCGTCGGCCTCGATGCCGGGCACCTCCAGCACCGGCCAGCCCAGCAGCCGAACCACCTCGTGGATCGGCGGGATCTGGGTGCGCAGATCGTCGGGCATCGGCGCGCGCTGGGCCTTGTACTGGTCGTACCAGGCATCGCGGAAGGTGGGGCCCGAGGCGTCGAACACGCAGGCGGCATGGCCCATGGGCTGGTTCTGGCCGCTGCCCATCACCTGCTCGCGCAGGCGCTTCATCATCGCCACCATGCCGTGGATGGCGCCCGTGGGGAAGCCGTCGGGCCCGCGCAGATCGGGCATCGCGTGGTAGGCGCGGTACAGGTAGCTGGAGCCGTCGACCAGCAGCAACGTGGGCAGGGAGGCGGGGGGGGTGTCGCTCATGGCCATGATTGTGGTCGCGAATATCGCGGACGTGGCACACCGGCCCGATCGGCACCCGCCGCCTAGAATCGCAGCATGAACATCCTGTTGCCTGTTGCCGCCACCGCGCTGGGGCTGAGTGTTGGCCTGTTCCAGCTGGGCGGCTGCGCCAACGGCCCACTGCGTGATGCCGCAGCCCATGCGGGGGCGCCGGTGGTGCAGAGCCTGGTCAACGAAGATGACCAGGTGCGCATCACCGAACTGCGCGTGCGCGGCCAGACCCAGCGCATCACCGTCGACCCGAAAGACAGCGGCGCGCCGAGCTACCAGATCACACCGGCTGCAGGCGGCAGCGATCCGTCCAAGGCACGTGACGGCACAGGCCAGCGGGTGTGGCCGGTGCTGAGCTTCTGATCCGGCCGACGATGGCTGTCTTCACCGAAATCTCGGCCGCCGAGGCCGGCGCGCTGACCGCGCGGCTGGGTGCGGGCGAACTGGTTGCGCTCAAGGGCATCGGCGCGGGCATCGAGAACACCAACTACTTCGTCACGACGACCACGGGCAAATGGGTGCTGACGCTGTTCGAGCGGCTCACCGCCGAGCAGCTGCCCTTCTACCTGCGCCTGATGCAGCACCTGGCGCAGCGCGGCCTGCCGGTGCCCGAGCCGCGTGCCGATGCCAGCGGCCAGATCCTGCACAGCGTGGCCGGCAAGCCCGCGGCGCTGGTGACGCGCCTGCCCGGCCACCACCAGCTGGCGCCCGATCTGCACCACTGCGCGCAGCTGGGCGGCTTGCTGGCAGGTTTGCACCTGGCGGTGGCCGACTTCGCGCTGACGCAGCCCAACCTGCGCGGGCTGGCCTGGTGGCTGAAGGCGGCGCCGGCGTTGCGGCCCTTCCTGGATGCCGGGCGCAGGCGCCTGCTCGACGAGGAACTGGCCTTCCAGCAACAGGTGGCGGCATCACGCGCCCACGCCGTGCTGCCGCGCGGCGCCGTGCATGCCGACCTGTTCTGCGACAACGTGCTGTTCGACGGCCTGCCCGGCCACGAGAAGCTGACCGGCGCCTTCGACTTCTACTTTGCCGGCATCGACACCTTTGCCTACGACCTGGCGGTGTGCCTGAACGACTGGTGCCTGAACGCCGACGATGCCGCGCTCGACGAACCCCGCGCCCAGGCGCTGGTGCAGGCCTACGAGCAGGTGCGGCCGCTGACACCGGGCGAGGTGCGCCTGATGCCGGCCATGCTGCGCGCCGCCGCACTGCGCTTCTGGCTGTCGCGGCTGGGCGACTGGCACCTGCCACGCGCAGCCGCGCTGCTCGAACCCAAGGACCCGGGCCACTTCGAGCGTGTGCTGCGCGCACGCATCAACACGCCCTGGCATCCGGCGCGCTGAGCCGTCTCGCGCCCACGCCCTCGTCCACGTCGTCAACCGCACACCACCACTTTCAACGCACGCATGGGCCTTCGACTTCATCCGGTAGCACCGCGCCAGGGCTGGTCCTGGCTGCGCCAGGGGCTGCAGCTCTGGGCACGCCGCCCGCTGGCCTTCGTGGGCCTGTTCGTCTTCTTCTTGTTCAGCGTGCTGTTGCTGATGGTGGTGGTGCCGGTGCTGGGCGGCCCGCTGGGCATGGCGCTGCTGCCGATGCTGAGCCTGGGCTTCATGGTGGCCAGCCGCAGCGCGCTGGCCGGCGGGCCGGTGCATGTGAGCCAGCTGGCCGATGGCCTGCGTCACCCCGACCGCCAGCAGCGCAGGTCCCAGTGGCTGCTGTGCGCGGCCTATGCGCTGGGCACGCTGGTGGTGATCACGCTGGCCGACTGGGTGGACGGCGGCCTGTTCGAGGACCTGCAGCGCGAGATGGCCCAGAGCGGCAACGACGGCACGCCTTCGCCCGCGCTGGACGCCATCCTGGCCGATCCGCGGCTGGTGCAGGGCATGGTGGTGCGCCTGGGGCTGGCCGGCCTGCTGTCGGTGCCGTTCTGGCACGCGCCGGCGCTGGTGCACTGGGGTGGCCAGGGTGCGCTGCAGGCGCTGTTCTCCAGCAGCGTGGCGCTGTGGCGCACACGCGGTGCCTTCACCGTCTACCTGCTGGGCTGGCTGGGCGCGATGGTGGCCGTGGGTGGCCTGGTCTCGCTGGTGTCGCTGCTGATGGGCACACGGCAGTTGCTGGGCCTGCTGACACTGCCGATCGGCCTGGTCTTCTCGGCCGCGTTCTACGTCTCTTTGTGGTTCAGTTTTGCCGATACCTTCGGCGCCGATCAAGAAACAATCGCGCCATGACGATCCCCTTGCCCCGCCGTGCCCTGGTCCGCCGCGCCACCGTGGCCGGCCTGCTGGCCGCCGCGCTGGCGGGCAGCGGCTGCGCCGTGGTCACCGTGGCAGGTGCCGCGGTCGGTGCGGCCATCAGCATCACCGGCGCGGTGGTGTCGACCGGCGTCAAGGTCACCGGCAAGGTGATCGAGACGGGCATCGACGTGGTCACGCCGGGCAGCAGCACGCCCTGACAGCAGGTCGGCCCGCACCGACAGGCCCCCCGCCGGCCGGCCGTGTGCGATCCACGCAACACCCCGGGCGCCAGGCGGGCGATGTCATCGCCGGGCGCCGGTGCGCCATGCAGAATCGGCCGCGCCCGCCGCCACCGCAGCCTGTGTTGGCAGACCCACCACCACGCCGGTGCGCGGCGCGGGCATGCCGGACCGGGCACGCGGTTTGCGTGACGGTCCACCACCTTCTCGACCCGACCAGGACACCTGCCATGCGCCGCACAGCCCGCACAGCCGTTTGCACCGCCCTCCGCGCCCATCCGCTCGTGGCGGCATTGGCCCTGGCCTTCGCGCCACAGGCCTTCGCCCAGCAGGCGCCCGTCGCCGGGCAATTGCAGACGGTCACCGTGACGGCCGAGCGCCGGGTGGAAAACGCGCAGGACGTGCCCAGCTCGATCACCGTGCTCAGCAACGACCTGCTCGACGCGCTGAACACCAGCGGGCAGGACGTGCGCATGCTGGCCGGCCGCGTGCCCAGCCTGAACATCGAATCGTCGTTCGGCCGCGCCTTTCCGCGCTTCTACCTGCGGGGCTACGGCAACACCGATTTCCGCCTCAACGCATCGCAGCCGGTGTCGCTGGTCTATGACGACATCGTGCAGGAGAACCCCATCCTCAAGGGCTTCCCGGCCTTCGACCTCGACCGCATCGAGGTGCTGCGTGGCCCGCAGGGCTCGCTGTTCGGCCGCAACACGCCGGCCGGCGTGGTCAAGTTCGAGTCGGCCCGACCCTCGCTGAAGCGCACCGAGGGCTACGGCAGCATCAGCGTCGGCAGCTTCAGCAGCGTCAATGCCGAGGCGGCGATCAACCTGCCGCTGTCGACCACCAGTGCGGTGCGCATCTCGGCGCTGAACCAGACCCGCGACGACTGGGTCAGCAACACCGTGGCCAACCCGCTGACCAAGGAGATGGAAGGCTACCGCGACAGTGCGCTGCGCCTGCAGTGGCTGTGGGAGCCGGGCAAGGATTTCAGCGCGCTGTTCAACCTGCATGCACGCGACTACGCCGGCTCGGCCCGGCTGTTTCGCGCCAACATCATCCAGCCCGGCAGCAATGATTTCGTCGCCGGCTTTGATCCGCGCAAGATCGCCGTCGACGGCCAGAACGCCTCCGAAGTGCAGAGCACCGGCGCCAATGCCCGCTTGAAATGGAACCTGGGTGGCGGGCTGTCGCTGAACTCGATCACCGGCTACGAGTCGGTCAGCACCTTGAGCCGCGGTGACATCGACGGCAGTGCCGGGCCGTATTTCACCGCCGCCCTGCCGTTTGCGTCGGAGACCGCCGACGGCATGCCCGACCACCGGCAGTTCACCCAGGAACTGCGGCTCGAATCCAACCCGTCCGGGTCGATGAGCTGGCAGGCCGGCTTGTTCTATTTCAATGAAGACTACCGGGTCGAGAGCTTCAGCTACGACTCCACCGCTGGCAGCGCCCAGGACGGCTACCAGCGTGTGCGCCAGAAGAACGACGCGCTGGCGCTGTTCGGTGCGGTCAACGTCAGCGTCAGCCAGGCGCTGAAACTGCGCGCCGGCCTGCGCCACACGCAGGACAAGAAGACCTTCAGCGTCGAGGATTACTGGAACACCGGCTTCGTGCCCTGTGTGCTCAGCGCCAAGTGCGACCTGGCGCAATTGGGCGCGCAAGGCCCGCTGTCCGCGTCGCCCAAGGACAACAAGACCAACTGGGACTTGAGCGGCACCTATGCGTTGGACAAGAACGTCAACCTGTATGCGCGTGCGGCCACCGGCTTTCGCGCGTCCAGCGTGCAGGGCGCCAGCGCCTTCAACAACCAGTCGGTGGCGCGCGCCGAGAGCAGCCGCTCGATCGAGGCCGGCGTCAAGGCCGACCTGTTCAACAAGCGCGCGCGGTTGAACCTGGGCGTCTTCCAGTACGACGTCAAGGACCTGCAGCTCACGGCCGTGGGCGGCACCAACAACGCCAACGTCCTGCTCAACGCCAAGAAGGCCAGCGGCCAGGGCCTGGAGATGGACCTGCAGGCCTACGTCACCGACCAGCTGCTGGCCACCCTGGGCGTGGGCTACAACGACACCAAGATCAAGGACCCCAACCTGCTGGTGGCCGTGTGCGCGGCCTGCACCGTGACCGACCCCAAGGTGCTGATCGGCACCACCACCTACGCCAGCATCAACGGCAACCCGCTGCCGCAGGCACCGCGCACCACCGTCAACTTCTCGCTGCGCTACAGCCAGCCGGTGGGCGGCGGCGAGGTCTATGCCTACACCGACTGGGTCTACCGCAGCAAGATCAATTTCTTCCTTTACGAATCGCCCGAATTCACCGGCAAGGCGCTGACCGAAGGCGGCCTGCGCGTGGGCTATATGTGGGGCAGCGGCAAGTACGACCTGGCGCTGTTCGGCCGCAACATCACCGACCAGACCCGCATCGTCGGCGGCATCGACTTCAACAACCTCACCGGCTTCATCAACGAGCCGCGCACCTGGGGCGCGCAGTTCAAGGCCCAGTTCTGAGCATGCGGCGCCCGCTTCGCGCGGCGGCCGGGTTGCTGCTGGCGGCGCTGGCGGCGGCCGTGGCACAGGCCCAGCCTGCGGTGATCTACGAGCTGGGCGGCAAGTCGGATCGCTCGTTCAACCAGGCGGCCTTCGAGGGCGCCGAGCGCTGGAAGCAGGCCACCGGCGGCCGCTACCTTGAGTTCGAGGTCGGCCAGTCGGCCCAGCGTGAACAGGCAGCGCGCCGCTTTGCCGAGCGTGGTGCGTCGCCGGTGGTGGCGATCGGCTTTCCGCAGGCCGCGGCCATCGGCACCGTGGCGCGTGAATTTCCGAAGACCGCATTCGCGATCATCGACGCGGTGGTCGACCTGCCCAATGTGCAGAGCTTTGTCTACCGCGAGCACGAGGGCTCGTTCCTGGTCGGCATGCTGGCGGCGCTGGCCAGCCAGAGCGGCAAGCTCGGCTTCGTCGGCGGCATGGACATCCCGCTGGTGCGCCGCTTCCTCTGCGGCTACGAGCAGGGCGCGCGCTTCGTCAACCCCAAGGTGGTGCTGCTGTCGACCATGGCCGGCAGCACGCCGGCCGCCTGGACCGACCCCGAGCGCGGCGCCGAGCTCACCCGCACCCAGATCGCCCAGGGGGTGGACGTGGTCTTCGCGGCCGCCGGCACCACCGGCCTGGGCATCCTGCAGGCTGCCAAGGATGGCGGCATCCTGGCCATCGGCGTGGACAGCAACCAGAACCACCTGCACCCCGGCACCCTGCTCACGTCGATGGTCAAGCGCGTCGATCTGGCGGTGATGCAGGCCTTTGGTGGCGTGAAACCCGGCATCACGTCGCTGGGCCTCAAGGAAGGCGGCGTCGGCTACTCGCTGG
Organism: Burkholderiales bacterium RIFCSPHIGHO2_12_FULL_69_20; assembly: GCA_001770815.1. Lineage (GTDB taxonomy): Bacteria > Pseudomonadota > Gammaproteobacteria > Burkholderiales > Burkholderiaceae_C > Pseudaquabacterium. The sequence goes on from MESD01000153.1 coordinate 10,960, forward strand.
ACCAGCACAACGACAAACTGCTGACGCCGGCGATGCGCCAGCGCGTCGAGGCGGCGCGCGCCGAGATCGTGGCCGGCCGGCTCAAGGTGATCGACTACACGGTGGCCAACGCCTGCCGGTAGGCGCCTGGCCGGGCCCGGCACCGGGACCGGCTTCTACAATCGCGGGCTTCCCCTTGACTGGGCCTGCGCCGCTTGCACGACGGCGCCGCGCATGCCCCTGGCCGACCCCATGACCGAACTCGCCAAATCCTTCGAACCCGCCGCCATCGAGGCCCATTGGGCGCCGTTGTGGGAGCGCAGCGGCCTCTACACGCCCACGCTCGATGCGGCCAGGCCGTCGTTCTGCATCCAGCTGCCACCGCCCAACGTGACCGGCACGCTGCACATGGGGCACGCGTTCAACCAGACCATCATGGATTCGTTGACGCGTTACCACCGCATGCGCGGCTTCAACACGCTGTGGCTGCCGGGCACCGACCATGCCGGCATCGCCACGCAGATCGTCGTCGAACGGCAGTTGCAGGAGGCCGGCCTGTCGCGCCACGACCTGGGGCGTGAGGCCTTCCTCAAGCAGGTGTGGGACTGGAAGGAGACCTCGGGCGCCACCATCACGCGCCAGATGCGCCGCATGGGCGACAGCGTGAGCTGGGACCATGAGTACTTCACGATGGACCCCAAGCTGTCGCAGACGGTCACCGAGACCTTCGTGCGGCTGTATGAAGAAGGCCTGATCTACCGCGGCAAGCGGCTGGTGAGCTGGGATCCGGTGCTCAAGAGCGCGGTGTCCGACCTCGAGGTCGAAAGCGAAGAGGAAGACGGTTTTCTCTGGCACATCCGCTACCCGCTGGCCGATGGTTCCGGCAGCCTGGTGGTGGCCACCACCCGCCCTGAGACCATGCTGGGCGACACCGCGGTGATGGTGCATCCCGAGGATCAGCGCTACAGCGCGCTGATCGGCCAGCAGGTGCGCCTGCCGATCACCGGGCGGCTGGTGCCGGTGATCGCCGACGCCTACGTCGACAAGGCCTTCGGCACCGGCGTGGTCAAGGTGACCCCGGCGCACGACCCCAACGACTACCAGGTGGGCCAGCGCCACGGGCTGGCGATGCTGACCATCTTCACGCTCGATGCCAAGGTCACGGCCGAGCTGGACGACATCCCCGAGGTATATCGCGGGCTGGACCGCTTCGTCGCGCGCAAGCAGATCGTTGCCCAGCTCGATGCCGAGGGCCTGCTGGTCGAGACCAAGAAGCACAAGCTGCAGGTGCCGCGCTGCGCCCGCACCGGCCAGGTGATCGAGCCGATGCTCACCGACCAGTGGTTCGTGGCGATGAGCAAGGCCGGCGCGAACGGCAAATCCATCGCCCAGGAGGCCATCGAGGTGGTCGAGTCGGGCGAGGTCAAGTTCGTGCCCGAGCAGTGGGTCAACACCTACAACCAGTGGATGAAGAACATCCAGGACTGGTGCATCAGCCGCCAGCTGTGGTGGGGCCACCAGATCCCGGCCTGGTACGGCGAGAACGGCGAGTTGTTCGTCGCCCGCAGCGAGGCCGATGCGCGCGCCACGGCGACGGCTGCCGGCTACACCGGTGCGCTGATCCGCGACCCCGACGTGCTCGACACCTGGTACTCGTCGGCGCTGGTGCCGTTTTCCACGCTGGGCTGGCCGGCCAAGACCATCGAGCAGGACCTGTTCCTGCCCAGCAGCGTGCTGGTGACCGGCTACGACATCATCTTCTTCTGGGTCGCCCGGATGATCATGATGACCAGGCACTTCACCGGCAAGGTGCCGTTCAGGCATGTCTACATCCACGGCCTGGTGCTCGATGCGCAGGGCAAGAAGATGAGCAAGAGCGAGGGCAACGTGCTCGACCCGGTCGACCTGATCGACGGCATCGAGCTGGCGCCGCTGCTGGACAAGCGCACCCAGGGCCTGCGCAAGCCCGAGACCGCACCCAAGGTGCGCAAGGCCACCGAGAAAGAGTTCCCCGAGGGCATCCCCGCCTACGGCGCCGATGCGCTGCGCTTCACCTTCGCGGCGATGGCCACGCTGGGCCGCAGTGTCAACTTCGACAGCAAGCGCTGCGAGGGCTACCGCAACTTCTGCAACAAGCTGTGGAACGCCACCCGCTTCGTGCTGATGAACTGCGAGGGCCACGACTGCGGGCTGATGACCCACACCAAAGCCGATTGCGAGCCTGGCGGCAAGGCGCACGGCTACCTGCGCTTCAGCCCTGCCGACAAATGGATCACCAGCGAGCTGCAGCGAGTGGAAGCCGCGGTGGCCGACGGCTTTGCCGGCTACCGGCTCGACAACGTGGCGAACGCGATCTACCAGTTCGTCTGGGACGCCTATTGCGACTGGTACCTGGAGATCGCCAAGGTGCAGATCCAGGTGGGCGGCGCAGCCGAGCAGCGCGCCACGCGCCGCACGCTGATCCGCACGCTGGAAACGGTGCTGCGCCTGCTGCACCCGGTGGCGCCCTTCGTCACCGCCGAGCTGTGGAACACCGTCGCGGTGGTGGCCGGCCGCAAGGCCGAGGGCTCGGCCGACACCATCGCCAGCGCGGCCTACCCCCAGGCCGAGTTGGGCAAGGTCGATGCCACGGCCGACGCCTGGATGGACCGGCTGAAGGCCGTGGTGGCCGCCAGCCGCAGCCTGCGTGGCGAGATGAACCTGTCGCCTGCCGAACGGGTGCCGATGCTGGTGATCGGCGAGGCGGACAAGCCGGCCGACGTCGAGTTCATCACCCAGGCCGCGCCCTTGCTGAAGGCGTTGGCCAAGCTGTCGGAGGTGAAGCTGATCGCCGACGAGGCCACCTTTGCCGCGGCCAGCGCGATGTCGCCGGTGGCGGTGCAGGCTGGCGTGCGCATGGCGCTGCAGGTGACCATCGACATCGAGGCCGAGCGCGGCCGGCTGGCCAAGGAAGTGGCCCGGCTGGAGGGCGAGATCACCAAGGCCCATGCCAAGCTGGGCAACGAGAGTTTTGTCGCCCGCGCGCCTGCGGCCGTGGTGGCGCAAGAACGCGCCCGGGTCGACGACTTCACGCAGACGCTGCAGCGATTGCGCGACCAGCTGTCGCGCCTGCCGGCCGCTTGATCGGCAGCTTCAGCGGCCGCCCGCCGCTCAGTGCGGCGTGGCCACGTCGCTGGGCGTCAGCAGCGTGTCGATGCGGCGCGCCACGTCCCAGGCGGCCCGCACGCGCGACTCGCGTGTGGTGCTGGCCACCCGCGGCGTGACCTGCAGCGTGTCGATCTGGTGCAGCAGCCGGCCCGGCGCCAGCAGGCCCGGCTCCAGGCTGTCGAACCAGGCCGCGGCCATGCGGCCCGAGCCCAGCACCTCGGCCAGCGTGGTCTCGTCGAACAGGCTGGTCGACGCCAGGCTCACCAGCACCTGGTTGGCCTTGCAGAAGGCGAGGTAGCGCTCACCCAGCAAGCCCTGGTAGCGGGTGTAGTAGTTCAGCATCACGCAGACGCCGTCGCTCTGCTCCATCAGCTCACGCAGGCCCGCTGGCTCGACCAGCCAGCGCGCCCACAGCGGGTCGTTGGCATGCAGCGCCGGGTCGTAGCCGACCACACGCGTGCCAAAGGCCTGTAGCAACTGCGACAGTGGCTGCGCTGCCGGCCCCATGCCGATCAGGCCCACGGTCGAACTGCCCAACTCGCGCCCCACCAGCAGGCCTTCGGCATTGACCACCGGCACACGGCGCAGCATCTGCAGCAGCGCGCCGATCATGAATTCGGCCTCCGATTGGGCCGTGGCGTCACTCGGCCGCACCACCTCCACGCCGGCGCGGGCGCAGGCCTCGAAGTCGATGTTCTCGGCCCCGGCCGACAGGCGCCCCACGGCCTTGAGCAGCGGCGCCCGCGCGAGCGCATCGGCATCCAGCGCGACGGTGGGCGGAATGATCAGCGCCTGCACGTTGCGCAGCGCATGGCGCAGCCCGCGGGGGTCGCGCGCCAGATCGGGCGCATAGCGCACCGCATGGCGCGCCACCAGCCACTGCATCACCTCAGGGTCGAGCGGCTCGACGATCAGCACAACCATGCAATCCGCCCCGAGACTGCGGGGCATGGCGTCGTTCGACGCATGCCAGAATCAAACCAATCCCACACAACGACGAGTCTTTTCAATGTTGATCAAGAAAGCGATTTTCCCAGTGGCCGGGCTGGGTACCCGGTTCTTGCCGGCCACCAAGGCCCAGCCCAAGGAGATGCTGCCCGTTGTGGACAAACCGCTCATCCAGTATGCGGTGGAAGAAGCCTATGCCGCAGGCGTGCGAGAAATGATATTTGTGACAGGTCGACACAAAAGACCCATCGAAGATCACTTTGACATGACCTTCGAATTGGAGGTAGCCCTTGAACAAGCGGGTAAGGCCGAATTGCTCAACGTGGTAAGAAGTGTGAAACCACCCGACATGGAGTGCATCTACGTGCGCCAGGCGCAAGCCCTGGGCTTGGGGCACGCGGTGCTGTGCGGCCAGCGCCTGGTGGGCAACGAGCCGTTTGCGGTGTTGCTGGCCGACGACCTGATGGTGGGCGAGCCGCCGGTGCTGCAGCAGATGGTCGAGCAGTTCAGCGAATGGCGCGCGTCCATCCTGGCGGTGCAGGAAGTGCCGGCCGAGCACACCCGCCGCTACGGCATCGTGGACGGCAATCCGGTCAACGACCGGGTGGTCGACATCACCCGCATCGTCGAGAAGCCCGCACCCGAGGACGCGCCATCGCGGCTGGGCGTGGCTGGGCGTTACATCCTCACGCCCGGTGTGTTCCACGAGATCGCCACGCAGCCGCGCGGCGTGGGCGGTGAGATCCAGCTGACCGACGGCATCGCCTCGCTGCTGCGCCGCGAGAAGGTGTTTGCCTACCGCTACAAGGGCCAGCGCTACGACTGTGGCAGCAAGGAAGGCTGGCTGCAGGCCAACGTGGAACTGGCGCTGAGTCACCCCGAGGTCGGGGCCAACTTCCGCGGCTACCTCAAATCACTGTCGCTCTGACGACCTTCGACGTCCGCTCGCAAGCCTGCAAAGGCTTGTTCGATCCCGCCTCAGCGCCGGCGCAGGAAGTGCAGGAACTCGTCGCCGGCGGTGGTCTGCTCGACCAGTTCATTGCCGGTCTGACGCGCAAAGGCCTGGAAGTCACGCACCGATCCGGGATCGGTGGCCACCACCTTCAGCACCTCGCCGCTGCGCAACTCGGCCAACGCCTTCTTGGCCTTCAGGATGGGCAACGGGCAATTCAACCCGCGGGTGTCGATCTCTTTGTTCGCATCCATGGGATTCGGGCGCCGGTTTGAAGGTGGCCAGATTCTAGGGGCCGGCCTCAGCCGCGGCGCGGCAGGTCCATGAAGCGCGGTTCGATGCCACGCCGGCGCAGCCATTCGGCCAGCGCATAGCCCGTGCCGGCCGGCCAGCACACCAGGTCTTCGGGGGCGTACAGCTTGTACTCGGCCAGCTCAGGCGACAGCCGCACCTCACCGCGCGCCACCGCGTGGTAGGCGATGATCACCTGGTTCATGCGCTGAAAGTCGTAGACACCGATCAGGTCGAGCGACAGCACCTCCAGCGCGGTTTCTTCGGCCACCTCGCGGCTGATGCCCTCTTCGGGCGTCTCGCCGGCTTCCATGAAGCCGGTGATCAGCGCGAACATGCGGCCCGACCAGGCCGCATTGCGCGCCAGCAGCACCTTGCCGCCCTGGTCGGCACATTCGATGATGGCCGCCAGCACCGGCGTGGGGTTGTTCCAGTGGGTCCAGTTGCAGGCCGGGCAGCGCAACCGGGTTTTCAGACCACCGTCCTCCAGCGATTCGATGGGTTCCAGTGCGTTGCTGCAGCTGGGGCAGAAGCGAAATGAGTGCGCCATGGGCAGAAGGCTCCGATCAGGCCGGGAACACGCCGGTGGAGAGGTAACGCTCGCCCCGGTCGCAGACGATGAACACGATGGTGGCGTCCTGCACCTGCTGGGCAATCTGCAGCGCCACCCAGGCGGCGCCGGCCGCCGAGATGCCGGCAAACAGGCCCTCTTGCCGCGCCAGGCGGCGCGCCATGTCCTCGGCATCGGCCTGGCTGACCAGCACCAGTTCGTCGACATGGCTGGGGTCGTAGATCTTGGGCAGGTAGGCCTCGGGCCACTTGCGGATGCCGGGGATGCGTGAACCCTCGGCCGGCTGCGCCCCGACGATGCGCACTGCCGGGTTCTGCGCCTTCAGGTAGCGGCTGACACCGGTGATGGTGCCGGTGGTGCCCATCGCGCTGACGAAGTGGGTGATGCGCCCGCCCGTCTGCTGCCAGATCTCGGGCCCGGTGGTCTCGAAGTGGATGCGCGGGTTGTCGGCATTGGCAAACTGGTCGAGCACCCTGCCCTTGCCGTCCTTCTGCATCTGCTCGGCCAGATCGCGGGCGTACTCCATGCCGCCCGAGCGCGGCGTCAGGATCAGCTCGGCACCGTAGGCCTTCATGGTCTGGGCGCGCTCGATGGACAGGTCCTCGGGCATGATCAGCACCATGTGATAACCCCGGATCGCCGCGGCCATGGCCAGCGCGATGCCGGTGTTGCCCGAAGTGGCTTCGATCAGCGTGTCGCCGGGGTTGATGTCGCCACGCTCCTCGGCACGGCGGATCATGCTCATCGCCGGGCGGTCCTTGACCGAACCAGCCGGGTTGTTGCCCTCGAGCTTGCCGAGGATCACGTTGCCACGCGCCGCGCAGGCCGCACCCGGCAGGCGCTGCAGGCGCACCACCGGCGTCTGGCCGATCACGTCCTCGATGGTGGGGTAGCTGGAACTGTTCAAAGGGTCACCTCCTGCGCCGATTGTGTCAGCCATGGCGCGGGCTCGCTGAACCCGCATGACATAATCAACGATCACGCCGCGCCCCCCGGCCGCGACCCGCCCGCGTGACGAAATCGGTAGACGTAGCGGATTCAAAATCCGCCGCCGCAAGGCGTGCCAGTTCGAGTCTGGCCGCGGGCACCATCCCCCCCTCCATCCGTCGTCTGCCACGGTCCCCCATGCCGCCCATGCCCCCCGTCACCAAGGCGCTGATGCTGATCTGCACGGCGGTGTTCTGCGTGCAGTTGCTGCTGCCGATCGTGCCGCTGGATGCCTTCTTCGCGCTGTGGCCGCTGGGCAGCGGGCGGTTCTGGCCCTGGCAGGTGGTGAGCTACGGCTTTCTGCACGGCAGCATCACGCACCTGTTCTTCAACATGCTCGGGCTGTGGATGTTCGGCGCCGAGCTCGAACGCCTGTGGGGCCCCAGGCGCTACCTGCAGATGCTGCTGGCCAGCGTGATCGCCGCGGCGCTGGTGCAACTGGTGTTCAACGTGATCGTCGGCTCACGCGCGCCCACCGTGGGTGCATCGGGCGCGCTCTTCGGGTTGCTGCTGTCCTTCGGCATGCTGTTCCCCAACCGGATCATCATGCCGCTGTTCCCACCCATCCCGATGAAGGCACGCACCTTCGTGATGGTGTTCGGCGGGCTCGAACTGCTGTTCGGCCTGCAAGGCAGCAGCGGCGTGGCGCACTTTGCGCACCTGGGCGGCATGCTCGGCGCCTGGCTGATGATCAGCTGGTGGCGCGGCAAGCTGCCGTTTGGCGGGCCGCCGCGGCGGCGCTGACCCGCCGCGCCGAAGCACTGGCGTGATCCCTCAGGCCACCAGGCCCTGCACCACGGTGGGATAACGCAGGCGCAGCTTCAGCTCGGCCTTCAAGCGGCGATTCAGCAGCCGCCGCGACTCCCCCATGAAACTCAGCTGCATCGGCGA
>MESD01000154.1 GCA_001770815.1 Burkholderiales bacterium RIFCSPHIGHO2_12_FULL_69_20
TGATCGCCCGCTGGCGGCCGCCGCGATGCAGCGCAGCCACGCAGGCGCGCGCCAGATCGTCGGCGTGGATGTGGTTGGTGTAGACATCGTCCTCGGCGCGCAGCACTGGCGCGCCGCGCGCCAGGCGCTCCCGCGGATGTCCACCCGGCCGGTCGCCGGCATAGATGCCGGGGATGCGCAGCAGCGTGACCGCCACACCACAGTCGCGACCAAAGGCGCGCAGACGCTGCTCGGCATCCACCCGGCGGCGCGCGCGGTCGGTGGCCGGCGCCAGCGGCCGGGTCTCGTCGAACTGCGCGCCGCCGGCGTCGCCGTAGACGCCGGTGGTGCTGCCGTAGACCAGCCGCTTGACCCGACCGCCACGCGCCAGCACCTGCAGCAGATGCGCGGTGCGCAGGTCTTGTGCGCCCCGCCCCGGCGGCGGCGCCAGGTGCAGCACGGTGTCGGCCAGCGCGCTGAAACGCTGCAGGCTGGCCGGGTCATCCAGGTTGCCCAGCAGCGGCACAGCACCGCCCGCGCGCAGTTCGGCGAAGCGCGCGGGCGACGAGGTCAGCGCCAGCAGCCGCCAGCGCCCGCGCAGCAGGCGCAGCACACGCAGTCCCACGTCGCCACAACCCACCACCAGCAGCGTGGGACGTCGGGGCATGGCGGTCTGCGTCATCGGATGATCAGGGGCTGCGGGCACAATGGCGATCCAGTTTAAGGGCCCCGCCAATCGGCACTTGTGCCATGGCCGATCCGGCGTCGGGCCGCCTTCCGCATGCACCTGTCCATCACCCTCCAGCCCTCGGGCCGCACCTTCGACGTGCAGCGCGACGAATCCATCCTCACCGCCGCCATCCGCCAAGGGGTCGGCCTGCCCTATGGCTGCAAGGACGGCGCCTGCGGCTCCTGCAAGAGCCGGATGCTGACGGGTCGGGTGATCCACGGCGCCCACCAGCACAAGGCCCTGAGCGAAGCGGAAGAAGCCGCCGGCCTGGTGCTGACCTGCTGCGCCACGCCGCAAACCGATTGCGTACTGGAAGCGCGCAGCGTGCCCGGTGCCGGTGAGTTTCCGGTGCTGAAGATGCCCACCCGGGTGCTGGCCATCACCCGGCCCAGTACCGACGTGGCGGTGCTGCGCATGCAGCTGCCGGCCAACCAGCGCTTCCAGTACCACGCCGGTCAGTACGTCGAGTTCATCCTGAGCGGCGGCGCGCGGCGCAGTTATTCGATGGCCAACGCACCCGGCCGGGTCGGCAGCCCGCCCGCCATCGAGCTGCACATCCGCCACCTGCCTGGCGGGCTGTTCACCGACCCGGTCTTCAGCACGCTGAAAGAGAAGGACATCCTGCGCATCGAAGGCCCGTTCGGCAGCTTTTTGCTGCGTGAATCGACCAAGCCGATGATCTTGCTGGCTTCGGGTACCGGCTTTGCGCCGATCAAGGCGCTGATCGAGCAGATGCAGGATGCCGGCGTCGACCGACCGGCCACGCTGTACTGGGGTTGCCGCGGCGAGGCCGATCTGTACCTGCACGACTGGGCGCTGCAGGCGGCGGCCACGATGCCGAACCTGCGCTACGTGCCGGTGTTGTCCGACCCACCGGCCGACGGCCACTGGACCGGCCGCACCGGGCTCGTGCACCAGGCGGTGATGGCCGACTGGCCCGACCTGTCGGGCCACCAGGTTTATGCCTGCGGCGTGCCGGTGATGGTGGACGCGGCGCAGCGCGACTTCATCGCCCGCTGCGGCCTGCCGGCCGATGAATTCCTGGCCGATGCCTTCACCTCCGAGGCCGACAAACACGGCTGACACCTCCGGATCGGCATGATTAACACCCAAACCGATGTCTCGCGCATATTGCCGATCGGCAACAGTTTGTTAAAGTGATCGTGGGGAAGGATGCTGCGATCACATGCGGCACCGCGCAACATGGGCCAAGGTGCCACCACGCAGTGGCGCAAGCACGTTCACACCAAAAAGTGAACCCAGTTGCCGATGGGCCTTTTTTTTCGAGGCAAGGGCTGGCCAGCCAGGCACATCCTCTGACCCTGTTGATTCAACGAGGGAGATGCGATGTTATGGAGGGTTTGGCCCGCACGGGCCTTGGTATTGGCCGTCGCCTTGTTGTCCGGCTGCGCGAACATGCAGAGCCACGACAAGCTGGCAACGCAGGTTCAAAACGCACAGGCTGCCGGCGGCCCTGCCGCTGCGCTGAAAGAGTTGGAGGCGTCGGCCACCACCGAAGATGCCCGCAAGGCGCTGCTGTTCAACCTGGAGCGCGGTGAGTTGCTGCGGCAGAACCGTCAGTACAAGGAAAGCACCACCGCCTGGCTGCAGGCCGATGCCCGGGTCAACGAGTGGGAGGCGCTGGCCAAGACCGATCCGAGCAAATTGTTCAGCCTGGTGGGCGCATCGTTGATCAGCGAGCGCCTCAAGCCCTACGAGGGACAGGACTACGAGAAGGTCTGGCTCACCACCCGCCTGGCCCTGAACCGGATCGCCGAGAGCGACTGGGACAATGCCCGCGTCGACATCAAGCGCACCCACGAGCGCGAAGCAGTGATTGCCGAACTGCGCGCCAAGGAGACCGTGGCGGCCGAAGAAGAAGCCAAGGCCAAGGGCGTGCAGGCGAACACGAAAGAGATCAACGGCTACCCGGTCGAGACACTCAACGACCCCGAGGTGTTGAAGCTCAAGAATGGCTACCAGAACGCGCTCAGTCACTATCTGGCGGGGTTTCTGTACGAGGTGCTCAACGAAGGCGGCCTGGCCGCGCCGGGCTACCGCAAAGCGATCGAGCTGAAGCCCGACACGCCGGTGCTCGAAGAAGGCCTGCGCGGGCTGGACGAGCGCACCAGCTTCACCCACCGGCGCAAGCAGCGCATGACCGATGTGCTGTTCATCCTGGAATCCGGCAATGCGCCGGCGCGCAAGGGGGTGAACTTCACGATCCCGGTGCCGATCAACGGCCGCTTGAACTCGATCAGCATTGCCTACCCCGTCATCCAGGCCGCGCGCCAGCCCGGGCCGGGCACGCTGACCTTGGGCGAGTCGTCGATCAAGGCCGCCACCGTCGTCGACATGAACGTGATGGCACGCCGCGCCCTCAGGGACGAAATGCCCGGCACGATGGCGCGTGGGCTGGTCCGTGCGGTTGCCAAGGGCGTGCTGCAGAACGAGATGCAAAAGCGCGGCGGGCTGCTGGGTGGTGCACTGGCCATGGTGGCATCGGCGGTCACCGAACAGGCTGATGACCGCATCTGGCGCACCCTGCCTGGCGATGTGTCGGTGGCCCGTGGCTACCTGCCGGTGGGTGAGCATCGGTTGATCGTCGATGGCCGCGATACCGGCGCCATCTTGAACGTGACGGGCCAATACATGCTGGTGCCCGTTCAAATGCAAGGTGCGGCCGTCGCCGTGGGTCAGGCCACCAGCTTCGGTCAACTGGCGCTGGCGCCCCCGGCGGCCGCGCCCTCGGCAGCCACGTCGGTGCCCACCACCATCGTCTCGCCGGTCAGCACCACGGCGCCCGCCAAGTCTGCGACCAAATCCACCACCAAATCCACCACCAAATCCACCACCAAGTCGGCCACCAAGCCGACGTCCAAACCTGCGGTGATCAAGTCGACCACCAAGCCCACGACGGTGCCCGTCGCCACCAAGCCCTGAGATGGCGGACATTGCCGCCTCGAACACGTGAAGGAACCGTTCATGATTCAACTGATTCGCGCAACCGGCCTGTGCGCCGCGCTGCTGCTGTCGTCTGGCGTGATGGCGCAACGTGATGCGGCCGCGCCCAGCCCGCCGGCCGTCGCAGCCAAGCTGGCCACCCGCGGCGACATCAAGGGCGTTCGCGTCTACGAGATCCGCATGGTGCGCCGTGCAGACGTGCTGGTGGTCGAAGCCGACATCCAGAACACCGAGACCGAGGACCGTCAGGTGTTCTACCGCTTCCGCTGGCTCGATGGCGGCGGCATGCAGGTCGGCGACGGCGAGTCCTGGAAACAGCTGCTCGTCTACGGCCAGCAGACGAAGGTGGTCAAGGGAGTGGCCCCCAGCTCGGCAGGCGCCGACTTCCGCCTCGAGTTCAACGTCGAGTGACGTTTCCTTCCCTCAACAACAAGTCAACGGAAATCAAGATCATGCGACTCGTACATGGTTGTTCCCTGCTGATGCTCTCTGCCATGGTGATGCTGACAGCGGGCTGCGAAACCAACAAGGTGTCGTCGCCGGTGGTGCGCTTCGATCGCCAGACCACGAACTACGGCGACGCCAAGGCGGTGGAACTGGTCACCAATGAGTTCGGCTCGTCCGACCTCCAGATGATTGCCGAGAAGATGACCGGCAGCCTGCTGGAGACCGGCATCTTTCAAGGGCGGCCCACGGTGACCATCTCGACGGTGAAGAACAAGACCAGCGAATACATCGACACCACCAACGTGATGAACTCGATTCAGACCGCCCTGGTCAAGTCGGGCAAGGTGCGCTTCACCCGGTCGATCCAGGAGATGCAGGCCGGCGTCGACGAGCTGACCCGCCAGAACCAGAGCGGCCTGTACAAGCAGAGCAGCACCGCCAAGGTGGGCAAGATGACGGCAGCCAAGTTCAGCGTCGAGGGTGAACTCACCAGCATCGTCAAGCAGAGCGCCACCACCAAGGATGTGTTCTACAAGTTCACGCTCAAGTTGTTCGATGTCGAAGAGGGCACCGTCGAGTGGCAGGACGAGAAGGAAATTCGCAAGACCACCAAACGCTGACACGGGCGATCGATCGCCCCCCTCTGTCTGCCGATTCCTTAGGAGCCGAATATGAAATCCATGCTGACTTGGGCCCTGTTGACAGTTGCCAGCAGTGTCGCCCTGGCGCAGCCACGCATCGCTGTCACCGATCTGGCCTACACCCAGGAGGTGGCCGAGTACTTCGAGGTGGCCAGCTACAAAGCGAAGTCGTCGCTCAATGCCAACCGCCACTCGGTGGCCACCACGCACCAAGGCAGCGGCACCTATGTTGCCGGCACCTACAGCTATGTCGAGCAGCGCGAGTTGGGGTCGTTCACCAACGACATCAAGGGCTCGCTGCTCAGGGGCACCAATTTCAGGCTGGTCCAGGGCAAGATGTTCGACGCCGGTGCACCCCAGTCCACCAAGGCCGAGCAGGTGCTCAACCAGGTGCAGGGCGGCAAGATGGCCAAGGCCATCCGCCAGCCTCAGGTGCACGACATCGTCGCGCGGATCAAGAAGGGCGAATTCCAGGGCGCCGACTATGTCCTGTTCGGAACGCTGACCAGCCTGCAGTTCCGCGACACCCTGTCGCCGATTCAGGGCACCAACAACGCCAGCCACATCTTCGGCCTGGACCTGGTGGCCGACTTCTCCTTGATCAGCACCAAGACCCTGGAGATCAAGGCCTCGTTCTCGGCGCAAGGCGATGGCTCGGAAACCAAGTTGTTGTCCACGCGCGGCGACATCCTGCCGCCCAACCGCGGCAAGGTGATCCGCGATACCTCCAAGACGCTGGCCGGCAACGTGTTCGAGCAGTTCAGTGAGCAGATCGGCCTGGCCGAGGGCGGCATGGCTCGCCAGATCCGTCAGTCCGGTGGCGGCTCACAGGGCGTGTCTTCGCCCAGCGTGCCGCCGGCCAGGGCCGAGGGCGTGACCACCCTGCGCTGAACGCCACCGCAGCCGGTGTCTGCCTCGGTGGCCATCGGCCGTTTGGCGCGCAGCCTGCTGGCCGGGTTGATGGCCGGATTGGCGGCCGGGTTGGCGGCGTTTGGGTTGGGCGCCTCGGCCCAATCGCTGCCGTTGGCTGAACCCTCTTCTGGCAATCGATTTACCGAACTGGCCAACACGGCTGGGTCCGGCGCCGTGCTGGTTCGAGGCGCACTGCGATCACCCGCCCGCTGGCGGGTGCTGTTGGTTCCCGGATCGGGCTGCGCATCCCTGGCGCCCTCGGCCGACCGGTTGGCAAGCGGCCTGCGTCAGGCACAGGTGGTGCTGCTTCAGAAGCCCCATCTGTCTGAGCAAGCGGTCGATGCACACAGCCCCTGCACGCCGGCCTTCCTGCATGCCGACAACCTGATCGACTGGCAGCGGCGTGCCCTGCGATTGGCCGCCGTCGGCCTGGCCAGCACCGATCCCGAGCTGCCACTGGTGCTGGTGGGCCTGTCGGAGGGCGCCGAGCTGCTGCCGGGCCTGGTGCACGCGTGGCCCGAAGCCGCTGCACTGGTGATGGTGGGCCACGCCGGGCTCGATCCGTGGCAGGCCGGGCGCCTGCAGGCCGAGCACCTGGGGCTGGGTGCCGCGTGGCGCGCACTGGCCGACGCCACGACGCAGGTACGAAGCGACGACGCCATTCTCGAAGGCCGGCACTGGCGCTATTGGCAGGCGCTGCAGCGCTGGCCGTTGATGGCACCGTTGTTGAGCGATCCGCGGCCGCTGCTGCATGCCTGGGGCGGGCTCGACCGGTTGATGCCGCCGGTGGCATACCAACTGTTTTCACAGCAGGCCGGGTTGCGCGCGGGTGGGTATTGCGCGCTGACCTTCAGCCAGGCCGACCACGAGCTGCGTACACCTGGATCTGACCGACTGCAACAGGTGTGGCGATGGCTGGATCAGGCCGCGCCCACCTTGTCCATGCCCAACGCCGTCCAGCCTGCACGGCAGGCGGTGGATTGGCTGGCAGGCTGCGCGGCCTGGCAGGCCGGCGCCGCG
>MESD01000155.1:0-923 GCA_001770815.1 Burkholderiales bacterium RIFCSPHIGHO2_12_FULL_69_20
CCTGGTCGCGCAGGAACACCACGCCGTACCGCAGCCAGACGCGGCGCAGCGCCGTCTTGTGCTCGGCATTCAGCGGCGCGCGCAGGTCCACGCCCGACACCTCGGCGCCCACAGCGCCGGCCAGCGGCGCAACGTTCAAAGTCGACAGGTTCAACTCGCTCACGACAATCCCTCCACGCGGTCAGCCTTCGCCGCTCCATCACCCAACATCGCGTTGATCTCGGCGTCACCGAATCCACGCTCCCGCAACACCGGCACCGTATGCTCGCCCAGGCGCGGTGCCGGACCCATCGGCCCGGGGGGGGGCCACTCCACCGGCACGCGCGGCATGCGCAGCCGGCCTTCGGTGGGATGCTCGACGCTGGCCACCAGGCCCACGGCCCGGATGTGGTCATCGTCCAGCAGCGAATCCACGCTGTTCACGGGTGTGGCCGGTACATCGATGGTGTCGAACAGGGCCAGCCATTCGGCGCTGCTGCGGGTGGCCAGCGTGTCGCCCAGGAAGGCATAGACGTGGTCGATGTGGCGTGTGCGGCTGGCCAGATCGGCAAAGCGCGCATCGCCGAGCAGATCGTCGCGTTCGATGGCACGCAGGAAGCGCCGCCACTGCGCGTCGTTGTAGACCAGCGCGCAAAGGTAGCCGTCGCGCGTGGCATAGGGCCGGCGGCCGGGTGAGAGCAGCCGCACGTAGCCGGTTTCGCCTTCGGGCGGCTCGAACGTGCGCCCGTAGAGACGATCGCCCAGCACGACGCTGGCCAGGGTTTCGAACATGGGCACGTCGATGCGGCAACCGCGGCCGGTCTTTTCGCGCGCGAACAGCGCCATCGAGATGCTGTGCACCGCGTGCAGGCCGGCCATGCGGTCGGCAATGGTCAGTGGCACGTAGCGCGGCTCGCCCTGCCGGGCACGGGCCTGCAGGTCGG
>MESD01000155.1:945-5602 GCA_001770815.1 Burkholderiales bacterium RIFCSPHIGHO2_12_FULL_69_20
CGGCCGGCATAGGGGCCACCCTCGCCGTAACCGTACATACCGCACCAGACAATGCCGGGCCGCACGGCGTCAACGCTGCCGTAGCCCAGCCCCAGGCCTTCGATCGAGGCGGGTCGCAGGTTGTGCATGAGGACGTCGGCAGTGGTCAACAGGCGCCGCATGGCTTCCAGCCCGGCTGGGGCCTTGAGATCCAGCGCCACGCTGCGCCTGCTGCGGTTGAGCGCCAGGAACACCGGGCCCATGCCGGGGTGGCGCGAAGGGCCGATCTGGCGCGTGGAATCGCCGCCCCCCGGGGGACTCGACCTTGATGACATCGGCGCCGTGGTCAGCCAGGATCTGCGAGGCATAGGGATCCATCAGCACGGCCGACAGGTCGATCACACGCACGCCCGCGAGCGGACCGGACCGTGTGAAGCACACTTCAGGTTCGGATTGCATGAGGGGGGGTGTTGGATTCAGCGTGTTGGACAGGGCGGCCGTGGCGGCGGCTACAGATCGCCGCGCCCCGACAGCAGCTGGCGGGCGATCGTGCGGCGCTGGATCTCGGCGGTGCCATCGGGAATGCGCATCACCCGGGCGAAGCGGTAGCCCTTCTCGATGCGCAGTTCGTTGGTCAGGCCCATGCCGCCATGCACCTGGATGCTGCGGTCCATCACGCGGCCGAGCATCTCGGTGGAAAAGGCCTTGACCATGCTGACCTGCGCCGTCACCGACTGGCCGCTGTCGATGCGCCAGGCACAGTTCTGGATCATCGACTTGGCAGCGTAGATGTCGATGGCGCTTTCCGCCAGCATGAACTGCACCGCCTGGTGCTCGGCGATGGGCACGCCCGAGGTCTTGCGCACCTTGGCGTATTCGACCGCCTGGTCCAGGGCCCAGCGCGCCAGGCCCAGGCAGGTGGCGGCCATGCCCATGCGCCCGGCGTTCACGCCGTCCATGGCCACCGCCAGCCCGCGGCCCACGGCGCCGAGGCGGTGGTCGTCGCGCACACGAACGTCGTCGAGCACCACCACGCCGGTGTCGCCACCCAGGTGACCCATGGTGTTGATGAGGCGCGGCACGCTGAAGCCGGGTGTGCGGGTGTCCACGAAGAAACCGGTCACGCCGCCCTTGTGCTGCGCGGCCGCTTCGGGGTCAGTCACCGCAAAGACCATGGCGTGGTCGGCATAGGGCGAATTGGTGATCCACTGCTTGGTGCCGTTGAGCACCCAGTGCTCGCCATCGCGCACCGCGCGCGCCTTCATGCCGAACACGTCCGAGCCGGCGTCGGGCTCGCTGAGCGCAAAGCACAGCGTCTTGTCGCCGTTGGCGATGCCCTCGCGGTAGCACTCGAACACCTGCGCATCCAGGTGGCGCAACACGGGCGACAAGCCGTTGGTGAAGGGCGAAGGCAACACCACCGTTTGAATCAGCGGCCGACCGGGGCCGAAGCGGTGGTTGATGGCCTCCTGCACGTGGGCCATGACCTGGGCGCCCTGCCCGGCACCGCCGAGCTTCTCGTCGCCGAACAGGCTGTAGTAGCCCAGTTCGGCCGAGCGCATGCGCACCTGCCGGCGCAACGCCAAGGCCTCGGGCACGAAGCGGCCGTCGGCCTGGAACAGCGAGCGCTCGCTGCCCAGCACGGCATGGTGACGCTCTTCCAGTGGAAGCACTTCGCGCTCGATGAAACGCAGCACGGCCTCGGCGATGGCCGTGGTGTCGGGGTCGATGTCGAAGTTCATGGTGGGTTGGTGCGCCACTCAGGCGAGTTTGAACTTGGGCAGAGTGACGTCGTCGGTGACGGCGTCGAAGTGCACCACCACGCGCTGGCCGATGCGCACCGCTTCGACATCGTCCGTGACGATGTTGGTCATCATGCGCGCGCCTTCGTCCAACTCGACCACCGCCACCACATAAGGTGTGTCGGCCTTGTAGGCGGGGCCGGCCGGCCGGCGCGCCACGGTGAAGCTGTAGATGCTGCCGCTGCCACGCGCATCCGACCATTCCAGCGCGTCGGAATGGCAGTGCGGGCACAGCGCGCGCGGATAGAAATGGTGGCGACCGCAGTCGCGGCAGTGCTTCAGGATCAGCCGGTTTTCCTTCAGCGCCGACCAGTAGGGCGCGCTTTCCGGGTCGACGGAGGGCAGGGGCTTTTCGTACATGGAATTCACCGGATGGAAAGAATGCAGGTGGCGCCGCTGGACAGCATGCCGCCCGTGCCGTGGACCAGTGCGCTGACGGCGTCCTTGACCTGGCGCTCGCCGCACTCGCCACGCAACTGGCGCACCGCCTCAATCAACAGAAAGATGCCGTACATGCCAGGGTGCGCATACGACAGCCCGCCGCCGTTGGTGTTGAGCGCAAACGCGCCGCCGGGCGCCGTGCGCTGGCCCGAGACGAAGGCACCGCCCTCGCCGCGCTTGCAAAAGCCCAGTGCCTCCAGCGTCATCAGCACGGTGATCGTGAACGAGTCGTAGACCTCAACCACGTCGATCGCGTCGTGGCCGATGCCGGCCATCGCGAAGGCCTCGCGGCCGGACACCTCGGCCGCGATGTGGCGCGCCAGATCGGGCATCGCGGCGGTTGTCCAGTGGGTGTGCGATTCGCCGTAGCCGCGCACGTGCACCGCCTTGCGGCCCAGGGCCTTCGCGTGTTCGGCCGTCGTCATGACGATCGCACCGCCGCCGTCCGTCACGAGGCAGGCGTCGAGCAGGTGCAGCGGGTCCGAGATCATCGGGCTCTTCAGCACGTCGTCAATCGACAGCGGGCCGCGCATCATGGCCGCGGGATTGAGCGCCGCCCACTTGCGCGTGGCCACGGCAATCTCGGCCAGCTGTTCGGAGGTGGTGCCGAATTCGTGCATGTGGCGCATGGCCGCCATGGCGTAGCCGCCCACCGGCGTGGGCATGCCCCACGGCGTTTCGTACTGCATCGTCAACACAGACGGCCGGCCGGCCAGGTTGCGACTGGCTTCGCTGCGCTGCAGGCTGCCGTAAGTGATGAGCGCAACTTCGCATCGCCCGGCCTCGATGGCAGTGGCGGCGTGCGCCACATGCGCCTCGAAGGCCGAGCCACCGATGTTGGTGCTGTCGACGAAGCGCGGCGCGATGCCGAGGTACTCTGACAGCGTCACCGTGGGCAGCAAGCCCGGGCCCGGGTTGCCCCACAGGCCGGCGGTCAGCAGACCATCGACCTCGCGCATGGGAATGCCGGAATCTGCCAGTGCGTCGCGCGCGGCCAGCGCCTGCATCTGCAGCACCGACATGGGCGCCAGCACCTTGCCTTCCTTCAAAGGAACGTCGGCCACGCCGACGATCACGGCCTCAGATTTGCTCATTGCGCTCGAACTCCGTGACAATGCGAAGACACTCAACTACCCAACAAACGTTAGGTCCAATTCTATGACCCATCCCGGATCGCTTCAAGACAAGATTGCCCTCGTGACCGGTGCGACCGCATACATCGGCCGCGCCGTGGCACAGGAACTCGCTCTTCGTGGCGCCCACGTGGTGGTCAACGGCCGTAACGCCGAAAGCGGCCGCGCGGTCGTCGACGAAATCGCGGCCGCCGGCGGCCGCGCCGAATTCGAGGCCGCCGACCTGACCGATCGCAGCGCCGTGCAGGCCATGGTGGGCCGCATCGTGCAACACCATGGCCGGCTCGACGTGCTGGTGGCCAGCGGCGCCGGAGCCAGCAGCGATTCGCTGGCCTTCAAGCTGTTCGCGGAGATGGACGCTGCCGATTTCGATGCCTACATCCGCTCGCACTGGCTGACGCGCGCCTATGCCATCCAGGCGGCGGCGGCGGCGATGCGCGGGCACAAGCGCGGCAAGATTGTGGCCATCGGCACCGACGCCGGGCGCGTGGCCACGGTGGGCGAATCCTTCATCGGCGGCGCCACCGGCGGCATGATGCAGATGTGCCGTGTGCTGGCGCGCGAACTGGGCCGCGACGGCATCCGCATCAACGCAGTGGCGATGAGCTACATCTGGGACGCCGAGCCGCGCTGGGGCGGCGGCTCGCCGGCGCTGGCCGGCGCGCACGGCCAGGGCATGATCGACAACCTCAAGAAGCGCATGCTGTTTCCGGTGCATTGCGCCGACATCGCCAATGCCGCGGCGTTCTTCGCCGGCCCCGAATCGGATGCCATCAGCGGCCAGACGCTGAGTGTCAACGGCGGGCTCAGCACACCGGGCTGAAGGGAAGCCCTCCGCGCCCGCTTCGTTCGATGCCCCTCAAGGGGCGGTCAGTCCCTTCGAAACGGCCGGGCGGGTCTGCCTCGCCCGTCAGACAGCGGCATGCGCGGCCTTGACGGCCGCCCGGTCGGTGCCGCCCGCAGTCGTCCTGGGCAGTGCGGCTACGAAGACCACGTGCTTGGGCTTCTTGTAGCGCGCGATGCGCTGGCCGACGAATTCGATCAGCGCCTCGGCCGTCAGCACCTGCCCCGGCTTGAGCACGCAGACCGCCTGCACGGCTTCGCCCCACTGGGGGTCGGGCACACCGAACACCACGGCCTGGTCCAGCGCCGGGTGTTCGAGCAGTGCGCGTTCGACCTCGGCCGGATAGACGTTCTCGCCGCCCGGCTTGATGAGTTCCTTGGCCGGTGAGCGGCCGGCGTACCAGAGGTAGCCGTCGGCGTCGAAGTGACCCATGTCGCCGGTGTGGTGCCAGCCGCCGC
>MESD01000156.1 GCA_001770815.1 Burkholderiales bacterium RIFCSPHIGHO2_12_FULL_69_20
GCCCAGGGGGCCGTGGCGGGCCTCTCCAGCACTTGTGCCTTCACTTTCGGGCGCTGTTTGCTGCTGATTTCTGCTTGTTCGATCCGATCGATTTGCCGATCCTCGATGACACCCCGTGTTCTCTGTGGAAAGGGCGGAACATGAGCATCGTCGTCAGGGCCATCGACGTCGGCTTCGGGAACACGAAGTACGCCACGGCATCAGCGCAGGGCCAGGTCGACTGTGCCCACTTCGCTTCACTGGCCTACTTCGGACAAGACGAGATTCCGGTCGAGTCGATGGGCGGCAGGCGCCGTACTGTCCAGGTGCCGGTGGATGGCCTGCTCTACGAGGTCGGGCCTGATGTCGAGTTCGCTGCGGACAGGTTCCGTTCGCGTCAACTGCACGACGGGTACACCCAGACGGCCGAGTACCGGGCGCTTGCGACCGGTGCTTTGCACTTCATGAAGGTAGAGACCGTCGACCTCCTCGTAGTCGGGCTGCCCGTGTCGCAGTACACGAGCAAGCGCGCGGCTCTCCAGAAGGCGATGACAGGGACCTTCCACGCCGGCCGCAAGCAACGGATCGTGGTCAAGCGGGCACTCGTCGTGCCGCAGCCCCAGGGCGCGCTCTACTGGTGTGCGCAGCAGAACCCGAACGTTGGCTCGCCCAAGTACAAGTCGCTGGTGATGGACGTGGGCTCAAGGACCTTCGACTGGCTGGTGACGCGTGGCATGCGGGTTGTTCCGCACATGAGCGACTCCGTCACCCGGGGCGTCTCCGACATCCTCCGCCATATCGCCGACACCGTCGGCGCCAGGATGAAGGAGGACTTCCGGGATCTGGATGCAGTGGACCGGGCATTGAGGTCGGGGCAGATCCTGCGGCTCAATCAGATTGACCATGACCTGAAGAAGTTCGACACCGCCATCCACAAGATCGCCGACCAGGCGCTCGACTTCGTTCTCGCCAGGCTCGACGGCCCGCAGGAACTCGAACACATCATCCTGGTCGGTGGCGGCGCTTACCTCTACACGAAGGCGGTGCGGCGGCGCTTCCCGAAGC
The DNA here is from genome assembly GCA_001770815.1 of Burkholderiales bacterium RIFCSPHIGHO2_12_FULL_69_20. GTDB lineage: Bacteria > Pseudomonadota > Gammaproteobacteria > Burkholderiales > Burkholderiaceae_C > Pseudaquabacterium. Next base: position 1,045 of record MESD01000156.1, read on the forward strand.
ACAAGATCACCGAGGTCGCCGATCCGATGTACGCCAATGTGAGGGGCTTCCAACTGCTCGGCGAGCAGTACGTCCGGGAGCGACCGGAGCTGTTCAGAGCGGACGGTGGCAGCGTGACCAGCGAGGCGTCGGTGTCGGCGGGGAGCCAGTGACCGCGGCCCGGAAGGACGGATCGGTACGGATCAAGCTCACCATCTCGCGCGAAGAGCATCCTGCCATGTTCGAGGCGCTGGCCAGCATCCGCAATCCACGGCGCAGGACCGGGAGGCTGAAGGAACTGGTCGTCAAGGCGCTGACCCTGGAGCAGGTCGGTGCGACAGCGATCCTCGGTCCGCTTCTTCCCGACGGTGCCCGTCCAGGCGTTGCTCCCGGCGGGGAAGCCGCAAGGGCAGGCCCTCCGGCCACTCCAGTCGCATTGATGCTGCAGTGGGACGAGTCCACGACCTGAACCGGGCCGCCGACTGACCATGACCGATCGCGACGAGTTCGTCAGTGCAAGCGAACTTGCTCGCATGGGCTACTGCGAGCGACAGGTGGCCTTCGACGCTTCCCATGGGCAGCGCGTGACGGTGGAGCAGGAGCGGGCGCGAGACCGTGGCCTGAAGGCGCATGCCGTCTTCTACGACGAGAGTCGCAGGATTGCGGCCGCCAGCGCCGCGAAGGGCAGGTGCTTCATCGCCACGCTGGCGCTCGGCGAATGCGACGACACCCGCGCGCTGCGCGCCTTCAGGGACCTGTATCTGAGGCGATCTGCTTGCGGACGGTGGTTCGTCGGAGCCTACTACGCGACTTCGCCAGCGCTGTGCTGCTGGCTGGAGACACGGCCGCGCGCGATCCGGGCCCTGCGCTGGCTGCTGAGGGGGCTGGCCCGTGCAGCCGGTGCCGCGGTGGTTCTGAAGGTGGGACGCGACCATGGGTGACGGGGTTGTCGCGCTGATCCTGCTGATCGCCTTCGTCGCGTCCGCGATCCTGTTCGCCAGAAGTCGGTCGTCGCAGATCGACGACATCGAGCGTGGCCTTCCCGCCGAACTGCGCGGCGCCGAGATCGCCTATGCCGAGCGGACATTCAGATCGCATCGACATCGCCTGGTGGCCAGGCTGGACCGCGCATACCGGACACCGGCGGGGGTTCAGCTTGTCGAGCTGAAGACGCGCCCTCGCGACGCCGTGTACATGTCCGACGTGATCGAGCTGTCGACACAACGGATTGCCCTGCAGGACGAGACCGGCGAGACAGTCTCTGATGAGGCGTGGGTCGTCGTCCAGAACAGCCGAAGCGGCTCGCGCAGGCCGAGTAGGGTCCGCCTGCTGGGGCTGTCCGAGATTGCTGCGATGCGCGAGCGTTACGTGGCTGTCGTGCACGGCAGGGTGGGCAGGCCAGCCCCGGCGCGGACGCCTTCGCAGTGCGACCAATGCGCGCACAAGGCGAGGTGCGGAGCCAAGTATCAGGACCGTGCCTGAATCACTTGGCGGGAGGCGGCCCGACCAGACAGCGCCGGCGACGGCGCTCCAGGGCGACACGTCGACCGACCAGCAGCATGACCACGATGCCCCACATCGAGGTGGCCAGCAGTACCCAGCCGCCGGCAGCAGCAGGTAGCAGCAGGGCCGACAACGCGAACCCGGGGACTGTCGTTGCAAGCAGCAACCTGTCGCAACCTCGCGCAACCTGCCTGAAGCCCGAATCGTCCAGCGATCGGAGATGGTGACGCCCGGATCTCAACACTAGGAGCGCGGCCAGCAGCGGTTTCACCCAATGAGGCGCGTTGTCGTCGGGGGGCATGCCGCGCGAACTGCGGTGTCCGCGTTCAGCGGACAACGACACCCGTCGTCGTCAGGCGCTGCACCGAACTCACGACTGCGTCCTGAATGGTCCGACCGAGCAGCTGCAGACCCTGGTTGCTGGGACCGAAATCGTAGGCTTGGACACCCCATGTGCTGGCAACGTACTCGTCGATCGTGCCGACGGCATCCACCAGGCCGATCTCCTTTGCTTCGGGGCCGGCCCACACTTCGCCGGTCGCGACGTCTACGCCCGCCTTCAGGTGGGCCCCGCGCCGCGCCTTCACCTCCTCGAGGAAGTACGTGCCCATCTGATCGACCAGCTTCTGCGCCTTCAGGTCGACTTCGGGTGTCACCGGCGTGAAGGGGTTCAGGAACGACTTGAGCTTGCCCGACGCATAGACCCGCTGGCTGACGTCGTACTTGGCAATCGCACGATCCAGTTGCCATGGAGCCATGATCGCTCCGATGGACCCAACCAGGGAGTACCTGCCTGCGACGATCTTGTCGGCATGCAGCGCGATGAGGAAGGCCGCGCTGGCGCCGAGGTTGTTGATCACCGCGACGACCGGCTTCGGGTGTTTGCGCTTTAGCGAGCCGATGGCGGTGTAGATGCGCTCCGCTTCAACCGGCGCCCCGCCAGGACTGTCGATCGACAGGACGACGGCCTTGACGTTGGGATTCGCGAAAGCCTTCTCCAGCAGGGGCACGATCGAGTCGGCCGAAGCGTGATCGGTCGACGAGATCTGGCCTTCGATGCGTACGACGCCTACCACGTCGCCAAACGGGCCCCAACGGAATCCGGTCGAACTGAGGAAGAAGAGGAAGTAGACGATGCCGAGCAGCACCGGCAGGCCGAACACCAGGGCCTGGAACAGCATGCGCCAGCGGTGCTCGGACTTCCGCTCTCCGGCCGCGAGCCGCTGAGCCTCCTGGAACGATTCACGTTGCCCCCGCATCTCGCGCATCAACTCCAGCAGGAGACCTGTCTGCCCGTGCTGAGCCATGACATTCGCCTGGGAGTCTGGAGTTGCATCGTTGCCGTCCGCCTGGCCCGCCATGGGCGGCCGCACTGGACCGGTTTCGGATTGCGACGCAGGGCGGTCTTTGTCGTTGGTCATCTTGGATCTCCGGCTGCTGAGCGCAGTGAGCGAGGCCAAGATAGGCAGGATGCATGCCTTTGAAAAGCGAAAATGCCGGGGCTGCTGCGGGCTGAAGTGAGGGATTCAGCGGCGCACCGGCAGGATCGCAGACACAGGCCGGAGCGGTTACTTCTGGCAGGCGCCACCCTGAAGCAGTGAAGCCAGGGTGACCTTGTCACAGTCGGTCTTCTTGTCAGGGATGCCGGCAGGCACTGGCGCACTCTCGACGCGAGCAGCTCCCTGGAGTCGGGCTTTGAGCGATTCCAACGGATCAGCGCGTTCGAGTTCGCCAAGGTGCGCACCGAGCGCGTTCCTCTTCGTGATCGGGCAGCGCAATTCAAACCCCGGCTCCGAACCACCAAGGAACGGGATAGAAACCTCCGATCGAACGACTGTGGCAACAGCACAAGCTGAGTTCGCGAGTTGAACCAGAGATTCAGCCGCGACTGCGAGGTCGGACATGCCTTGCAGAATCAGGATCTGGCCGTCGGAACACTTCTGGGCAACGAACGAGGCGGACAGGCGAAAGTAGGCATCGACCTGGTCGCGCTTTGCGGCTGCTGCTGGGATGAGCAGAGAACCTCCAAGGAACCCAATCGTGTTCGGCGCCAGATCGCAAACCGTTGCATCTGTGACCTTGCCGGGTCGAAGGGCAACGGCGTACGCAGGGGACTGGTAGGCAGTCAGGAAGGCGGCCAAACACGCCGTGAGCAGGCTGCGATCAAGCATTCTGGTCTCCTTGACAGCATCGCCGGACGAGTATAAAGATTGGCCTCAAGGGAAGGCAATCATCTGCTCGCTTGACGAGCCGACAACCTTGATGGAGCCCGCAGTGAACCGCGTCCGAACTGTCCTTTTGGCCCTTGTAGTGGTCGGCGGTCTCGCGGCTGCCACGGTGACCGACAGAGGTGCGTTCGTCATGGGCTTCTTCTTTGTATTCTGGGGCGGCGCATCAGCGGCGGTCATGTGGGTTGCGAGTCGCAACTGGACTGCGGCGCAGGAAGTCGACCCTGACCTTCGGAGCGCTACCAGTGCTGAGAATCGCCCGTACTTTGACGAGAATGGAGTTCATCGGTTCCAGGGCGACGTGTTTGACGTGGAGAATCATCCGACGCCGGGTGCACAGGGCCGCATCTGAGGGTGCGGCGCTTCCAGTCCTAGTTGGGACGCCGTTTGCCACCTTTGGGAAGCATCGTCGGAACTTCAGCCGTCGCGGCGATGTCTTGGACCCGCTGAGATTTGGCGATGCGCTCCTTGGCCGCTTGGGCGGCAGCGCTGGCCTGGCCAGGACCGTCCCTCATGACTTCGCGCGCCTGTTCAGCGATGTTTGCTACATCGTCGCGAAGTTGGCGAGCATTGCTCATTGCCTGCGAGCGCCGTGATCCGATAGTGCCATCTGGATTTCGAGTTATCTCATTGCGTTGGTCGAAAGTTTCGGCAGCAGATTGCCTTTGCCAAGCTTCTGCAGCGTGTGCCGTTACGTCGCGCCGAATGCCGCTCAGAGCTGTTGGCAATTCGGGTGGGCCGAGAGTCTCGCCACTCATCCTCGGGGACACAGCGCGGTCGTTCGATCGATCAGCAGAGTCAACCCTTGATGCAGCGAAGGCGGGATCCTGCAGGTCGGCTTCTCTGACCCTCTGAACATCTTCAAAGGTGGCTGGGAGCGCAGTGGAACCCATTTGGTTTCTCGTTGGCGGCAAGGCGCGCGTGGCAAGTTCGCTGGCCATGGCCGCCTGCAGCGCAAGACTGTCGGATCCGTACTCTGCTGCCAAGCGTTGGTAGCGGCGCATGAAATCGGAGTTCGCTGGCAGCTGAGCCAAGTCGATGGACAGAGCCTCCCCTGACTCATATGCAGTAGACAACCGTTTCGCCACGGCCTGTCTCTCGGCAAACACCGACTGTGCTGAGTCAACCCGAGTGGTGGCTGTGGAGAGGCGAGACGCGAGTTCCTGTCCTTCGCGACTCTCAGCACCGAGAGCCTTTGCGAACGTTTGATCTCGAGTCGCACGGTCCGCGAAGGATCGAAACTGCCTCAGCTGATCGTTTGTGAGTTCAGATGCAACCTTCTGTTGTTGTTCGGTCAAATTGGAGCTGTAGGACTTTCCAGCGTTGCCTGAGGCGTTTGCCCTGATCGGGCTCATGCCTGGGGTGCCGATCCCTCCTGAAAGCTGGAATGCAATCTGCGAAACCTGCGAGGAGCTCAGACCAGTGCTCTTGGCAACTTGTTCGGAGATCGTGCGCAAGCTGTCGGCCGATTTTCCAAGCTCTTCGACACTGGAAATTGACTGTCCACTTGTTCGATTCGAGGACTGATAGCGCGATGTCGTGCGCGACATGGCCTCAACCAAGGCCGAGGACATTTCACTGCTGGCCGACACCACGTCAGATCGTGCCGACTCTGCGGCACGGGAGGCCTCCGTGACCGCACTCTGACTGACACGGGAGGACACGACTCGGGACACGGCGCCCTCATTGCGGAGGTAGGAGACTGCCTGCTGACCAGAGCCGGTTGTGGTCAACCAGTTCCCGTCCATTTCCTGTTGCCGGGAAACCCAGGGGTTCGAAGTCGAGGGACTCACGACCCGCTGGTCCATGGACACATTGCCCATACTGGCGTTGCCTGCAGCGGCGGCTGCGGACGCGTTGCCACTGAGGGATGCAGATTGCAGACCCTGCAGGCCACCCATGATCGCGCTGCCGAAGTTGACCAGCCTGCTCGCCAAAGAGTAGGCCAGCATCGGGATGCCGATGATGAGGTACGACACCACCGCCTGCGATGACACGGCGTTCGAGTAGATCGGCGAGGAGGTCTGAAGGGCGAGTGCCTTGACGCCGCCGCCGACTTCGGCAGCCGCGGCCTGGTCGAGCTGGCCATAGATGGACGCCATGTAGTTGAGGATGGCGAACAGGGGGGGCCAGAGCTGGATCGAGATCAGTGCTGTTGCATAACCGGCCAGCATCAGCAGGGTGTTGCGACCCGAGGAGAGGAAGAGGAGCAACACGATCAGGGGGAAGACCGCGTAGCACATCGCCTCGGCCACGTTGCGAACGACCGGAAGGGCCTGCTCGGCAATCTTGGCGCCATTGATCCATGCGGCGTTCTGTGAAGCCACCGCCGCTGCACGCCCGGTGGCCAGCATCATGCAGGAAGGATCGTTGATCTTCTGGCAGCCCATCTCCCCGGCATCGTTGATCGCATTGATCATGGCGTTCTGGCGGATCAGGTCCGAAGCCGTTGCCGCGGCTGCCGCTATCTGGCCACGGATGTAGGCCTGCGGGATCTGGTTGACCACGGCGGCCTGGGCGGCCACAGCAGCCAGGCTCGGGTTCAGGCGCAAGCCCAACTTGCCTGTCAGGTCGGTGATCTGCGCTGGCAGGCGCGCGCCGATCGACGCGTAGACCTGATCGCAGGTGTTCGTGGTGACGCCCGCCGCTGTCGTGATGATGCTGAAGCGTGCCGGGTTCGTGGCGGCCATCGTCGCCCAGAGATCTGCAGACGACGAGAAGGCCGCCGGCGAGATGGTGCCATCGGCGATGTCGAACGTAGTGCAGTTGCCGACGAAGTTGACGAGGTCCGTCCGGACAGCCGGATCCGGGATCGAGGCCCGGCGTGTCTCCTGGATCAGGCGGCTGCCGAACATCAGGCCGTTCTGCTGGTAGGAGAGCTCGGCTGGCAAGGCTGCTGGCCCCGGCAGCGTCTGGAAGGCTGTCTCGAACAACTCGGTGATCGAGTTCCCGATCGAACTCGTGAGGCCGCCGAGTGCAGCCATGCCGAAGGGGACGTTTGCGACCACGCGCACCGGTGTGCCCCCTGTCTTGTCGACGACCCCGACGGTGACGCGTGGAACGAACAGGACGCCGTAGACGAGCACGACGGAGATGATCCACTTCCAGCCCTGGAGCTTCTCCGGGGAGAACATGTAGGCGACGAGTGCCGCGACGAAGCCGCAGAAGGCGACCGCCGCAATGGCGCTGAGGTAGGTGCCCGATGCAACGATGGCCGCGATGGCATTGAAGATGCCGGCGAGGCTCTCGGTGTTGTGGTAAGCGTAGATCTCCCACATTGCAGCAATCCCCCGACGGTGCCCTGGTGCCTATTGAATGCCGCGGTGCGAGTGGCCCAGCATGTCGAGCACGTGCGTTGACATGTTGGATCGCAGGTTGCGCTCGAGCCGTTCAAGATCGGTGGCGACGGTCGACACGGAGACCACTTTCTTGTACATGTTCGACTGCTCCAGCTGCAGCCTGCCCAGGAACTTGTGGACGTCCTCGCGCTGGCGATTCGCGGCCTTCTGTTGCTCAAGATTCAGCAAGTGCTGCTTCATCAGCGCCGAAAGTGCGACGTTGGCGAACTGGTTGAGAAACGTGAAGGCGTAGTCGGCGGCGATGACCTCGCGGTAGTTGCCGATCATCATTTCCGACAGACCGGAGCCGGGAATGGTGTTACCGATGGACAGCATCCTCCAGACGGGGATGCTGGTGCTGTTCACGAACCCGACCGCGACTGAGTTGTTCGGGATGGCTGCGCGCGTGCGGATGCTGTCCGAGATGCTGCGCATCACGTTCTCGACCTTCTTCGTCAACGGCTCGTGGGCATTGGCGTTCGTGCGCGAGACCACGTCGCAGTCGGCGTAGTTGTTGCATCGAAGCAGCTGAACGTTGACGTTGCCGCCGGCAGCGTCGGACTGGCCGTAGAGCAGTTGGGCCACCGTGGTGATGCTCGGACCGATGTAGTCGGGATCGCGGTTCGAGTCCTGTGGGTAGAAGATCAGGGCGCCGACGACGCTCATGACCATCTCCCTTGCCGCGTCATCGAGGGTGTCGATGTTCTTGAGCGCCTTCCAGGTGAAGTTGCCCACGAACGGGGCCTGGGCCCTGATGTTCGGGTCGGCGCTGCTGCGGGCCGAAGCCAGGATGCCGGGGCTGTCCGATGCACAGCGGCGCATGGCGGCGTCGATGTCCGCTTCGAGTCCCATCTGCATGGCGAGCTTGGCGCAGGACCTCTGCGAGTCGTAGCCCATCGCCTCGGCCGCCGAGGACACGAGCGCGGTGGCGGTCTCGCACGAGTTCACCCGGGCGTTGTTGATCCAGGTCTCCAGCCCCTTCGCCCATTTCGTCAGCCCGCCCAGCAACGGCGACACCGACTCCAGCGCCAGCTGAAACGCGATGCCGGGCAGCGCCGCAGTGATGTTCCGAAGCATGTTCCTGAACTCCGCCGCCGAGATGTGGGAGAAGGAGCCGCCGAAGAGGTCGATGCCGCCGCAACCTCCCTTGGCGGATGGGAACTGGATGGCGGCAAGCTGGTAGGTCTTGTTCGGGGAGCGCAGGTAGAGATTGCCCCCCGTGAAGGTGTTGAAAGTCTGGCCCTTGAAGGCACCCGGTGCCGTGTAGTTGCCCACCGCTCCGAGGTTGTTGAACATGTTCGTGACTTCCGTGTTGAGGTCACCGGCGTGGGCGGCCGGCTGGAGCACGAGCAAGGACAGGGCGCACAGGGCGGCGACGGGTTTGCGGAGGAGGCTGGCTTGCATGAAAGGGCTCCCTACTTCAAGGACACCTGGCGCGTGACCGATGGCACCAGCGCATCGGCGCCCGGCGCCGTCACGGTCGCGATGCGTTCGATCAACTGCGACTCCGACAGCACGCCGAAGCCGATCGGTGTGATCTTTCCGGTGAAGGGCTCGGCCAGAAACACCGCCGGCACCTGCGTCACCTGCAGGGTGCGCGAGATGCCGTTGTCGCGGCGGTACTGCGGGAAGTTCGGCAGGCCGCCGCCGTCAACGCTGATCGGCACGATCTGGATGCC
>MESD01000157.1 GCA_001770815.1 Burkholderiales bacterium RIFCSPHIGHO2_12_FULL_69_20
GTTCTTCATGTACGCGACCATGCTGATCGCGGTGCCCACCGGCGTGAAGATCTTCAACTGGATCGCCACCATGTGGCGCGGTTCGATGACCTTCGAGACGCCGATGCTGTGGGCCGTGGGCTTCATCTTCGTGTTCACCATCGGCGGCTTCACCGGCCTGATCCTGGCGATGGCGCCGATCGACATCCAGTTGCAGGACACCTACTACGTGGTGGCGCACTTCCACTACGTGCTGGTGGCCGGCTCGCTGTACGCGTTGTTCGCCGGTGTCTACTACTGGGGCCCGAAGTGGACCGGCGTGATGTATTCCGAGACCCGCGGCAAGATCCACTTCTGGGGCTCGTTGATCTTCTTCAACGTCACCTTCTTCCCGATGCACTTCCTGGGCCTGGCTGGCATGCCGCGTCGTTATGCCGACTACCCGATGCAGTTCGCTGACTTCAACGCGCTGGCCTCCGTCGGTGCCTTCGGCTTCGGCCTGATGCAGGTGTACTTCTTCGTCTTCGTCGTGATTCCGATGATGCGCGGCCAGGGCCCGAAGGCCGCGGCCAAGCCCTGGGAAGGTGCCGAGGGGCTGGAGTGGGAACTGCCGTCGCCGGCCCCCTACCATTCGTTCGAGAACCCGCCCAAGCTCGACGCCACGGCCACCAAGGTGCTGGCTTGAGCCTCGGCCCGGTGATGAGCATGCGCAGCCCGTCCGACCCACAACGCAAGTCCAACGTCCGGCTGGCCCTGGTGCTGGCCTCGGTGGCGATCGTGTTCTTCGTCGGCTTCGTCGCCAAGATCGTGGTGCTCGGGCGCTGAGCCCGTCGCCCGTGTCTGTCCGCGTCTGCCCCTTCCCATGCCCCTGTCCTCGATGCTCTCCGGCTTGCGCCGCGACAACCGGCGCATGCTCGGCAAGCTGGGCGTGATCGCGCTGGCGATGTTCGGCTTCGGCTACGCGCTGGTGCCGATGTACCGCACCATCTGCGATGCATTGGGCATCAACGTGCTGTCGGTCAGCGAGCGTGTCACCTCGGCCGGCCTGGCCTCGGCCAGCGCGCGCAAGGCCAACACCCAGGTCGACACCTCGCGCACGATCACCATCGAGTTCGACGCCAATTCACGCGGCCCCTGGGATTTCAAGCCGGCGGTGAACTCGTTGAAGGTGCATCCCGGTGAGATGGCCACCGTGATGTACCAGTTCCGCAACCGGCAGGACCGCACGATGGCCGCGCAGGCCATCCCCAGCTACGCGCCGATGCAGGCCAGCGCGCACTTCAACAAGCTCGAGTGCTTCTGCTTCAACGAGTACACGCTCAAGCCCGGTGAACGCAAGGAATGGCCGGTGGTGTTCTACGTCGACCCCAAGTTGCCGAAGGACGTGACGACGATCACCTTGTCGTACACCTTCTTCGAGGTGGCCGGCAAGGTGGCCGGGCCGGCGATGGCGGTGCCCGCGCCGGCGGTGGTGGAGAAGCGATCGTGAGCCCGGCCCGGCCACCCGAAGGGGCTCATTCCCGCTCGGCGGGACGGGCCGCAGGCCCAAGGGTGCTCCAGTGAGCGCCGACCTCAAGCATGCGGCGGCGCGCAAGGGCTCGTTCCTGCAGACGATGCGGGCGGTGGCCTGGTCGTTCTTCGGCGTGCGGCGCTCGGCCGACTATGCGCAGGACGTGGCCAAGCTCAACCCGGTGCATGTGATCATTGCCGGCATCATCGGCGCGGGGCTGTTCATCGCCGCGCTGGTGTTGCTGGTCCGGTGGGTGGTGGGCAGTGGCGTGGCCGCCTGAGCCCGCACGCAACACCGATCCAGAATCTCAAAAGTTTCAAGCAAGGTTTCGAGGAGAACACACAAGATGTCCGCAGCGACGCCCCACGGGGTCACCCCGTATTACTTCGTGCCCAGCCCGTCGCAGCATCCTGCGATGGCCGCCCTGGGCCTGTTCTTCGTGATCCTGGGCGCAGGCCAGTGGATCAACGGTGTCGGCTGGGGCGCCTACTCGCTGCTGCTGGGCATGGTGATCTGGCTGAGCACCTTGTTCGTGTGGTTCAAGCAGGCCATCGGCGAGAGCGAAAGCGGCCTGTACTCCGAGCGCATCGACGTGTCGTACCGCTGGAGCATGAGCTGGTTCATCTTCTCCGAGGTGATGTTCTTCGCGGCCTTCTTCGGCGCGCTGTACTGGGCCCGCGCACACGCCTTGCCGATGCTGGGCAACCTGGACCACCAGATCCTGTGGCCCGACTTCAAGGCCATCTGGCCCAGCGCGGGTGGCGGCATCACCGCGTCGCCGGCCGGCACGGTCGAGCCGTTCGCCACGATGGGCCCCTGGCCTATCCCCACGATCAACACCGCGATCCTGCTGACCTCGGGCCTGACGCTGACCATCGCCCACCATGCGCTGATCGCCGGCAACCGCGCCAAGACCATCGCCTGGATGTGGATCACCGTGGCGCTGGGCGTCACCTTCATCGGCTTCCAGGCCTACGAGTACATCCATGCCTACCGCGACCTGAACCTCAAGCTCAGCTCGGGCATCTTCGGCTCCACCTTCTTCCTGCTCACCGGCTTCCACGGCTTCCACGTGTTCGTCGGCATGCTGATGCTGCTGTTCATCACGCTGCGCTTGCAGAAGGGCCACTTCACGCCCGAGCGCCACTTCGGCTTCGAGGGCGCTGCCTGGTACTGGCACTTCGTGGACGTGGTGTGGCTGGGCCTGTACTTCCTGGTCTATTGGCTCTGAGTCCGCAGCGCTTTCACCCGCAAGCCGATCGGCGGCGGGTGATGTCGCCACAAGACGCCGCCCTGAGCGGCGTTTGTTTTTGGGGCGTTCAACCGCCCATGGGCAGGCCGCTGGGCTTGATCCAGCCCATGTACCAGCTCAGCAGGATGAACAGGAACAACGCGATCGACAGACCCACCCGCAGTGCCAGCGCGCGCGCCATGCGGGCGTCGCGCGTGGTGGTGTCGCCGCCCTTGCGCAACATGAACAAGCCGGCCCCGGCCAGCGAGGCCAGCACCAGCACCAGGGCAATGACGATCACGGATTTCATGGCGACTGATTATCCGGTGCGGAGCCAGGCATGCTGAATGCCGGGCCATCGCGTGGATCGTCGCGCCGGCGCGCGGTGGTGCTGATCGCCGCCCTGCTGACCAGCGTGCTCACCGCCCGGCTGGGCTGGTGGCAACTCGACCGCGCCGCGCAGAAGCTCGACCTGCAGGCACGCATCGAGGCGCGTGGCAGTTTGCCGCCGCTGCCGCAGGCGCAACTGCCGCTCGACGCTGCAGCGGCAGGCGAGGCGCATTACCGTCCCGTGCTGCTGCGTGGCCGCTGGCTGGCCGATCGCACGGTGGCGCTGGACAACCGGCAGATGAACGCGCGGCAGGGCTTCTACATCGTCACGCCGTTGCTGCTGGCGCCGGGCGATGCGGTGCTGGTGCAACGCGGCTGGATGCCACGCGACTTCACCGACCGCACCCGGCTGGCGCCGTTGCCCGATCAGCCGGGCGAGGTGCTGGTGGCCGGCCGCATCGCCCCTGCGCCGGCCAAGCTGTTGGCGCTGGCCGGCGCAGACCCGGGGCCGATCCGGCAAAATCTCGATCTGGCTGCTATGTCGCAGGAAATCGGCGTGCCTCTGCGGCCTTGGTCGGTGCAACAGACCGAGGCCACGCGTGCCGCGCCGGCGGCCCTCGAGGCGGCCGCCGCCGGGCAGCCGCCCTGGGCCGACGACCGCTTGCTGCGCCATTGGCCGGCGGTGGCGGTGGATGTCGGCAAGCACCACGGTTATGCCTTTCAGTGGTTCGCGCTGTGCGCGCTGGTGCTGGGCCTGACGGCCTGGTTCCAGTTCCTCCGTCCGCGGTTTCGCCCTTCGTCTCCTTCTTCTCCAAGCGCATGACCGAACCCTCCGAGCCCCTGGGCCTGACCGTGCATTCCCTGCCGCAGCCGCGTGATGCCTTGACGCGCCAGCGCGCCAGCGGCCGACTGAAGATGCTGGGCGTGCTGTTGGTGTGCGCGGCCCCGGTGATCGCGAGCTACTTCCTGTATTACGTGGCGCGGCCCAGCGGATCGGGCACGGCCTACAGCGCGCTGATCCAACCCACGGTGGCCATGCCGGCCGTGGCCAGCCGCACGCTGCAAGGCGCCGAGCAGCCACTGCGCAGCCTGGCCGGCCAATGGCTGCTGGTGGTGGTCGACAGCGGCGCCTGCAACACCGCCTGCGAACGGCGCCTGTTCATGCAACGCCAGCTGCGCGAGATGACCGGCCGCGAGCGCGACCGCATCGACAAGCTGTGGCTGGTGATCGACGATGCACCGCCGTCGCCGGTGCTGCTGCAGGCGCTGCAGGCCACGCCGGCGATGAACGTGCTGCGCCTGCCGCGCGACGTGGTGGCCGCCTGGCTGAAGCCCGCGCCGGGCCAGGCACTGGAAGACCACCTCTACATCGTCGATCCGCTCGGCGAGTGGATGATGCGGGCGCCAGTCGACGCCGATCCGTCCAAGCTCAAGCGCGACATCGATCGCCTGATGCGCGGCTCGGCCGGCTGGGACAAGCCGGGCCGCCAGGGCTTGCTCGGCGAATCCACGCTGCCCGCGTTGCCGACCGTGCCCGCTGCCGCGGCAGGCTCGGCCCCGGCGCGGCCCTGAGGGCGGTTGCATGCAGCCCACCACGCTGGTCGATCTGACACCGACGCTGCGCCTGCTGGCGCTGGCGGCGCTGGTGGCGCTGCTGCCGTTGTCGTGGTGGTGGCTGCGCCAGCGCGGCGCCACGCTGCAGCGGCGCCTGGCCGCGCTGACGGCGATCACGCTGTTCCTCACCTTCGACCTGATCGTCTTCGGTGCCTTCACGCGGCTGACCGATTCGGGCCTGGGCTGCCCCGACTGGCCTGGTTGTTATGGCGAAGCCAGCCCGCTGGGCGCGAAGGCCGACATCCATGCGGCGCAGACGGCCTTGCCCAGCGGCCCGGTCACCGCCGCCAAGGCCTGGATCGAGATGCTGCACCGCTACCTGGCGATGTCGGTGGGCGCGCTGATCCTGGTGTCGGCGGCGGTCAGCTGGCGCGCGCGCGCCGTGCTGCCGCATTCGCCCTGGTGGGCCACGCTGACGCTGCTGTGGGTGATCGTGCAAGGGTTGTTCGGCAAGTACACCGTCACCCTCAAGCTGTACCCGGCGGTGGTCACGCTGCACCTGCTGGGCGCGATGGTGCTGCTGGCGCTGCTGGTGCTGCAGCACGAGTCATTTGCCAACCGGCCGCTGGCGCTGGCGCTGTCGCGACTGCCGTCGCGCCCGCCACGCCTGTCGCGCTGGGTGGCGCTGGTGCTGGGCGCGGTGGTGCTGCAGATCGCGCTGGGCGGCTGGGTCAGCACCAACTACGCGGTGCTGGCCTGCACCGGCTTTCCCACCTGCAACGGCCAGTGGTGGCCGGCGATGGACGCGGGCCATGGCTTCACGCTGCTGCGTGAACTGGGCCGTGCCGGCCATGGTGGTTACCTGCCGTTCGAGGCGCTGGTGGCGATCCACATGGCGCACCGGCTGTTTGCGCTGCTGGCGTTTGCCGCGCTGCTGGCGCTGGCCCTGCGGCTGTGGCGCGAGCCCGACCCGGTGGCCCGCCGTTATGCCCGCCTGCTGATCGGCCTGTCGCTGTGGCAGGCCGCCAGCGGGCTGTCCAACGTGGTGCTGGATTGGCCCATCGTCGCCGCGCTGGCCCACAGTGCCGGTGCCGCCGGCCTGGTGGGCGTGCTCACCTCGTTGTGGGCGCGTTGCCGCGCCGCGGCGGGGCAGGTCTTGCCGCACGGCGGCTCCGCGCCGGCCGACACCCGGGCCCGCAGCGGCGGCGGCCCCCGCACTGCCTAGAATCCCGAGTTGCTCCCATGACCGCGTCGATCCTCACCCCCACCTCCGCCGCCAGCCGCTGGCGGCAGTACATGGCGCTGACCAAGCCCCGTGTGGTGCAGCTGATCGTGTTCTGCGCCGTCATCGGCATGCTGCTGGCCGAGCCGGGCTGGCCCAGCCTGCGGCTGGCGGTGCCGGCCACCGTGGGCATCTGGCTGGTGGCCAGTGCGGCGGCGGCCTTCAACTGCCTGGTCGAGCAGGCCATCGACAGCAAGATGGCGCGCACCGCCTGGCGGCCCACCGCCAAGGGCGAACTGAGCAGCGCCCAGGCGCTGCTGTTCTCGGCCGTGCTGTGCAGCCTGGGCAGCGCGCTGCTGTACTGGGCCGTCAATCCGCTGACGATGTGGCTGACCTTTGCCACCTTCGTGGGCTATGCGGTGATCTACACCGTGGTGCTCAAGCCGATGACGCCGCAGAACATCGTGATCGGCGGCGCCTCGGGTGCGATGCCGCCGGTGCTGGGCTGGGCGGCGATGCGCAACGACGTCGGCCCCGAGGCCGCGGTGATGTGCCTGATCATCTTCCTGTGGACACCCCCGCACTTCTGGGCGCTGGCGCTGTACCGGGTGGAGGACTACCGCCGCTCGGGACTGCCGATGCTGCCGGTCACGCACGGCTCCGATTTCACCCGGCTCAACGTGCTGCTCTACACCCTGGTGCTGTTCGCCGCCACACTGCTGCCCTTCATCATCGGCATGAGCGGCTGGCTATATCTGGCGGCGGCCGTGGTGCTGGGCGGCATGTTCATCGCCTATGGCTGGCTGCTGTGGCGCGACTACAGCGATGCGCTGGCGCGCAAGACCTTCCGCTTCTCACTCTGGCACCTGTCGCTGCTGTTCGCGGCCCTGCTGATCGACCACTACCTGATGCCATGGCTATGAACCCCCTGAACCGCCGCACCGTTCTGTCGGGTGCCGTCGTGGCGCTTGCGTTGCCGATGGTGCTGAGCGGCTGCGACCGCATGCTGCCCGGTGGATCGTCGGGCAAGCCGGCCTTCAAGGCGGTCGACATCACCGGGGCCGAATACGCCCGCAGCCTGTCGCTGACCGACCAGAACGGCCAAGCCCGCACGCTGGCCGACTACAAGGGCAAGGTGGTGGTGGTGTTCTTCGGCTACACCCAGTGCCCCGACGTCTGCCCCACCACGATGGCCGAACTGGCCGAGGTGAAGCGCTCGCTGGGTGCCGACGGTGCACGGGTGCAGGGCCTCTTCGTCACGGTCGACCCCGAGCGCGACACCACCGAGTTGCTGAAGGCCTACGTGGCCAGCTTCGGTCCCGACATCGACGGCCTGCGTGGCACGCCCGACGAGATCAAGGCCGCGGCCAAGGAGTTCAAGGTGTTCTTCAACAAGGTGCCGGGCAAAACCGACACCAGCTACACCGTCGACCACACGGCCGGCTCGTATGTGTTCGATGCCAAGGGCAAGGTGCGCTTGTTCACGCGCTACGGCACGGGTGTCCAGGCGCTGGCCGACGACTTGAAGCTGCTGCTCGCCGAGGGTTGACCACCTCCGAAGCGCCTGCGGCGCTCCCCCTCAAGGGGGCGACCCCAGCGGCCCGGCAAAGCTGGTTCCGCGGCGTCTGCTGGCTGGCGCGGCTGACGCCGCGCCAACTTCAGGCAGTCTCCAGCGCCTTGCGCATCTTCTTCATCGCCGCCACCTCGATCTGGCGGATGCGTTCGGCGCTGACGCCGTACTCGGCGGCCAGGTCGTGCAGCGTCATGCCACCCGAGCTGTCGTCGTTGACCTTCAGCCAGCGCTCCTCGACGATGCGGCGGCTGCGCGCGTCCAGCACTTCCAGCGCCTGGGTCAGGCCTTCACCCGACAGCGCGTCGCGGCGGCGGGCTTCCAGCACCCGGGTGGGCTCGCCCGAGTCGTCGGCCAGGTAGGCGATGGGGGCGTAGCTCTCGTCGCTGTCGTCGGTTTGCGGCTCCAGCGCCACATCACCGCCCGACATGCGGGTTTCCATCTCGATCACCTCGGCCGGCTTCACGTTCAGCGACTGCGCGACGCTGTCGACCTCGGAGGGCGACAAGGTGTTGCGGTGGGCATTGGCGTCGGTGGCATCGCTCTTCATGCGCTGCTTCATCGAGCGCAGGTTGAAGAACAGCTTGCGCTGCGCCTTGGTGGTGGCCAGCTTGACCATGCGCCAGTTCTTCAGGATGTACTCGTGGATCTCGGCCTTGATCCAGTGCAGCGCGTAGCTCACCAGCCGCACGCCCTGCTCGGGGTCGAAGCGCTTGACCGCCTTCATCAGGCCGACGTTGCCTTCCTGGATCAGGTCGCCATGCGGCAGACCATAGCCCAGGTACTGGCGCGACACCGACACCACCAGCCGCAGGTGCGACAACACCAGCCGGCCGGCGGACTCGACATCACCGTCGTCGCGCAGCCGTCGGGCGAAGCGCGATTCTTCTTCCTGCGTCAGCATCGGCAGGCGGTTCACGGCCGAGATGTAGGCATCCAGGTTGCCCAGCGAAGGCACCAGCGCCCAGGGGTCACGGACAGACAGTGCAGTGGAAGCAGTGGACAGGTTCATGGCTGGATATGACTGACCCGCAGTGGATTGGTTCCTTGAATATTAGCACTCCATCCCAGCGAGTGCTAAGTCTGGCTTGGTGACCCTGGCGGCGGTTGCCAACCCCAGCAATTCTTCATGCCTTTTTGGTGGTGAGCGCTGACTTTCAGGTGCCAATCGGACTGGCATGGCGCAGGCCTCCCTGGCGTGTTCGTCCTTTCGGGGGCCCTCCTCGCGCCCCACCCCGGAGGGAGTGTCAGGCGTGGCCGGCCTGCCCAGAATCATTCCCAACCCGACAGCCTTTTGCTGCGGGCCGAGTCCAAGCCCTTTCATCACCATCCCCAAGGAGCCCATCATGATCCGTCAACTCATCACCGCCGTGCTGGCCGCGCTGGCCCTGACCACCTCGATCGCCGCCGCCGCCGCCGATGTCAACCAGGCCACTGCCGCCGAGCTGGAGGCCGTCAAGGGCATCGGCCCGGCGCTGTCGGGCAAGATCACCGCGGCGCGCCAGCAGGGCGCGTTCAAGGACTGGGCCGACCTGGTCGATCGGGTCTCGGGCCTGGGGCCGGGCAATGCCGCGCGTTTCTCGCAGGCCGGGCTGACGGTGGCCGGCGCCACCTACACGCCGTCGGCAGCCGCTGCCACGGCGGCCGGCGCCAAGGCCCCCAAGCCGGCAAGTGACAAGCAGTCGGCGCGCGGCAAGCAGCCGGCGCGCGAGCCGGCCGCCGCCAAGGCCGTGAAATCCTGAGGCCGGGCCACGCCGCCGCCCACCGCGGCCGGCTGGTCGATCAGCCCCAGCGCGTGTCCATGCCCTCGAGCACTTCGTCGAGCACCTCGAGGAAACCACCCAGGTTGAGCGGCTTGGTCAGGTAGCGGCGGGCGCCGGCGGCCAGCGCGTCCTCGATGCGCGCGGCCGTGGCATCGGCCGACACCACCACCACCGGGATGTCGGCACAGATCGGGTCGCGCTGCAACTGGCGCAGCAACTCCAGGCCGTCGACGTCGGGCAGGTGCATGTCCAGCAGGATCAGGTCGGGGCGGGTCGAGCGGATCGCGGTCAGGCCGTCCAGCCCCAGGGTGGAGACCTCCAGCGTCACCTGCGGGCGCTGGGCCAGGATGCCGCGCATCACCTCGACATTGGTCTCGTTGTCTTCCACGTAATGCACCAGGCGGTGGCGGTAGCGGTCGGCGTGGTCTTCGGGTGCGCTGGCCGGGTCGGGCGAGCGGTCGGCACCGGCGGCCAGCGGCAAGGTCAGCACGAAGGTGGCGCCTTGGTCGCCACTGCTTTCGGCGTCAAGAGAGCCGTCCATCAGCTCGGCCAGCCGGCGGCTGATGACCAGGCCGATGCCAGTGCCTTCGGTATCGCTCTGCTCGCGCCCCAGACGGTTGAAGGGCTGGAACAGCCCGGCCATCTGATCCGCGTCCAGGCCCAGGCCGGTGTCGCGCACGCGCAGCTCCAGCTGGCGGTCGTTCAGCCGGCGCGAGCGCACCACCACGCTGCCGCCCTGCACGTTGTACTTGACGGCGTTGGACAGCAGGTTGGTCAGCACCTGCTTGAAGCGGGTTTCGTCGCCCATCACCATGCAGGCGTCGTCGTCGAGCTGCACCTGCAGCGCCACCGCGCGCCGGGCCGCCGCCGGGCCCAGCATCGCCACGCACTGCTCGACCAGCGGCTGCAGGGCCACCGGCGACAGCTGCAGGCGCAGCATGCCGGACTCGATGCGCGACAGGTCGAGCGTGTCGTTGATCATCTCCAGCAGGTGCCAGCCGGCTTGCAGGATCTGCGCGACCCAGCCCTGCTGGTGCGGCTGCAGTTGTGGCCGGCGGTCCAGGTCGAGCAACTGGGCAAAGCCCAGCATCGCGTTCAGCGGTGTGCGCAGTTCGTGGCTCATGCGCGAGAGAAATTCGCTCTTCGCCCGGTTGGCCGATTCGGCCACTTGCCGCCCTTGCTCGGCCTCCTGCCGGCGCCGCTGCTCGGTGATGTCCTCGACCACCGCGACCAGCCGCTTGGGCTCGCCACCGCCATCGCGCAGCAGGCTCCAGTTCATGCGCACCCACAGCCACTGGCCGTCGCGGTGCTGCAGCCGGAAGGTGCGCTGCACCTCGGCTTGCGCGCCACTGAGCAGCGGCGCCAGCACCTGGCCGTCGTCGGCCTGCTCGTCGGGGTGGGTGAACTCGGCCACGCTGCGCCCGGCCAGCGCCTCGGTGTCGTAGCCGATCAGCTCGCGCAGGCGCGGGTTGGCGTCGCGCAAGCGGCCCTGCAGATCGGCGTAGACGATGCCGATGGGCGCGTGGTCGAAGATGTTGCGAAAGCGCTCCTCGCTCTCGCGCAGCGCCGATTCGGTGCGGCGGCGTTCAGTGGCTTCACGCTGCAGATCGGCCGTGCGTTCGTCCACCGCCGCCTCGATGCGGCGCGTGCGGCCGGTCACCGTCAGCAGCAGCGCGGCCAGCATCGCGGTCGACAACAGGCCCACGTTGGAAAACAGCCAGGCGTTGCCGTTGCCGGCATCGGGCACGGCGCCGCGCTGCGCGCCGATGTGCAGCAGCCAGCGCTGGCCCCCCAGCTCGATCGCCGACTCATGCCGCAGCGGCAGTGCCGGGGCCTGCTCGCAGCCAACCGGCCCGGCCAGGCGGGGCCGCTGCGCCTGCGGGTGGCTGTCGACCAGACACCAGCGCAGGTAGCCCGGCGCGTCGCGCAGGCCGGCCTCGGCCGAATGCTGCATGCGCAGCGTGACGAACACCACGCCCTTGAGCGCCTGGCGCCGGTCGGCGGGCGCAGGCTCGCCTCGGTACAGCGCCCGGTAGAGCACCACGCCGGTCTGCTGCCCCGGCTCCTGGGTCAGCACGAAGCCGGTCGTGGCGGCTGGCGCATCGGTGTCGACGGCGCGCAGGATGGCCTCGCGCGCCGCGGGGATCGACAGCGCGTTGACGCCCAGCGCCACGCTGTTGCGGTCCATCGGCTCGATCATGCGGATGGCCACCACGTCGGCATCGTCTGCGGTTGCCGGTGGCTGGCCCGGCAGGCTGCGCTCGAACACGCGGTAGGGCCGCCCATGCTGCTGCGCGACGCTGGCCTCGAAGGGGATCAGTTCGCTGCGCGGCACCCGCTGGCTGAAGCCGATGGCCTGCAGCTGGATCGGCAGCGCCAGCCAGGGTTGCGCCACCCGGCGCAACTCGTCGGGCGTCACGTCGTCCGAGCCGATCAGCAGCCCGCGTGCGGCTTCGAGCGCGAAGCCGGCCTGGCGCAGCTTCGATTCGAGCGCGGCGGCCACCGCCGAGGCATCGCGTTCGAACACGCTCTGGCTGCGCTGCAGGTCCCAGCGCGCCACCAGCACCGTGGCCAGCGCCAGCAGCGCGGTGACGGCCATCAGCGGCAACGCCAGCGCGATGCGCCGCGGCGCCCAATCGGCGCGTGGCCGCCCGATCAGGGTCAGGGCGATCGGCGCGCCGATCAGCACGCCCAGCGTGTCGCCCGCCCACCAGGTCCACCAGGTGAAGGCACCCGCCGCACGGGGCAGGACGCCGGCGGCGATCAGCCCGGCAGTCGACAGCGTGGCATTGAGCAGGCAGGCCACCACTGCGCCCAGCAGGAAGAAGGCGGCCACGTCACGCGGTTCGGCCAGTGTGATCGGCCCGGGCAGGCGCCAGCGCACCAGCGCAGCGCCCAGCGCTGCCTGCAGGGCCGCGCCCACCGCACTGAGCAGCGGCAGCAGCAGCACCATCGGCGACAGCAGGCCATCGGCGGCACTGACCTGCAGATTGACCAGGTATGAGCCCAGCACCACGCCAGGCAGCACACCACGGCCGTACACCAGCACGGCGACCAGGGCCAGCCCGGCGGCGGGGTAGATCGGCGCCGCGTAGCCCGGCGGGATGGCCAGCAGCTTGAGCGCCAGCTCGCCCGCGACGTAGTAGGCCAGCGCTGTCAACAGCGCCGGCACCAGCGCCGACATCCGCCAGGGCCAGCGGGCAGCGGCCCGCTCAGCAGGCGATTTGGGGGGTGGGGCGGTGTCGGTCACGGGTTGTCGGTCGGCCAGACCGCTGCCGACGATGGGGCGGCATTGTCGCCCACGCCGTCACCCGGGTGGCGTGATGACCCGTGGCGGGCGGGGTCAGGCCAGCGCCAGTGGTCGGCGGGCCAGCAGTTCACCCGAGGCCGCCTCGCAGCCGGCGGCCACGCGCAGCAGCGCGCCGTCGCCCTGCGGCCGGCCGATCAGCTGCAGCCCGGCGGGCCAGCGGCCGTTGGCATGGAAGCCGGCCGGCACGCTGATTGCCGGCAGCCCGGCGAAGGTGGCGTACAGCGTCACCTCCATCCAACGGTGGTAGGTGTCCATCGTGCGGCCGGCAATCTGGCGCGGCCAGCGCTGGCCGATGGGGAACGGCCACACCTGCGTGCCCGGCAGGGCCAGCACGTCGAAGCGCTTGAACAGGCCCAGCAGGTGCTGGTAGAAGGCGGTGCGCACCTCGCTGGCGGCCATGAAATCCATGCAATGCAGGCCCAGCGCCTGCCGGTGCTCCCACAACGCCTCGGGTTTGATCTGCTCGCGCGCACCCGGCAGTTTCAGCAGCGCCGCCACCTTGGGCGCCACCAGCGCGCGGCGCCACACCAGCCAGGCGTCCCACAGCGACTCGGTGCTGAAGCCCAGCGCCATCGGCTCGACCACCGCGCCCGCGGCAGCCAGCCGCGCCAGCGCCTGCTCGCACACCGGCAGCAGACCCGCGTCCATCGGCAGGTGGCCCTGCAGATCGCCCAGCCAGCCCACGCGCAGGCCACGCAGCCCGTCCAGCGCCGCGGCGCCGCTGGGCACGGCAAAGGCCTGCGGGCCCTCGGCGATGGACAGCGGCACGCGTGCGTCGAAGCCGGCCTGGGTGGACAGCAGGCGCGCCAGGTCGGCCACCGTGCGGGCCATCGGCCCCTCGGTGCCGAGCTGCGCCACCCAGGTGTCGGCGGCCGGCCAGAACGGCACCCGGCCCTGGCTGGGCCGCATGCCGAAGAGGTTGGCCCAGGCCGCCGGGTTGCGCAGCGAGCCCATGAAGTCCGAGCCGTCGGCCACCGGCAGCAGCCGCTGCGCCAGCGCCACCGCCGCGCCGCCGCTGCTGCCACCGGCGCTGACCTCGGCATCCCAGGCGTTGCCGGTGGCGCCGAACAGGTCGTTGAAGGTGTGCGAGCCCAGGCCCAGCTCGGGCATGTTGGTCTTGGCGATGACGATGGCGCCCGCGGCCTTCATGCGCGCGGTCATCACGCTGTCCTGCGTGGCCACCGCGTCCTTCAGCAGCGTGCAGCCGTAGGTGGTGGGGAAGCCGATCGCGTGGCCGGTGTCCTTGATCGCCTGCGGCTGGCCGTGCAGCCAGCCGCGTGAATGGTCCCGGGTCAGCTCGGCGTCGCAGGCCTCGGCCTGGGCAAGCAACCCATCGTCAGGCGCCAGGTTGACGAGTGCATTCGCACGCGGGTTGATGCGGTGGATGCGTGCCAGGTAGGCCGTCATCACCTCGCGGCACGACAGCTCACGGGCATGGATGGCGCGCGACAGGGCGCAGGCGTCGAGGTCGGTGATGTGCGGGTCGATGGACATGCGGGGTCTTTCCAGAGCATCCAGAGGCGGGCGGGTGCGCTTCAGCGTTGGCCGAACCAGGCCTGTGCGTCGGCCGTGTCGCGGGCGATGCCGGCCTGCAGCGCGTCCAGCGAGTCGTACTTGCGTTCGTCGTGCAGCTTGTGCAGCAGGCTCACGCTGATGTGGCGGCCGTAGGCGCCGTCGCTGCCCAGGCGGTCGGGCCAGGCCAGGCAATGCACCTCCAGCAGCACGCGGCCGGCGTCTTCCACCGTGGGCCGCACGCCCAGGCTGGCCACACCGGGCAGCGGCTGCGCGGCCAGGCCCTCGACCTGCACCACGAAGATGCCCATCGCCGCGGGCCGTGCATGCGCAAAGCGCAGGTTCAGCGTGCGAAAGCCCAGCGTGCGGCCGAGTTTGCGGCCGTGCATCACCCGCCCGCTGATCGCGTAGGGCCGGCCCAGCAGCGCGGCGGTGCGGGCCATGTCGCCGGCGGCCAGCGCCTCGCGCACGGCCGAGCTGGACACACGCAGGCCGTGCACCTCGTAGCTGTTCATGCGCGCCACGTCGAAGCCGTGCGCATCGCCCGCGGCGTCGAGCATGGCGTAGTCGCCCGCGCGCCGCGCGCCGAAGCGGAAGTCGTCGCCCACCAGCACGTAGCGTGCGCACAGGCTGCGCCGCAGCACGTCGTCGATGAAGGCCTGCGGCGTCTGCGAGGCGAAGCGCTGGTCGAAGCGCAGCAGCAGCACCTGGTCGACGCCGCAGCGATCCAGCTCGATCAGCTTGTCGCGCAGCGTGGCGATGCGCGCGGGTGCCAGTTCGGGCCGGCCGGCGAGCCGGGCGAAGTAGTCGCGCGGGTGCGGCTCGAAGGTCAGCACGCAGGACGGCACACCGCGGTGCCGCGCCTCGCTGTTGAGCAGTGCCAGCATGGCCTGGTGGCCGCGGTGCACGCCGTCGAAGTTGCCGATGGTGACGGCACAGCCCGGCGCGCCGCTGCGCCCGTCGTTGGCCCGCGCCGCGCCTTGTAGTCCGTGAAAAACCCGCATCGCGTGATTATCGCGATGCGGGCGGGGACAGGGCGGCGGGTTGCCTGCAGCCGGTGGTCGCGCTCAAGAGCTTGCCCGCAAGCATGCGGGCAGATCCTGTGCCAGGCTCTCGCGAGCCCGCAGGGGCTCGCTCGGTCCGGGCTCAGCCCTTGCGCGCGGCGGTCTCGGCCGCATAACGCTGGGTGGCCGCTTCGACCGCGGCGCTGTGGATCGCCGCCAGCTCGGGCCGCGACGCGCGGGCGCGGTCGGCGGCGGCCTGGGTGCTCATCTGGCCCTGCCAGCGCGGGAACACATGGCGTGCGATCAGGTCGTAGCTCTTGCGCGTGGCATCGAAGTTGGCCCAGTTGTGGGCCAGCATCAGGTAGGCGCCGAAGCCGCCGTTGCTCTGCTTCCACAGCCGGTCGATCTGGGCGTTGACCATGTCGGGCGTGCCGATCGCACCGAACCCCGAATCGTTGACGAAGGAGATCATTTCCTTGACGTTGTTGCCCGGCACCGCCATCTGCGGGAAGGCGGCCACGGCCTGGAAGTAGTCGAACCAGTGCTCCATGCCGTACTCGACGTCGCGGTAGGCCTGGTCCATGGTTTCGGCGCAGTGCACCATGCCCACCAGGCGCCACTTGTTGCGGTCGACCTGGGTCTTGTAGTGCGCGGCCTGGGCTTCCATCACGTCCCAGTGCAAGGCCAGCGCGTCGAAGCCGGCCGCGGTGGTGGCGCCGATCGACAGCAGGCCGATGCCGTACTTGCCGGCCAGCTTGGGGCCGGTGGGCGAGGCCACCGCCGGCACGGTGATGTCGAACAGCGGGTTGCTGTAGGGGCGCAGGTGCAGGCGCGCGTCGCGCAGGTCCCAGCGGTCGTTCTTGAAGGTGACCGGCTCCTCGCTGGTCAGCAGCTTCATGATCACGTCCAGGCCGTCTTCGAGCAGCGGCCGGGTCTGGGTCTGCGACAGGCCGATCATGATGCCGTCGCTGGGCAGCGAGCCCGGGCCTAAGCCCAGCATGACGCGGCCGCGCGTGAGGTGGTCGAGCTGCACGATGCGCTCGGCGATCCACAGCGGGTTGTGGTAGCTGACGCTGGTGACGCCGCTGCCCAGCTTGATGTGCTTGGTGCGCTGCGAGGCCACCGCCATGAAGATCTCGGGGCTGGCCGAGATCTCGGTGCCGGCCGAGTGGTGCTCGCCGCACCAGGCCTCGTCGTAGCCGCAGCGGTCGAGCCACTGCACCAGTTCCAGGTCCTGCTCGAGGGCCAGCGTGGGGTTGATGCCGGGCTTGTGGAACGGGGCCAGAAAGATGCCGAACTTCATCCGATGACTCATCGCATTTGTCTCCGTGGGTGGATCGTTGCCGGGCCGACCGCGGCCGCTGCGGGGCGGGGCCCTCGATGGGATAACCGTTGGGTTTGCGCCGAAGCACTTCGGGCAGATCCTTGTACTGTGCAGGGCCGGTGCTGTCCACCCGGGATGTGCCTCGGTCAGCCCCGCACGGCCGCCAGCGGCCTGTGCAGACTTGCCGCTGAACGCGCCGCTAGACTGCGCCGATCGGCCGCCGCAGGCCGCAGCGCACGTCGCCTTCACTTCCCAAGCAACCTCAGGCCTTCATGACCGCTGTTCCCTTCATCGTCGGGCTGGGCGGCACCACGCGCCCGGGCTCCACCTCCGAGCGTGCCTTGCAGGTGGCGTTGGCGCACGCTCAGGCACAGGGCTGCGAGACGCTGGCGCTGGCCGGCACCCAACTGCCCGCCGACATCTTCGACCCCAGCCGGCCCGAGCGTAGCGAGGCCGCGCGTCTGCTGGTGGATGCGCTGCGCCGTGCCGACGGCGTGATCATCGCCACGCCGGCCTACCACGGCGGCATTTCGGGGCTGGTGAAGAATGCGCTCGATTTCACCGAAGACCTGCGCGACGATGCGCGGGTCTACCTGCAGGGCCGGGCCGTGGGCTGCATCGTCTGCGCCGAAGGCGCGCAGGCGATGGGCAGCACGCTGGCCTCGATGCGCGCCATCGTGCATGCGCTGCGCGGCTGGCCCACGCCCTTCGGCGCCACGCTCAACTCGGGCGCCAAGCCCTTCGGCGGGCCGGGCCAGCCGGCCGATGCGGCCGCGCTGAAGGCCTGCGAGATGGTGGCCGACGAGGTGGTCGGCTTCGCACGCATGGCCGCGGCACTGCGCGCGCTGTCGCGCTGATCGGGCGGTGGCGCCGCGCCAGGCCGCCGCTGCCCGACCGCTCAGCGTGGTGGTTTGGCCATCAGGGCCGCGCGCTCGGCGTCGGTGACGAAGCGCCACTGCCCCGGCGCCGGCCCATCGGTCAGCGTGAGCGCCCCGAAGGCGCTGCGGTGCAGCCCCTCGCAGTGGTTGCCCACCGCCGCCACCATGCGCTTGACCTGGTGGTACTTGCCCTGCACCAGCGTCAGCCGCAGCGCCTGCGCGCCGGTGATCTCGCAGCCTTCGGCGCGCACCGGCTGGGGGTCGTCATCGAGCACCACGCCCCCGCGCAGGCGGTGCACCTGCGCCTCGTCGACCGGCCGGGCGGTGCTGACCTCGTAGACCTTGGGCACATGGTGCTTGGGTGAGGTGAGGCGGTGGATCAGCGTGCCGTCGTCGGTCAGCAGCAACAAGCCGGTGGTGTCCTGGTCGAGCCGGCCCACCGGCTGCACACCGCGCTGGCGCAGCGGGGGGGGCAGCAGCAACATCACGCTGGGCCAGTGCTTGGGCTTTTGCGAGCACTCGTAGCCGGTGGGCTTGTGCAGCAGCACCAGCGCCGTCTTGTAGTAGGTCCAGGGCTGGCCGCTCACCTCGAAGGCCAGGCCCTCGGGCGTCACGTCCAGCGCCGGGTCGGTGGTCTTCTCGCCGGCCAGGCGCACCTGGCCCGCGGCGATCAGGCCAGCGCATTCACGCCGGGTGCCGAAGCCCTGGCTGAACAGCAGATCGTCCAGGCGCATGCGCGGCCGCCTTACTCGTGCAGCTCGAGCACGGTGACGTGGCCGGCCTTGGCCGGCCAGGTGACGCCGACGATGCGCTCGCTGATCACGCCGGAGCGGAACTCGCCCACCACCGGCCGGCCCACGCCGACCTTCAGCTTGAGCTTGCTGCTGGCCACGCCGGCCACGCCGGACGGAATGCCGGCGGCCGGCCGGCCGTCGAGTTGCACCGTGTCGCGCGGCAGGCCGAAGTAGGCGCGCGGCCTCACGAAGGTCACCAGCGCGGCAGCGTCCTGGTCGGCATCGGCGATGGCGCGCTCGGGGCGCAGGTGCACGATGTCGGACGAGCGGGCGAAGGGCGAACGGTAGATGTGGGCGATCGCCTGGCCCGGTGCCTCGAGCACGAACTCGAGCGGCGTGGCCGAGTCGGTCTGCAGCGGTCCCCAGCGGCCGTCGGCACCGATGGTCTGGTCGACCAGCGCTGCGCCGCGGCGTGTGCCGGTGCCGGCATCCACGGCATACACCGCCAACTTCGCGCCCACCAGCGGCAAATTGGTCGGGCCGCCCGGGCCATAGCCGCTGACCTTGCCG
>MESD01000158.1 GCA_001770815.1 Burkholderiales bacterium RIFCSPHIGHO2_12_FULL_69_20
CCACGGCGGCACGGTGATCATCATGGAGCACTTCGATCCGCAGCATTACCTGGCGCTGCTGCCGAAGTACAAGGTGACGCACACGCAGCTGGTGCCGACGATGTTCAGCCGCATGCTCAAGCTGCCGCCCGAGGAGCGCGCACAGGCCGATGTCTCCAGCCTGAAGATCGCCGTGCATGCCGCCGCGCCCTGCCCGGCCCAGGTCAAGGAGGCCATGATCGACTGGTGGGGCCCGATCATCCACGAGTACTACGGCGCCACCGAAGGCCTGGGCTTCACCGCCTGCAACACGCCCGAGTGGCTGGCGCACCGCGGCAGCGTGGGCAAGGTGCTGATGGGCGACATCCACATCCTCGACGACCAGATGCAGCCGGTGCCGCTGGGCCAGAGCGGCGAGATCTGGTTCAAGACCGCCAGCCCCTTCGTCTACTTCAACGACCCCGAGCGCACCGCGCTGACCCGCTCGGCCGACGGCGCGATGAGCACCGTGGGCGACATGGGTTACCTCGACGCCGATGGCTTCCTGTACCTGACTGACCGCTCCACCTTCATGATCATCTCGGGCGGCGTCAACATCTACCCGCAGGAGTGCGAAAACCTGCTGATCACCCACCCCAAGGTGGCCGATGCGGCGGTGTTCGGCGTGCCGAACGAAGACCTGGGCGAGGAGGTCAAGGCGGTGGTGCAGACGGTGCCCGGCGTGGCCCACACGCCCGAGCTGGCGGCCGAGCTGATCGGCTTCTGCCGCCAGCACCTGGCGCACCTGAAGTGCCCACGCACGGTCGACTTCTCCGACCAACTGCCGCGCCTGCCCACCGGCAAGCTCTACAAGCGCGTGCTGCGCGATGCCTACTGGGCCGACCGCAAGAGCCGCATCCTCTGACCGGACCACGGCTGCAGGCCTGCGCTTACCGGTGCGGGCGCTGTCTCGCAGGCGCCGGCACCTGCGGGCGCGATCGCCGACAATGCGGTTTGGAGTCTGCCCCCCGGCCCGGCGTCAGCCCGGGCCCCCGACATGAAACCCCCACGCTCACTTCGTTCGCGGCCCCCTGAGGGGGCGTATCAGTACCTTCGGGTGGCCGGGCGGTACTGACATGAACGCTCGTCATTGGCCTGCGGCCGCAAGCGCCCCGGCCGACGCACCGCCCTCGCCCGCCGCCGGCACCCTGGTCAGCTGCAAGCTGCCCACGCCCTGGGGTGAGTTCGACCTGCACGGCCTGGTGGATGCCAAGACCGGGCAGGAGCATGCGGCGATGAGCCTGGGGCGGCTGGACGACGGTGAGCCGGTGCTCACCCGCATGCACAGCGAGTGCCTGACCGGCGACACGCTCTACAGCCTGAAGTGCGATTGTGGCGAGCAGCTCGAAGCCGGCCTGAAGGCCATCGCCGACGCCGGCCGCGGCGTGCTGCTGTACCTGCGCCAGGAAGGTCGCGGCATCGGCCTGGTCAACAAGATCCGCGCTTATGCATTGCAGCAGGCCGGCGCCGACACGGTGGAGGCCAACCGCCTGCTGGGCCTGCCCGACGATGCCCGCGACTACGCCATCGCCGCCGAGATGCTGGGCCAACTGGGCATCCAGCGGGTGCGATTGCTGACCAACAACCCGGCCAAGGTGGACGCGCTGCAGCGCCTGGGCATCGAGGTGGTCGAGCGTGTGCCGCTGCACATCGAGCCCAACGCCCACAACCGCGGCTACCTGCAGACCAAGTCGCGCCGCATGGGGCACTACGGGCCCGACGATCTGGATTGATCGCGCCGCGTGCGCGCTGGGTGATGCCGGTGCTTTGGCGCCGGGCTACCCGAAGCGCGCGGGCGGCGGTGGCTCGGCATCGCCCACTTGTGCGGCCACGGCCAGCAGCTGCTCGGGCGTGGGCTGGTCCCAGTGCTCGCCGATGGCCGCGCGGGCGTAGAAGCGCAACATCTCGTGCAGCACCATCGGGTGCTGCCAGCCGCTGCCCTGCAGCCGCTTGCGGATCGACGGATGCACCTGGCGGGCGGCCATGTCCTCGGCCAGCAGCGCGCACAAGCGGCCCTGCTCCTCGATCGACAAGGCCGCAATGTCGGCTCCCACCTGCTCATGGCGACGGCGCAGCCAGGCGGCCGCCCAATGCGCCTGCCGGCGCTGCTGCTCGGGGCTGACCGGCGGCGGGGTCGCCGTGGCCAGGCCAGCGCCAAAGCGGGCCGGCGCTTCCTGGGCCGAGGCCTGGGCTGCCCAGGCCAACGAATCACCCGCCCCGCCCAAGCCTGCCGTGCCCGGCGGCCGGTACGCCTTCGTGGCCGCGTCAGGCACCCCGGCCGGCGCTGCGGCGCCCTGCTCTGCCCGTGCCGCCTCGCCGGGCATCAGTGTCTTGAGGTAGCGGTAAGGATCGCGCAGCGGCTCGGGGAAGGCGCTGGCCAGCCGGCGTTGCAGTGCATCGAGACCACTGCGCAGGGCCTCGGTGCCATAGGTGTCGGCCAGTTCCTCGGCGCGGTGGTCGTCCACCCCCAGCGCCTGCGCCCGGGCGATCAGCGACAGGTCGACTGGCTCGTTGCGCTGGCGCAGCGGCAGGCTCGCCTGCGGCTTGCGGCGGATCAGGAACTGCAGCTCGGCGATGAAGCGGCCGGCCTTGTGCTCGACCAGCTCGATCTCGAGGTCGGTGACGGCGTTGACCTCGGCGATGGCGGGTTTGAGCGTGTCGCGCTTGAAGATGCGGTATTCCAGCCGGGCGGTCTTGTCGGTCTCGGGGCGGCCGCTGAGCACCGGGCGCCACCAGGCCCACGCCTGGCGCGAGGTGCGGCCGATGTCCTTGTAGCGCGAGCAGATCTCGTAGAGCGCGATGCCGGCATGCGAGCGCAGTTGCGAGATGATCTCCAGCGACAGCCGGGCGAACACCGTGGGCTCGAGCAGTTCCTGCTTGAGGTTGACGGCGTACGACCACTCCACCCACACCTGGCCGCGCAGCTTGCTCAGCCGGGCGTGGGCGAGCAGGCCGCTGACGTTCCATGAACTGCCCTCCCCGGTGGTGGGCGACTGCCATTCCACCGTGGTGGAGACCATCGCGCGCAGGTGCTTCTTGATCAGCGCCTGGTCGTTCGAATCAAAATCGATGCCGCGGATGATGCGTTCCAGCGGCGCCTGGAACACCGTCTTGTCCAGTCCCTGCTCCTGCGCCTCGTGCAGCAGCACGTTGTAGCTCTTGCGGCCCAGCGAGGTGATCTTGTGCGACTTGGGCACGATCGCCAGCGTATTGACCGGCTTGCGCAGCAGCGGCTCGGGCTCGGCCGCCGCCCGGCTGGCCACGGCGCGACGCGGCCGGCGCGGGGCGGGTGGCGTGGTTTCGTCAATGGGCGCCAACGCGCTCGGGTCAGGCATGCGGCCATGCTAGCGCAGGCGGGGTTGAGGTGAAACAGTGGCTCACCTGAGTCACTCTTCGATTGAATCGGTTGCGCTCCCGAAAACGCTCATGTGAAGTGGTCGTTCCGCTTGGCGGGGCTGGCGGTCGTTCTCCCGAAAACACTCACGTCAATCGTGATCTTGGCGCCACTGAAATACCGGCGTGCAAACATGGGCGCAGCCGCGTCGGGGCGGGCTGGCGTGTTCTGCTCCGTGTCCCCCGCCCACGCACTTGCTGCCGCAAGCGCGCCGGCTCCTCCTTTACCTGCGCAGAACACACCAGCCCACCCCGACGCTCGATCACCACGGCGCCATCGATGTGCGCTCGACGCCCGGTCAATGTGGGCAGGTGTGTCCGGGCCGAGGGTGCCGGGTGGCCGGATACCGCAGGTAAAGGGGGAGGTCGGGCGCAGCCCGGCCGGAGGACACGGAGGTATCCGGCCACCCGGTAGCCTCGGCCTCGCGCCGCGGCCGAAACCGCCATCGGCCTCAATCAACAAACGGCCCAAGCCCCCGAATCCACTCACCGATGCACCCGCAAAGCCACACGCAAGCCCCTGCATCCACACCGCGAAGCCCCTGAAAACTCTCCGCCTGATCCTGTATCCACTCACGTCGAATGCGATAAGCCCTTGATGCCATTGAGTTTTCCAGCGGCTAAAGGTATTAAAGGAGTTCAAAGAGTCTGAAATCTCCAAAGCAGCGGCAAACCAGATGAAGCTGTTAATGCACAAACCAACGTCAGAAAACACCGGAATCACTTTGCACACCACGCCTCGCTTGACAGAATACGCACCAGCAAGCCGATGCATGTCAAAGATGCGCGGCGCGTACAACCTGGAGCTCTGCGTTGGAACCCATCACGATCAAACCACCCAAACCGATCACCTTGCAGGGCATTGCCGACCAGGCCGAGCGTGCCGTGGCGATGATGACCGAGATCCGCTCGGCGATGCTGGCGCCGACCGCGCGCAAATCGCCGCCAATCTTCAACCTGAGCCAGCTGGCCGCGATGTGCGGCATCGAAAAAGGATCGCTCAGCCACCGCATGAGCCGCGGTGATCTGCCGGCAGGCCGGCTCAACACGTCGGGCAGCCGGCGCGAGTTCAGCCTGGCCGAAGCCCGTACCTGGATCCGCGAATACCGGCGCGACGGCCTGCGCCCGGCTGGCGCCGAAGCGGTGACGATCGCCATCGGCAACTTCAAGGGCGGCGTGTCCAAGACCACCACCGCCGTCACGCTGGCGCAGGGGTTGACGCTGCTGGGCCACAAGGTGCTGGTGATCGACACCGACCCGCAGGGCTCGCTGACCACCTTGTTCGGCATCCTGCCCGACACCGAGGTGGAAGAAAACGACACCATCCTGCCGCTGGCGATGGGCAGCGAGACCTCGATCCGCTACGCCATCCGGCCCACCTACTGGGATGGCATCGACCTGGTGGCGGCCGCGCCCGTGCTGTTCGGCGCCGAGTTCGCGCTGCCCGCACGGCAGACCCAGGAGCCGGGGTTCGAGTTCTGGCGTGTGCTCGATCTGGGCATCGACGACGTGCGCGCCGACTACGACGTGATCGTGATCGACACCCCCCCTGCCCTGTCGTACACCACCATCAACGCCTTCATGGCCAGCAACGGCATCATCATGCCGCTGCCGCCGAATGCGCTGGACTTTGCGTCGGCCTCGCAGTTCTGGAGCCTGTTCGCCGATCTGACCAGCGAGTTGATCACCAAGCGCGGCCTGAGCAAGTCGTTCGATTTCATCCACGTGCTGTTGGCCCGGGTGGATTCAAGTGATGCGGCCAGCAACATCGTGCGCCAGTGGATCGGCTCGACCTATGCCGAGAAGGTGCTGCCGGTCGAGATCCCCAAGACCGCGGTGACGGCCACCACCAGCGCCGAGTTCGGCACCGTCTACGACATCTCGCGCTACGACGGCAATGCCAAGACCTTCAAGCGCGCGCGTGATGCCTACGACACCTTTGTCTCCTACATCGAAGGCTCGGTGCGATCGGTGTGGCAACAGCAGGCGGCGGCAGCGCGCGGCCAATGACCAGGAGTTGAATGATGGCGAAAAAACTGCTCGAGAAAGCCGGCTTGATCCACCTGCCCCCTGCGCCCGCACGCTCACCCCTGCCTGAGGGGGTGATCGGTGGCGATGCCGATGCAGCCAAGGCCAAGACGGCGCCGGGGTCGATGCTGCAGTTCATGACGGCGCAGTCGGCGGCGGTCAAGGAAGCGGAGGCTTTGCGGGAGCGCCTGGCCGGCTTCGACGGCGCCCTGCCCACCCGCCGGCTGGATCCCGCCACGGTGCGGGTGTCGGTGTGGGCCAACCGGCATGAACACAGCTACCAGGATGCGGGCTTTCTGGCGCTGAAGGCCGACATCGCCGCCGCCGGCGGCAACGTGCAGCCGATCAAGGTGCGGCCAGTGGCCGCAATGATGGGCGGGCAGGGCCGGGCGAAGATGGTGGCGGCCGGGGTTGGACGGTCCAACCCCCCAGCGGCGTCCGATCAATTCGAGATCGTCTATGGCCATCGCCGGCACCGGGCCTGCCTCGAGCTGGGCCTGCCGGTGCTGGCGCTGGTTGAGAACCTGGCCGAACAGCAGCTCTTCGTCGAGATGGAGCGCGAGAACCGCTCGCGCAAGGATTTGTCGGCGTGGGAGCAGGGGATGATGTACGCGCGGGCGCTGGATCAGGGGCTGTACCCGTCGAACCGCCAACTGGCCCAGGCGATCGGGCGTGACCTGGGCGACATCGGCAAGGCCTTGTCGCTGGCCCGGCTGCCACTGGCGGTGGTGCAGGCGTTCCGGTCGCCGCTGGACTTGCAGTACCGCTGGGCCAAGCCGCTGGCCGATGCGCAGCAGCGTGATCCCGAGGGGTTGGTGGCGCGCGCGCGGGCCCTGAAGTCGCAGGTCGACAAGCGCACGCCGAAGCAGATCTTCGAGGCGCTGGTCGATGCTGCGCCTGCGGCGGCGCGGGCAGTGCCGGCCGACATCGGAATCCGTGTTGCCGGGCGCCAGGTGGCGGTGGTGGCCAGCGATGCCAGTGGGCACACGGTGGTGCGGTTTGCCAAGGCGCTGCCGCAGGAACAGCGCCGCGCGCTGGCCGATGCGGTGGCGCAATTCCTGGCGGGCCAGGACAGGGCGGATTGATCCTGAAAAGTCTCACCTGAGCGGCGCGGCCGCCGGCAAGCCCAAGGGGTTGGACGGTCCAACCCCTTTTTTTGTACGCTGCAACCCCGGCCTACTGCCCCAAAGCGCGCCGCGCACGGGCGTTGCGCAGCTCGCGGATCAAACGCGAGCGCTCGGTGGTCAGGTAGGTGGTGGTGGTGTTGAGGCTGGCGTGACCGAACGCTTGTTGCAGCACCTCCACCGGCACCCCAGCCGCCGCACCCTGCCGCCCGAAGGTGTGGCGCAGCCAATGCGTAGACGCCGCCTGGATGCGCTCGGCCGATAGCCCGTCCACCGCCCGAGCCTGGCCGCCAATGCGCTGGAAAAATCGTTTGAGCGTGCGGTACAGCCCATTGGCACCCAACGCCCGATGGGCGCTCAGCATCGCGGGCTGCAGCGCCACGCCAGCGCCCGTGTCGGCATCGGCCCAGCGGCCCACACCCCGTCGCAGGGTGCAGACGATGGGGGCGGGCTGGGGCAGGGCGCCCAGGGCAGCGGCGTCCCGGTGGTGCTGGTCGATCAGCGCAATGACGTCGTCGCCCAGCGGCACCTGGCGCCGCTTGCGGCCCTTGCCGAGCACGGTGACGATGCGGGCCGTGGCCAGATCGCCCACCTCGCCGTCGACCCGCACCGACTCGATTGCCGCGGTGGTAGTGGCCACCAGTTCGGCCAACCGCAGCCCGGTGCTGCACAGCAACGCCAGCACCAGGCGCAGCCGGCGATGTTCGGCGCCGGCGGGCGCTCCTGGCCACCGGCTTTCGGTCAGGCGGGCCGAAACACGATCGCCGCGCGCCAGCGCATCGGCTTCCTCGCGATCGAGCTGGCCCATCACGAAAGCCCACTCGGCCTCGTCGAACGAGCGCCCGATGTCCATCGCCGGCTCGGGCAACTGGGCCTTCTTGCGCACCGACGCCATGGGGTTGGCCAGCAGGTAGTTGGCATCGCGCAGGCCGTCGAACAGTGTTTGAACCACCACCAGCGCGTAGCGTTGCGACGAAGGTTTCAGCGGCCCGCGAAAGGGCCGCCAGGAGGGATCGTCGCGGGGCAGGGTGGCGCGCTGTATCCAGGCCTCGGGCACCTGGGCCAGAAAGCCGCGGTAGGCCTGGCAATCGGTGGCATCCACCGACGACAGCGGTTTGCGCCGCACGTGCAGGCACCACAGGGTGAAGCGCTCAACCTCCTTGCCGTAAGCGCGGTGGGTGGCGGGCGACTCCTCGTGGGCCTTGAGCCAGGCACGCACGGCGCCCAAATCGTCATGGGCGCCCAGGCTGTTGGCCATGCGGCTGGCAAACACCCCGGGTGCGGCAGCGCCACCTGCCAGCGCCGCGGGCACTGCCAGTTGGGCCAAGGGCACCACGGCAAACCGCGGCGCCATCACCAGCCCGCGCAGCGTGGCCGAGTGCAGCGCCCGCAGGCGTTGTGGCGGCGCAAGCGCACTGTCGCGCAGCGGCCGACCCCAGGCCAGCGCCAGCGGCGCCAGCCAGGCCACCACCGCGGCGGCGCGCGTGGCGCCCAGCCCGCGCACAGGCTTGAACCAGCCGTGGCCATGCACGTCGATGTGGTCCAGCAGGGCGCCCAAGGTGCCCGCGCCCACGGCCTTCAGGCGGGGCAGGGTGGCCGGGGCGAACCACAAGTCGATGCGGTCGTCGGCCTGGGGCTGGCGGGCCAGCAGGGTCTCCAGTTGGTTGAGCGCCCGCAGCCGGGCGCGCACATCGGGGTCGGTCGCGTCAGCCGCGGCGATGGCCGGGCCGTGGCCCGAAGGCCCGTCGTCAATCGCGCCGGGGCCGTTCAGGCCGTAGAAGGCCTGGTATTCGGTGAGCAGTTCGGCCTCGCTGAACTGGTCGAGGTCGAAGCCCTGGGCCTGGACAAAGTCTTCGAGCGAGGGCAGGGCGCTGGTGGCGGGTGTGGGTGTGTCTTGTGCCAGCTGCCGCAGCGCATCGGTGATGCGCTCACGCTCGGGCAGGGTGAGGTTGATCTGATGCCCGTCGTGCAACACCTGGGCCAGCAGATCGGCCCGGCGGCGCTCAACATGCCGCCGGTCTGAGCTGGATTCGGCAAAAGCCAGGTACCGGTCCCAGGCAGCTTTCAGATCCAGACCCTGCACCCACGCGCGCAAGAAAGCGAAATGCTGCATTCCCAGCGCCTGACTGCTGCGCAACACCCGGGTTCGAGCCCCCTTCGGGCGTCCTTTGCCAACCGCGGTGGATGCTTTCAAGCTCGTTCGCTGCATTAAAATAACGTGCGGATAATAACAATTATCTGGACGTGATTGAGTTGGCGTCATTGCACTGGGTGTCGCTTGTCGGGCGCCACGGGCCTGCGTTCGCCAAGCGATCAAGCGCATGCTGACCGGCGCCGAGGTTTGACAAGCCTCCAGCGCCTGCCTAGGCTTGCACCGGCAGTGCTTGCGCTGCCTCGCCGCCCAAGTCGCTCGTCTGGGCTGGCCCGGCGCATCCGCCAGCCTGTTACAAGCAGATGTCGCTGTCGCGTGGTCAAAACCTGGCCGCGAATGGCGCCCTTCGAGGGGAAATCATGGCCAAGCGTTGCTTCGTGGTGATGGGCTTCGGCGAGAAGACCGACTACAAGACCAGCCGCGTGCTGGACATGGACAAGACCTACAAGCACATCATCAAGAAGGCGGTCGAGGCGGCCGGCCTGGAATGCGTGCGTGCCGACGAGATACCGCATGCCGGCACCATCGACGTGCCGATGTACGAGCAACTGATGGACGCCGATCTGGTGATCGCCGATCTGTCGACGTCGAACCTGAACGCGGCCTACGAGCTCGGCATCCGCCATGCCCTGCGGCCGAACACGACGATCATCGTGGCCGAGGACCAGTTCGTCTCGCCCTTCGACATCAACCACATCGTCATCCGCAGGTTCCGCCACGATGGCAAGGCACTCGACATCGACGTGGTCGAGAAGTTCAGAGCCGAGCTGACCGATGCGATCCGCGCCATCATCGACAACGGCCGGGTCGACAGCCCTGTCTACACCTTCCTGCCGCTTCAGCCGCCCACACGCGTGGCCGCCCTCGCTGCGGCGGGTGCTGGTGCGGCGCTGGCGGCCGGCAACGATCAGCCGCCGCCGGCCAGCCTGGCCGCGCTGATGGCCGAGGCACGCGAGGCCAAGGGCCAGAAGGATTTCCTGACGGCCAAGGCGCTGTTGAAGCTGGCGCGCAAGATCGCCCCCAAGAACACCTTCGTGGCGCAGCAGCTGGCCCTGGTGACCTACAAGTCGAAGGCGCCCGACGAGGTGAGTGCCCTGCACGAGGCGCGTGACCTCCTGGCCAGCCTCGACCCGCTGCACTCGAACAACGCCGAGACGCTGGGCCTGTGGGGCGCCGTGCACAAACGCCTGTTCCAGCTGACGCAGGATCGCCCGGCGCTCGACGCCGCGGTGTTCGCCCACGAAAAGGGTTATCGCCTGCTGGCCGACCACTACAACGGCATCAACTGGGCCTACCTGCTCAATCTGCGTGCCAAGCAGGCCAAGCAGGCCGAGCAGGCCGAGCCGGCCGAAGCCATCGCCGATTTCGTGCTGGCCCGCCGGGCCCGGGCCGACCTGCTGCGCCTGTGCGAAGACAAGCTGGCCAGCCTCAAGGACATCGACGAGACCCGGGACGAGCGCTACTGGCTGCTGGCCACCATGGCCGAGGCGCAACTGGGGCTCGGTGACGAAGCCTTGTCGACGCAAACCCTGGCACGCGCGGCCGCGGTGGCCCGCGAGGCCTGGATGCTCGACTCCACCCAGGCGCAGCTGGCCGACCTGCGCACACTGCTGGCCGATTCGCCGCTGCGAAAGATCCGGCCGGAGTAGCCGGCACCGAGGTCGATGGTCAGCGCGGGGTGCGGGCGGTCAACAGCTCGCACGCACTGACCGCACGCACGCACCCACGCACCCACTGACCCACGCACCGGCCGCACGCACCGACCCTCCAGGCAGCCGATCACCGCGGTGGCGATCCTGATCTTCATGGCCGCCGTCTCCCACCGGTGCCGTCGCCCGGTCCTTCACCCCGGCCGGCGCGTATGCTGAACGGTTTCCCACCCCCATCGATCAACGCGGGGTCATGCGCCGCAGTGCTGGTGGGCACGACCTCCATCGCCGCCTTCTGGTGGCTCCCCCATGACCCAACTCAAGTACGCCTTCGCCATCGTCATCGGTCTGCCCGCGCTGCTGTGGCTGCTGGCCGATACGCTGCTGCCGCAGCCGCTCACCTACTTCTCGTTTCGCGCGGTTTTCATGCAGTTCAGTGGCACCCTGGCCGTCGCGATGATGAGCGTGGCCATGCTGCTGGCCCTGCGGCCGCGCTGGCTCGAGCCGCGGCTCGACGGCCTGGACAAGATCTACCGCCTGCACAAGTGGCTGGGGATCGGCGTACTGGTGGTCGCCGTGCTGCACTGGTGGTGGGCGCAGGGAACCAAGTGGATGGTCGGCTGGGGCTGGTTGACACGCCCGGCGCGTGGCCCGCGCCCCGACCCCGCCACGCAAGGCCTGGTCGAAGCATGGTTCGGCAGCCAGCGCGGACTGGCCGAAAGTGTCGGCGAGTGGGCGTTCTACGCCGCGGTGCTGTTCATCGCGCTGGCGCTGATCAAGCGCTTCCCCTACCGCCTTTTCGCACGCACGCACCAGTGGATCGCGCTGGCCTACCTGGCGCTGGTGTTTCATTCGGTGGTGTTGGTGAAGTTCGGGTACTGGGGTCAGCCGGTCGGCTGGCTGCTCGCCGCACTGATGGGCGCCGGGTCGCTGGCTGCGCTGATATCGCTGACCGAGCGCATCGGCGCCGGGCGCAAGGTTGCGGGGCGCATCGAGTCGCTGCACTACTTTGCAGAGCTCGACGTGCTCGAGTCACGCATCACCCTGGAAGCCGGCTGGCCCGGGCACGCCGCCGGCCAGTTTGCGTTCGTGACGTCCGACCGCCGGGAAGGCGCCCACCCCTACACCATCGCGTCGGCCTGGCATGCGCAGCAGCCGCAGATCACCTTCATCACCAAGGCTTTGGGCGACCACACCAAGCGCCTGCGGGACACCCTGAAGCCCGGCATGGTCGTGAGCGTCGAAGGGCCCTACGGCTGCTTCGACTTCGAGGATGGGCGATCGCGCCAGATCTGGATCGGTGCCGGCATCGGCATCACACCCTTCGTGGCGCGCATGAAGCAGCTTGCCCGGGAAGCAGGCCCTCAGACCGTGGACCTGTTCCATCCCACCGCCGTGCATGAACAGGCGGCCATCGACAAGCTCACGGCCGACGCCCGTGCCGCGGGCGTGCGGCTGCATGTGCTGGTCGACGCCCAGGATGGCCGGCTCGACGGCGACCGCATCCGCGCGGCCGTGCCAGATTGGGCCACGGCCAGCATCTGGTTCTGCGGCCCGCCGGCCTTCGGCAATGCCCTGCGCGCCGACTTCCGCGCGCACGGGTTGCGTGCCGATCGCTTTCACCAGGAGCTGTTCGAGATGCGCTGACCAGGTGCGCCGCGCCAAGCCTGGCCGGGGCAGCACCTGGGCCTGACCAGCGGTGCGCTTAGACGGGCACGAACAGGTTGCGCTGGCCGTCGTGGCTGACGCGACCGCGCCGGCCGAGAAAGTCCTGCGTCTGCATCTCGGCCCACAGCGCGGCATCGGGCGGCGGGTTGGCGATGAAGCGGGTGCCGTCGGCCAGCCGGCCGAACAGCACCGCACCCGATGGACCCTTGCCGTCGTGCATCACGGTGTAGGTCTCGATGGTTGCAGCGCCTTCGGCCAGCGGTGCGAATGGCGGGTGCGGCACCCGGTCCAGCTCGGCCTGCAGCAGCGCCGGGTCTGGCGGCGCAAAGGGCCGCTGCGGCGGCTCGGTCGAGTAGATGCCCACCGAGTGCTTGGTCAGGTAGTTGCCGTTGGCAGTGACCAGGCCCTTCATGCCAGGCGAGGCGCGTAGGCGCTGCGCCATCTCGGCGATCGAGTGCGTGACGTAGTTGTTGCCCGGCCCGCCGAAGTAGGGCAGCCCGCCGGTGACGGTGAGGCCGCGTGGGTCGTCGGGCGCCAGCCCCAGCGCGTCGCAGG
This sequence comes from Burkholderiales bacterium RIFCSPHIGHO2_12_FULL_69_20, assembly GCA_001770815.1. Taxonomy (GTDB): domain Bacteria; phylum Pseudomonadota; class Gammaproteobacteria; order Burkholderiales; family Burkholderiaceae_C; genus Pseudaquabacterium. The sequence continues at coordinate 12,588 of MESD01000158.1, forward strand.
CCACCTCCACCGCCGACGCAAAGCAGCTGTAGACGTCGATCGCGCCGATCTGGTCGAGCGTGGTGCCGGCCATCGCGAAGGCCTGCTGAAACACCCGCTGCATCGCCGGTGACGAATGGAAGTCGCGCCGCTCGCTGACAAACCAATGGTCGTGCGCATCGGCGCAGCCATGCAGGTAGACCCAGCGGTCTTCAGGGATGCCCAGCTGCCGGGCGCGCGCCACGCTGGTGAGGATCAGCGCCGCGCCCTGGTCGATGTAGGCGTTGGCGCTCATCAGCCGGGTGTAGGGGTGGGCGATGAGGGCGTTGCCGGGGCCCGGTGTGGCGATCTGCTCGGCGCTGTAACCCGTGCGCCGGTCGGCCAGTGGGTTGGCCGCGGCCACCGCCGCGAAGCGTGCCAGCAGCGTGCCGATGGCCTGCTGATGCTCGGCCAGGCCACGGCCCAGATGCCCACGGATGGCGTGCTCGAACATCGGGTACATCGTGATCGCCGCGCGCGCACCGTGCAGGTCTTCCACCTCAGACCAGCCGCGTCGGGCCACGCCCCAGGCCTCGAAGCTGCCGCCGGGGGCTTCCGACCAGTCCAGCGTGATGTTGGCGCGCTGGGCGGCCTTCTGCGTGGCCAGCGCCTCGGCGCCCACCACCAGCGCCGCGCCGATCTCGCCACGCGCCACCGCCTCACCCAGCCGGTTGATGCACCACTGCGGCATGTTGCCGCCGGGGTGGGTGTAGACCAACTGGCGCGGGCTGGCGCCCAGGCGATGGGCCAGCGAGCGCGGCGGGTTGGCATAAGACCCGAACGGGCAGGCAAAGCGCGGCGCGGTGTCTGCGAACAGCCGGATCACCGCGATGCTGTCCAGCGCCTGCAGCAGCCGTGCGCCGGCGCCGCTGTCGTCGGCGGCCAGCCGTGCGGCCTGGGCCATCAGGTCCAGCGGCGCCAGCGCGGCGCGCGGATCGCTCTCACGCTGGGTGACCTGGCCGCAGCCGACCAGGACGGGGGTGCGCTCGTCGCTGACCGCGCTGCGGGTGCTGCCCATGCTCAGCGACCGGTCCAGCGCGGAGCGCGCTTCTCGATGAAGGCGCGCGGGCCTTCCTTGAAGTCTTCGCTGGCCATCACCGCCGACTGTGCCTTGGCCGACAGGCCCTGCAGCTCGGCGTCGGTCAGGTCGAGCGCGCTCTTGGCCACGCCCAGGCTCTGGCGCACGGCCACCGGGGCATTGACGGTGATGCGCGCGGCCAGCGCCTGGGCGGCAGCCAGCAGCCCCTCGCGCTCGGCCAGCACGTTGATCATGCCCAGCTGCAGCGCGCGTTCAGCGGGGATGGGCTCGCCGGTGAGGATCATCTCCAGCGCCACAGCCTGGGGCAGAGCGCGGGGCAGCCGGTACAGGCCGCCGGCCGAGGCCACCAGGCCGCGCTTGACCTCGGGCAGCCCGAAGCGGGCCTGCGGCACGGCCACCCGCAGATCACAGGCCAGCGCGATCTCGCAGCCGCCGGCCAGCGCCGGGCCGTTGATCGCGGCGATCCAGGGCTTGCTGCGCGGCGAGTGCACGAAGCCGGCAAAGCCGCCGCGCTCGGTGCGCAGCTCGTTGCCGCGGCCGGTGGACACGGCCTTCAGATCGGCGCCGGCACTGAAGGCGTCGCTGCCCGCGCCGGTCAGGATCACCACCCACACGTCGTCGTCGGCCTCGGTGTCGTCGATGGCCGCGTGCAGCCCGCGCGCGACATCGCCATTGACGGCGTTGCGCGCCTCGGGCCGGTTGATGGTGACCAGGGCCACGTGGTCGGGCAGGCGTTCGATCAGGACGGCGGGCGCGGTGGTGTCGGTCATGGTGGGTCTCGGGTTGAGGCTCTGGTGGAGTCTCTGGTTGGGGGCGGGGTGGACCATCGTAGTGAGCGCCGTTGCGCGCGCCCATCGTCGGATCGGACGAGCGCGGCCACCGGCTGCTGCGCAGAGCGCAGTGCAGAATCGATCGATGGCCGATGAAGTTCCTGCTGATCTGCACCTGTTGGTGGCGCGCGCCGAGCGCGGCGATGTCGGTGCCACCGACTTGCTCTTCACCCAGCTGTACCAGCAGTTGCACCGCCTGGCGCGACGCGAGGCCCAGCGGCTGGGACCGCAGGCCGCGCTGGGCGCCACCACCCTGCTGCACGAGGCCTACCTCGACATCTCGCGGCGCGACGCGCTGGCGTTTCCGAGTCAGGGCCACTTCATGGCCTATGCCGCGCGGGCCATGCGCGGGCTGGTGATCGACCGGGTGCGGGAGCGCCAGGCACAGAAGCGCGGCGGCGGGCTGCACATCACGTCGCTGGACACGGAGTTGGCCGAATCCTGCCCGCAGCCCGAGCTGCTGGGCGGCATCGGCGACGCGCTCGACGAACTGGCGCAGATGGAACCCGCGCTGGCCCAGGTGGTGGACCTGAAGTTCTTCTGCGGCTTCTCGATGGCCGAGATCGCCGCCCTCACCGGCAGCTCCGAGCGCAGCGTGCAGCGCTAGTGGGAGAAGGCCAGGATGCTGCTGTTCCGGGCGATGCAGCCGGATTGAGGCCTGTCGCGGCGGATCTGCGTCGGGGCTTGGCGGGTTTCACGGCTGGTTTGCGATGTCTCGGTTGTCGCCACCGTGGCGCGGCGCACCGAGGAGACCCCATGCACCATTCCAAATCCTGCCGCCGGCCGCGGCTGGCCCGCCACGCCGCGGCGCTGGCCGCCGCCTGTGCCGCCGCCTGCGGGCTGGTTGCCGCCCCCGCGGCGCTGGCCGGTGGCGTGCGGTTCGATCTTCAGGCCCTGCCCGTCAGCCCGGGCCTGCAGCAGTCGGTGACCGGCCTCAACGCCAGCGGCGTGGTCGTGGGCGTGGCGTTCGGGTTGCGCAGCCCGAGCACGGCCTTCCGGTTCGAGAACGGGGTCATCAGCCTGCTGCCCAGGCCGGTGTTGGATTCGGTGCTGGTCGGCGGCATCAGTGACAACGGCCTGATGGTGGGCACCAGCGGGGCCCCGGGGCGCTGGCAGGCCGGTTTGCTCGGCGCCACGTTCACGCCCATCGCGGCGCTGGCGATCGGTGCCGGCGATGCCACCTTCGCCAACGCCGTCGATCCGGGCGGGCGCAGCGTGGCCGGCCGGACGATCCTGGCCAGCACGGTGCGCAGCTGGATCCATACCGAGGGCGCGCTCGTCGAGATCCCGCTGATGAGCGACCCGGTGGCCATCAACAGCGCCGGCCAGGTGGCCGGCAACCTGACGGTGGCGAACCGGCCGCGGGCCGCGCTGTACAGCGGCGGCATCACCCGTGAGCTGGGCACGCTGGGCGGCGCGGGCTCGTGGGTGACCGGCCTCAACGCCAGCGGCACGGTGATCGGCGAGTCCGAGCTGGCCGGCGCGGGCAAGGCCGGCTTCGTCTACGACAACGGCAGCCTGCGGGCCACCACGGCGGCGGCAGGCTCTGACACCTTTCTGCCGGCCGGCATCAACGACCTGGCGCAGATCGTCGGCCAGGGTTTCAACCGCAACAGCGGGCTGCAGGTGGCGCAACTGGCCGCGGGCACGGCCGCCGCCCCGGTCGCTCTCAACGCCTACCTCAGCGCCGCGGCCACCGACACGCTGGTGCTGGCCAAGGCCATCAACCCGAGCGGGCAGATCGCCGGCACCTGCGCCTCGGGCCAGAGCTGTTTGCTCACGCCCACCGGCACCCTGGCCTGGGCGGTCACCACCGGCGGCAGCTTCGACGACGCCCGGCACTGGGACAGCGGCCTGGGCTTTGCCCCCAACCGGCACCTCGACGTGGTGATCGCGCCCGCCGCGTCGGTGACCGTGCTGGCCAACCGCGGCGCCGAGATGAAGAGCCTGGTGGTGGGCACCACCGAGCAAGGCGCCAGCCAGGCCACGCTGCAGCTGGCCCAGGGTGCGCGCCTGGTCAGCAGTGGCGCCACCGCCCGCATCGAGCGCAGCGGCATCCTGCAGGGCGATGGCGTGCTGGCCGGCGGCCTGATCAACCGCGGCACGCTGCAGGGCACGGCGGCCACGCCGCTGCACCTCACCGTCGAAGGCTTCCTCGACAACCAGGGCCTGGTGACCGGCAGCGGTCGCATCAACACCAACCTCATCAACCGTGGCAGCAGCCCCGGCGTGCGCGTGGGCGCGGGTGAGTTGCTCACCATCGCCGGCACCGCGCACAGCGGGGCCGATGGCTCGGTGCTGGAGGTGCGCAACGGCGGCGAGTTGCGCATCGAAGGCCGCTACACCGCGCAGGCCGGCAGTTTCATCCGGCTCGACAACGCCACGCTGCGGGTGAGCGGGCTGCTCAACGCCGGCACGGTGCAGATCGGCTTTGGTGGCGCGAGCGTGTTCGGCGATGTGGTCAATTCGCTGGGCAGCAGCAACGGCCGCATCATCGCGTCGGGCGGCTCGGAGGTCACCTTCTGGGGCCGCGTGGTCAACCACAACGAGGTGCGCGCCGCCGCCGGTTCGCACATCGTCTACTTCGGCGATGTGAGCGGGCCCGGCAGCTTCACCACCCAGGGCGAGGGCGCCTATCACCGGTTCGAAGCGGCCTACAACCCCGCGGGCAGCACCACCGCGGTGGCGGCCGTGGACGTGGGCGATGCCGAGTTCAACGACGCGCTGGGGCTGGACATCGCCGGCACCCAGGCGGGCAGCGGCTTCGACCAGATCCACTTCGTGGGCAGCGTGCTGTTCGATGCCAACGCCCAGTTGGCGCTGACGCTGCAGGACGGTTTTGCGCCAGCGGCGGGCGACCGCTTCCAGCTGTTCGACTACAGCCAGGCCCCCGAGGGCCGGTTCGCCGCCCTGAGCCTGCCCACGCTGGCCGACGGCCTGGCCTGGGACACCCGCGATCTGTACGCCGGCGGCACCCTGGCCGTGAGCAACGTGCCCGAGCCCGCATCGGCAGCGCTGCTGCTGCTCGGGGTGGCAGTGCTGCTGCAACGTGGGCGCCGGGCGCGTTGCAGAATCCAGCGGTGAGCCTTCCCGATCCCGAGCGCTGGTCGCGCCTGAGCCCGCTGCTCGACGAGTTGCTCGATCTGCCGGCGCCAGCGCGTGCCGAACGGCTGGCCCGGCTGCAGCAGATCCACCCCGATCTGGCCGACGATCTGGCCCGGCTGCTGGCCGACGCGGGGCTGGCGTCATCGAATCACTTTCTGACCGGCGCGGTGCCCGCGCCCACCGGCATGGCGGACATCGGCCCCGACGCCAGCCTGGCCGGTCAACGCCTGGGCGCCTATGTGCTGGAGCTGCCGCTGGGCCAGGGCGGCAGCGGCAGCGTCTGGCGCGCGCGCCGCGAGGACGGCCGCTTCGAAGGCCATGTGGCGATCAAGCTGCTGCACCTGTCGCTGCTGGGGCAGGCCGGCGCCGAGCGCTTTCGCCGGGAGGGCAGCATCCTCGCGCGGCTGACCCACCCCCACATTGCGCGCCTGCTCGATGCGGGCGTCACTGCCGGTGGTCAGCCCTACCTGGTGATCGAGCTGGTGCAAGGCCAGCGCCTGGACCGCCACTGCGCTGCGCTGCACCTGTCGTTGCAGCAGCGGCTGCAGCTGTTCATTGGCGTGCTGCAGGCCGTGGCGCACGCCCATGGCCATCTGGTCGTGCACCGCGACATCAAGCCCAGCAACATCCTCGTCACGCCCGATGGCGAGGTCAAGCTGCTGGACTTCGGCATCGCCAAGCTGCTGGATCACGACAGTGCCGACGGGCCCACCACCGACCTGACGCGCGACTGGGGACGCGCCATGACGCCGGAATACGCGGCGCCCGAACAGCTGCGCGGTGAACCCGTGACCACCGCCACCGACGTGTATGCGCTGGGCGTGCTGCTGTACGAGTTGTTGAGCGGCCACTTGCCCTTCCCGGGGCGCCGGCGGGGCGCCAACCGGCTGG
>MESD01000159.1:0-10960 GCA_001770815.1 Burkholderiales bacterium RIFCSPHIGHO2_12_FULL_69_20
CCTCACCCTGGCCGAGGATCTTGTTGGTCTCGGCCATGCCCTTCCACTCTTCCTTGGACATGCCCCAGCCGGGCTCGTCCCGGCGCTTGGCGATCCCGAGGTCCTTGTCGATCCAGGGGATCAGCGAGCCGCCCAGCGGCACGCCGAAGTTGGCGGTCTCGGCAGCAGACAGGCCGCGCTGGGTGGCGATGACCTGGCGGTCGATCTCGAGGATCGCGCTCTTGGGGTCGTCCAGCAGCGACTTGACCGACGCGTTCAGCGTGCCGTACTGCGTCAGCAGTTCACGCATGTGCTGCGCGCCGCCGCCGCTGGCCGCCTGGTAGGTCTGGGTGCTCATCCACTCGACCAGACCGGCCTTGTAGAGCGCGCCCACGCCCATCAACATGCAGCTGACGGTGCAGTTGCCGCCGATCCAGTTGCGCCCGCCGCGAGCCAGCGACTGCTTGATCACCGGCAGGTTCACCGGGTCGAGCACGATCACCGCATCGTCGGCCATGCGCAGCGTGGAGGCCGCATCGATCCAGTGGCCGGTCCAGCCGGCGGCGCGCAGTTGGGGGAACACCTCGCTGGTGTAGTCGCCGCCCTGGGCGGTGAGGATGATGTCGCAGCGCTTGAGCGCGGCGATGTCGAAGGCGTCCTGCAGCTTGGTTTCGTTCTTCGCCTGTGACGGCGCGGTTCCGCCGGCGTTGCTGGTGCTGAAGAACAGTGGCTCGATCAGCGCGAAGTCACCCTCGGCCTGCATGCGGTCCATCAACACCGAGCCGACCATGCCGCGCCAGCCGACCAATCCTACGAGTGCCATTTCAAAGCCTTTCAGTTGCCATCCGGACCCCCGGGTTCCCCGGCTCGTTTCGCCGGGGTCCAAGTGGGCGAGACGATCCGGAGCTGACTAGCCCTTGATAATGCCAGCAGTGCGCGTGGTGATGGTTTTGCCGGCGACCTGACCATGCAAGGCGGCCACGACGGCGTCGCCCATCTCGCGCGTGCCCACCCGCTGCGTGCCCTCGGACCAGATGTCGCCGGTGCGCAGACCGGCCGACAGCACCGCCTTCACCGCGGATTCGATCCGGTCGGCGGCGTCGGGCTGGTTCAGGGAATAGCGGAGCATCATGGCAGCGGACAAGATTGTAGCCAGCGGGTTTGCAAGATCCTTACCCGCAATGTCGGGTGCGCTGCCGTGGCTGGGCTCGTACAGGCCCTTGTTGTGCTTGTCCAGCGAGGCCGAGGGCAGCATGCCGATCGAGCCGGTCAACATCGCCGCCTCGTCGGACAGGATGTCGCCGAACATGTTGCCGGTGACCACCACGTCGAAGGCCTTGGGTGCCTTGACCAGCTGCATCGCGGCGTTGTCGACGTACATGTGGTCCAGCGCCACGTCGGGGTACTGGGCATGCACCTCGGTGACCACGTCCTTCCAGAACTGGAAGGTCTCGAGCACGTTGGCCTTGTCGACCGAGGTGACCTTCTTGCTGCGGCGGCGCGCGGCCTGGAAGGCCACATGGGCGATGCGCTCGATCTCGGGCTTGCTGTAGCGCATGGTGTCGAAGGCTTCCTCGGCCCCGGGAAAGTGGCCATCGACCGCCACCCGGCGGCCGCGCGGCTGGCCGAAGTAGATGTCGCCGGTCAGCTCGCGGATGATCAGGATGTCCAGCCCCGCCACCAGTTCGGGTTTCAGCGACGAGGCGTGGGTCAGCTGCTCGTAGCAGATCGCCGGGCGGAAGTTGGCGAACAGCCCCAGGTGCTTGCGCAGGCCCAGGATGGCCTGCTCGGGGCGGAACTGGCGCTCGAGCTTGTCGTACTTCCAGTCGCCCACGGCGCCGAACAGCACCGCATCGGCGGCCTTGGCCAGGGCCAGCGTCGATTCAGGCAGCGGGTGGCCGTGGGCCTCGTAGGCGGCGCCGCCGACCAGCGCGGTCTCGGTCTCGAAGGGCAGGTCGAGCACGGCCAGCACCTTGACGGCCTCGGCCATGATCTCGGTGCCGATGCCGTCGCCCGGCAGGATGGCGATCTTCATGTTGTTGCTTTCTGGAAGGTGAAACGGTCAGAGCTCGCGGTGCGCCAGCCACGGCATCTTGGTGATGCGCTCGGCCTCGAAAGCCTTGATCTTGTCGGCGTGGCGCAGCGTCAGGCCGATGTCGTCGAAGCCGTTGACCAGGCAGTATTTGCGGAAGGCCTGCACCTCGAACGGGATCTCGCTGCCGTCGGGCTTGACCACCACCTGGCGTGGCAGGTCGATCGTCAGCTGGTAGCCGACGAAGCCGTAGACCTCGTCGAACAGGCGCGACACCACCTCTTCGGGCAGCACGATCGGCAGCAGGCCGTTCTTGAAGCAGTTGTTGAAGAAGATGTCGGCGTAGCTGGGCGCGATGATGGCGCGAAAGCCGTATTGATCCAGCGCCCAGGGCGCGTGCTCGCGGCTCGATCCGCAGCCGAAGTTCTTGCGCGTCAGCAGCACCGACGCCTCCGCGTAGCGCGGCTGGTTCAGCACGAAATCCGGGTTCGGTTGGCGGCTGGCCGGGTCTTGCCCCGGCTCGCCCTTGTCGAGGTAGCGCCACTCGTCGAACAGGTTCTGGCCGAACCCGGTGCGGGCGATCGACTTCAGGAACTGCTTGGGAATGATGGCGTCGGTGTCGACGTTGGCACGGTCCATCGGGGCGACCAGCCCCTTGTGCACGGTGAAGGCTTGCATCTTGGCTCCTGTGCGCGGCGCGTTGGTGCGCCGCGCGCTTGGGTTCACTTTTTCGCGGCGCCTTCGATCACCTGGCCGGTCTTCTGCACGTCCTGGCCGATGCCCTTGACGGTGTTGCAGGCGGACAGTGCGAGCACGGCGGAAACGATCAGGATCAAACGGGTCATGGTGATCTCCTTCAAGAAAAATGGGGTTCAGGCGATGCGACGGATGTCGACGAAATGGCCATTCAGTGCAGCGGCAGCGGCCATCGCCGGGCTGACGAGGTGGGTGCGGCCGCCGGCGCCCTGGCGGCCTTCGAAGTTGCGGTTGCTGGTGCTGGCGCAGCGCTCGCCCGGCTCGAGCCGGTCGGCGTTCATCGCCAGGCACATGCTGCAACCGGGCTCGCGCCACTCGAAGCCGGCGGCCTTGAAGACCTCGTGCAGGCCTTCGGCCTCGGCCTGCGCCTTCACCAGGCCCGAACCGGGCACCACCATCGCCAGCTTGACGTTGCCGGCCACCCGGCCGCCGATGCGGCGCACCACGGCAGCGGCTTCGCGCATGTCCTCGATGCGGCTGTTGGTGCAGCTGCCGATGAAGACCTTGTCGATGCGGATGTCGGCAATCGGCTTGTTCGGCTCCAGGCCCATGTAGACCAGCGCACGCTCGATGGCGCCCCGCTTGACGTCGTCTTTCTCCTTGTCGGGATCGGGCACGCGGTCGTCGATGGACAGCACCATCTCGGGGCTGGTGCCCCAGGTGACCTGCGGCTTCAGCGTGTTGGCGTCGATCTCGACCACCGCATCGAAGTGCGCGCCCTCGTCGCTGCGCAACGTGCGCCACAGCGCCGCGGCATGGTCGAACTCCACGCCCTTGGGCGAAAACGGCCGGCCCTTGACGTACTGGATGGTGGTCTCGTCCACGCCCACCAGCCCGGCGCGCGCGCCGGCCTCGATGGCCATGTTGCAGACCGTCATGCGGCCTTCCATGCTGAGCGCGCGGATCGCCGAGCCGCCGAACTCGATGGTGTAGCCGGTGCCGCCGGCGGTGCCGATCTTGCCGATGATCGCCAACACGATGTCCTTGGCGGTCAAGCCCTTGGTGAGGGTGCCCTCCACCCGCACCAGCATGTTCTTGGCCTTCTTGGCCAGCAGCGTCTGGGTGGCCATCACATGCTCGACCTCGCTGGTGCCGATACCGTGCGCCAGCGCGCCGAAGGCGCCATGGGTGGATGTGTGGCTGTCGCCGCAGACGACCGTCATGCCGGGCAGCGTGGCGCCCTGCTCCGGCCCGATCACGTGCACGATGCCCTGGCGCTTGTCGAGGAACGGAAAGTACGCCGCCGCACCGAAGGCCTTGATATTGGCGTCCAGCGTGGTCACCTGCAGCTTGCTGGTGGGATCGGTGATGCCGTCGTAACCCCGCTCCCAGCCGGTGGTGGGCGTGTTGTGGTCGGCGGTGGCCACGATCGAACTGACGCGCCAGACCTTGCGATTGGCCAGTCGCAGGCCCTCGAAGGCCTGCGGGCTGGTCACTTCATGCACCAGGTGGCGGTCGATGTAGAGGGTGACGGTGCCGTCGTCCTCGGTGTGGACGACGTGGTCGTCCCAGAGCTTGTCGTAGAGCGTTCTGGCGGCAGTTCTTGCGGTCATGGCATCACCTCTTGCGGGGCTGTGATTGTCGCGCGACTGGCGCGACGACGGATGGATCGGAGGCAGCAGCCGATGGCGGCACGGCAACCGGCACCGGGCACAGCGCCTCGACGAAGCGCTGCACCACGGCGGGCAGCACCTCCTGCGTGCGCACCGCCAGCAGGTAGGGGCGGCGGGCCCAGTCTTCGTCCAGCCCCAGCGGCTGCACCGCGAAGATGCGTGCAAAGCGCTGGGCCACCCCCTTCGGCAGCACCGCCACGCCCAGGCCGGCTTCCACCAACTGCGCAATGGCGTCGAAGCCGCGCACCTGCACCCGCACGTTCAGCGTGCGGCCCAGGGCCTGGGCGCGCTCGCGCATCTGCTCGTGCACCGCGGCGCCCAGGTGCAGGCCGACGATGTCGAAATCCAGCAATGCATCGAAGGGCACACCTTCGCGCCGGGCCAACACATGGCCCTGCGGCACCAGCACCGCCAGTTCACCATCGCGGTAGTGGCGGCAGCTCAGCCGGCCCTCGTGCTGCGGTGGCACGAAGAAGCCGACGTCGGCGCGGCCCTCGGCCACCGCGGCCTGCACCTCGGCGCTGGTCAGGTCTTCCAGGCTGATGCGGATGCCCGGATGCGCCTGGCTGAAGGCGGCCAGATCGGCCGGCAGACATTCGGCGATGGCACTGGCATTGGCGGCGATGCGCAGATGGCCCTTGATGCCACGCGAGAACTCGACCACCTCGCTCTCCAGCGCGTGCAGGCTGGCGTTGAGCGAGCGGATGTGCCGCACCAGCGCGCGGCCGGCTTCGGTCAGGTCGACGCCGCGCGCGCGCCGGTCGAACAGCGCCACACCCAGCCGGATTTCCAGGTCGCTCAAGCGCTTGCTGGCCGCGGCCAGCGCCAGGTGCTCGCGCGCTGCCCCGCGCGTGATGCTGCGGGTTTCGGCGATGGCCAGCACGAGGTTGAGGGTGGTCAGGTCGAAGCGCATGGCGCCAAAGTGGGCATCCGGGTCGGAATGCCCGGCGGGAAGGGGATGCGGCACCGGCCAGCGCCGCCGCCGCCTCACAGCGGTGAACGTGGACGGTGACGGAGGGGGTGGGCGGGATCGGCCCGGGCTGGCTCAGGTGGCGCGACAGGATGATGCGCGAAGGATGACAACGAGGTTCACGGGCAAAACCAAGCAACCCTTCGCGGTTTACGAAGCATAAACCAGCGCTTGCGGCCGGGCACGCAGGGCTGGATCTGCTTGCCGGGCCCGCCGGGTCTGCTTGAACGGCCGGTCTGAACGGCCGGTCTGAGCGGCCGTGCCTCCTACACTGGCGGCCCACCCCATCCTGCGCCCTGCCCCACCATGCCGTCGCTGTTCGATGACTCGCCCGACCTCACGCTGACCGCCGACCAGCAGACCGTGCTCGACGCCCTGTGCTTCCTGCAGGCGCCGATCAACATCACCCGGCTGGCCGAGTTTCTGGGCGACCACCACACGGCGCGCGGCGCGCACTTCCACGGCCCCGAGCTGCGCCGCCTGCTGGGCGAGTTGCAACAAGCCAAGCGGGTCGGCAATACCACGCAGGGCCAGTGGTTCGCGCCGCCCGAGGCGGCCTGGCCACGCTTCGTGACGCTGCTGCGGTCGCCCGCCACCCGTGACCACTGGTGGGCCAGCTGGCGGCGGCTGTACCGCGTCGACCACAGCTGGCACCTGGAGCTGTTCGGCGAAGAGGCGATGGTCGGCGCCATCCGCGTGGTGGTGCTGGGCGGTGGCACGCCGGCGGCCTTCGAGCGGCTGTGCCAGCTCAGCCGCAATGCCTCGCCCGAGCACCCCGCCCTGCTGGCGGCCGCGCTGCTGAAGCCCTTCGATGCCACGCTGTGGGAGGCCATAGCCCCCGAGCTGCGCTACCGCCTGCTCACGCGCCTGTTGAATCACCTGGGCGGCGACGCCGAAACCCTGACCTTGCCGCTGTGGGCGTGGCTGCAGGCGCAATCCTTGCCCGACCCCGGGGCCCTGCACGACAACCTGCGCCTGCGCCTGGCCGAACGGCTGCTGCTGGCCGGCCAGCACGACGAGCTGCGGCGCGTGCTGCTGGGCCTGGACCATCCCGAAGCGCAGGCCCTGCGTGCTGCCGCCGACATCGCCGCCGGTCACCACGCCGCCGGCGCGCGCGCCTTCGAGTTGGCGTGGAAAGAGGCCGCGGCCACCATCGGCCGCCGCAAGCACCTGTTTGCCGAGCCCACCACCTGGTTCTATGCGCTGTCGCTGATCGCCCAGAGCGACCCGGCGGCCTGGACCAAGGCGCGCAAGTTCACCGCCACCGAGGCCGGCAAGCGCGACGCCGATCCGTTCACCTTCTGGGGCGTGTGGCAGGAGGCCATCGACCAGCGCCTGGGCGATGCACCGCGCAGCGCCAAGCGCTTCTTCATCACGGCGCTGCCGGGCACCCGCCTGCACGGCCTGCAGCAGCTGAGCCACTGGCTGCTGTGCGCCTGGCTGGGCCACGCACCGGCGCAGCCCGAGCCCTTCGCGCGGCAAGCCAGTGCGCTGGCCCAGGGCTACGAAGCCGCCAGCCTGCCCTGGCTGGCGATGATGGTGCGGCGCTGCGCGGCACTGCTGCTGGGCCAGGCGCCCACCGCGGCCGATGCGCAGCAGGCCTTTCCCATCGGTGAACCGGTGGACCGCTGGCGCGAGGCGCTGAACGCCATCGTCGCGCTGGGCCCGGTGGGCGGGGCCGCTGCCGCCACCGGCCAGGCGCAGGTGGCCGACCGCCTGATCTGGACCGTGCAGACCGACGACCAGGGCCGCGTGCGCCGCATCGAGCCGCTGGAGCAGAAGGCCGGCGCACGTGGTCTGGGCAAGCCCAAGCCAGCCTCGCTGGCGGCGCTGGCCAAGCGCAGCGATCTGCCGGCGCAAGACGCCGCGGTGCTGCGCGCGATCAAGAAGCTGCCCTACGGCGGCCGGCTGGTGCTGGACAAGCTGCAGGCGGTGCAGGCGCTGGTGCAGCACCCCTGCGTGGCCTGGTCCGAGGCGCCGCTGCAGTTCATCGAGGTGAGCGAGAGCCTGCCCCAGCTGGAGGTGCTGACACGCGGCGAGCACCTGCAGTTCCGCGTCGTCGATCCGATCAAGCCCGACGAGGCGGCCGAACCGGACGACGACGATCTGGACGACGACGACTGGGCGCTGGCGCAGATCCGCCGCGGCGCCGACGGCGGCCGGCCGACGGTGCTGCTGCTGCGCGACGGCGCCGAGCGTGCGCGGCTGGTGCGCATCACCACCGCGCAGCTGCGCGTGGCCGAGCTGGTGACGCAGGGCTGGCAGGTGCCGGTGGCCGCGCGCGCCGAGCTGGATGCCGCGCTGCGGGTGCTGGGCACGCACTTCCAGCTGGCCAGCGACGCCGAGGCCGGCCACGAGGTGCCGGCCAGCGCGCTGCTGCGCGCCGAGCTGACACCGCAGGGCGACGGCATCCACCTGCGGCTGGTGGCCGCGCCCTTCGGTGATTTCGGCCCGCGCCTGGCGCCCGGGCTGGGCCGCGAGCGGGTGACCACGGTGCACCAGGGTGTGACGCTGTCGACCCGGCGCGATCTGCCCGCCGAGCGCGCCCACCTGCTGGCGCTGACCGAATCGGTCGACTGGCTGGACGACGGCGCCCATGCCTGGTCACTGGACGAGCCCGACCAGGCGCTGGCGGTGGTCGAGGCGCTGGGCCGGCTGGCCCGTGGCATCGTCAGCGAATGGCCCAAGGGCAAGCCGCTGCGGGTGCGCGCGGTGACGGCGGCGCAGGTGCAGATCAAGGTCAAGTCGCAAGGCGACTGGCTGGAACTCGACGGTGAACTGGCGCTGGACGGTGGCGAGGTGCTGCGCCTGCGCCAGCTGCTCGACCTGGTGCTGACCGGCAAGCAGCGCTACGTGGCGCTGGGCGACGGTGGCTTCCTGGCGCTGACCGACACGCTGCGCCAGCAGCTGGCCGACCTGCGTGCCATCACCCAGACGCACGGCAAGGCGCAGCGCGTGGCGACGATGGCCGCGATGGCCTGGACCGCCCAGCAGGCCGGCCAGGCGGAGGCCCCGGTGCTGGCCGGCGACAAGGCGTGGCAACACCGCTGCGAGGCCTGGGCACGCGCACAGGACCAGGTCTTCACCCTGCCCGCCGGGCTGGCCGCTGACTTGCGGGATTACCAGGCCAGCGGTTGGACCTGGCTGATGCGCCTGGCCGCCGGCGGCTTTGGCGCCGTGCTGGCCGACGACATGGGCCTGGGCAAGACGCTGCAGACGCTGGCCCTGCTGCTGGCGCGCGCGGGCGGCGGCCCGGCGCTGGTGGTGGCGCCCACCTCGGTGTGCGGCAACTGGCTGGCCGAGGCGGCGCGGTTTGCGCCCGGCCTGCAGGTGGAGATGTACGGCGACACCGGCGCGCTGGGCGAACCGGATATCGAGGGCGACGACGAGAGCGTCGACGCCACGACCATCGACGCCGATGCGCCGCAGGACAGCGCCCGCCGCGCCGCACGCCGCAAGCAGGTGCTGGCGCTGGGCCCGGGCCAGGTGCTGGTGTGCAGCTACGGCCTGCTGCAGCTCGACGGTGACCTGCTCACCGCCCGCACCTGGCACACCGCGGTGCTGGACGAAGCCCAGGCCATCAAGAATGCCGGCACCCGCCGCGCCCGCGCCGCGCAGGCGCTGGCGGCCGACTTCAAGCTGGCGCTGACGGGTACGCCGATCGAGAACCGGCTGGCCGAGCTGTGGGCCATCATGGCCTTCGCCAACCCGGGGCTGCTGGGCAGCGCCGAGCAGTTCAACCAGCGCTTTGCCACGCCGATCGAGCGCGAGGGCGACGCCCAGGCCAGCCGCCGCCTGCGCCGGCTGGTGGCGCCCTTCCTGCTGCGCCGCACCAAGGCCGAGGTGCTGGCCGACCTGCCGGCACGGACCGAGATCGTGCACGAGGTGGTGCCCGGCACCAAGGAACGCGCGCTGCTGGAGGCGCTGCGCCAGCAGGCCGAGGACAGCGTCAACCAGGCCCTCGCGGCAGGTTCGGCGGGTGCAGCCGGTGGTGGATCCGGTGCCGGCGAAGGCCAGGCGCAGATGCACATCCTGGCCGCGCTGACGCGATTGCGCCGCGCCGCCTGCGATCCGCGCCTGGTGGCGCCCGAGCTGGGCCTGGTGGGCGCCAAGGTGCAGGAGTTCGAGCGCCTGGCGCAAGAGCTGGTGGCCGGCCGCCACAAGGCGCTGGTGTTCAGCCAGTTCACCGACTTCCTGGCGCTGCTGCGTGAACGGCTGGACGCTGCGGGCCTGCGTTATCAGTACCTGGACGGCAGCACGCCGATGGCGCAGCGCACCCAACGTGTCAATGCCTTCCAGGGTGGCGAGGGCGACTTCTTCCTGATCAGCCTGAAGGCCGGCGGGTTTGGCCTGAACCTGACGATGGCCGACTACGTGATCATCGCCGACCCCTGGTGGAACCCGGCCGCCGAAGACCAGGCCAGCGGCCGTGCGCACCGCATCGGGCAGCAGCGGCCGGTCACCGTCTACCGGCTGGTGACGCAGGGGTCGATCGAAGACCGCATCGTCAAGCTGCACCACCAGAAGCGCGCGCTGGCCGAAGGCGTGCTGGCCGGGCAGGACGGCAGCGGCGCGGGCGCGGTGATGGACGCCGCGCAGATGCTGGCGCTGCTGCGCGGCGAGACCGTCGACGCCGAACCCGACGCCGAGGCCTGAACCGGCTCAGGCCAGGGCGCTGATCACCTCGGGCGGCGCCTGCACCAGTTCGATCAGCACGCCCTCGCCGCCCAGCGGAAACTGCTCGTTGCCCTTGGGGTGGATGAAGGTGATGTCGTAACCCGCCGCGCCTTTGCGGATGCCGCCGGGGGCGAAGCGCACGCCGTTGGCCGTCATCCATTCAACCGCCACGGCGAGGTCGTCGACCCACAGGCCGACATGGTTCAGCGGCGTGGAGTGCACGGCCGGCTTCTTGTCGGGATCGATGGGCTGCATCAGGTCGACTTCCACTGCGGTGGGGCCGCTGCCCAGCGCGCAGATGTCTTCGTCGACGTTCTCGCGTTCGCTGACGAAGGTGCTCTTGACCGTCAGCCCCAGCATGTCGACCCACAGGCTCTTGAGCTTGCCCTTGTCGGGCCCACCGATGGCGATCTGCTGGATGCCGAGGATCTTGAAAGGTTTGTCGCTCATGCTCAGGCTCCTCAAGCGAACGCAATGATGGGCTGGTCCACCGCCAGGCTCTCGCCCTTGGCGGCCAGCACGTCCTTGACCACGCCGTCCTGCGTGGCGGTGAGGATGTTCTCCATCTTCATCGCCTCGATCACCGCCAGCCGCTCGCCGGCCTGCACCGTCTGGCCGGGCTTGACGGTCACGTCGACCAGCAGCCCCGGCATCGGCGACAGCAGGAACTTGCTCATGTCGGCCGGCGCCTTGAAGGGCATCACCCGCAGCAACTCGGCGGCGCGTGCGCTCATCAGCTGGGTGTCGATCACCAGGCCGTTGTGCGACACGCGGTACCACATGCCGTGGCGCTCGAGCTGGGCGACGAAGGGCTGGCCGTTGCAGCTGCCGTGGGCACGGATGCCGCCGAAGTTCCAGTCCTTGTCGATGGCATACAGCCTGTCGCCCACGCTCACCCGCAGGTGGCCGCCGTCGGTCTGGATACGCACCGGC